>CAYLVP010000075.1:0-10144 GCA_964387155.1 uncultured Rhodobacterales bacterium | reverse complement strand
GGCCCTTCGGCCAAGGCCATCCGCGCCATGGGGCTGAAAGATGCCGCCAAAGCGCTGATGGAAAAGGCAGGCGTGCCGGTCGTACCGGGCTATCACGGGGCGGCGCAGGATGGGCTGGCGGGCGAGGCCGCAAAGATCGGCTATCCGGTCCTCATCAAGGCCGTGGCAGGCGGCGGCGGCAAGGGGATGCGGCGTGTAGACAGCGCGGCTGAATTTGACGACGCGTTGGACTCCGCAAGGTCTGAGGCTCTTAAGGCCTTCGGCAATGATACTGTTTTGATTGAGAAATTCGTCTCCAAACCGCGCCATATCGAAGTGCAGATTTTCGGGGATGGCGCGCAGGCCGTGCATCTGTTCGAACGCGACTGCTCGTTACAGCGGCGTCATCAGAAGGTGATCGAAGAGGCGCCCGCCCCGGGCATGACCGAAGAGATGCGCACCGCCATGGGGCAGGCCGCCGTGCGCGCCGCTGAGGCCGTCGGATATGCCGGTGCGGGCACGGTAGAGTTCATCGTCGACGCCTCTGACGGGCTGCGGGAAGACCGGTTCTACTTCATGGAGATGAACACAAGGCTGCAGGTCGAGCATCCCGTGACCGAGGAAATCACCGGTGTTGATCTGGTAGAATGGCAATTGCGCGTGGCCTCCGGCGCGTCCTTGCCGATGACGCAAGAGGCGCTCTCCTTCTCGGGTCATGCGTTCGAGGCGCGCATTTACGCCGAGGACGTCCCTGCCGGGTTTTTGCCCGCGACGGGCCGGTTGGAACATCTGCGTTTCGCCCCGGATGCGCGCGCCGATACTGGTGTCAGGCAGGGCGATGAAATCAGCCCGTTTTACGACCCCATGATTGCGAAGCTGACCGTGCATGGCGCAACCCGCGCGGAAGCTCTGGCGCGCCTCAGCCACGCCCTTACACAGACGCATATCGCCGGGACCGTCACCAATATCGCCTTCCTTAAAGCCTTGGCCCGGAATGCAGATTTTGCCGCAAGCGATGTGGATACGGGGTTGATCGAGCGCAATATCGACGCACTCAGCGCGCCTGCGATACCCTGCAGCCGATGCCGCGCGATTGCGGCGGTTATAGGCTTGCAGGCCCCGTCAGACCCGCTGGCCGGGTTCAGCCTGTGGCAAAACCTGCGCCAAGAGGTGCGTCTGGTCTGGGGGGGCGAAGAGGGTCTCGCGCAGGTCGAAACCCTGGCGGATGGGCAATTCATGGTCAGCGTCGGTGAGGCGCAACACCAGATCACCTATGCGGCCGAAAGCTGGTCCGTGGACGGGGCCAAGACCTCTGCAAAAGCGGTGCGTTTGAGTTCTGGTGTCGCCGTGTTCTGGGGCAATGCCTATATGTTTGATCTGCCCGACCCGCTGGCGCGCGGCGACGCAGCCGCCCACACGGGTGACGAGACCCTCGCACCGATGCCGGGCCTCGTGAAATCGGTCTATGTTTCCGCAGGTCAAACCGTGGCGGCGGGAGATAAGCTGGCCGTGCTGGAGGCGATGAAGATGGAACATGTGCTGCGCGCAGGCCGCGACGGGGTGGTGGCAGCCGTCCATGTGGCCGCCGACGCTCAGATCACGGCAGGCGATATCATGATTGCGCTGGAGCCTGAGGACGAGGCGCAGCCATGATCCGGTTGCACCACGCGCATCAGACCCGCTCCATGCGGGTCCTTTGGCTGCTGCATGAGCTGGGGCTTGAGTTCGAGCTGGTGGTGCACGCCTTTGGCAAGAACCTGCGCAGCCCGGACTATCTGGCGCTGAACCCTGCGGGCCGGGTGCCTGCGTTGGAACTGAACGGCCAGACCCTGTTTGAGACCGGCGCGATCATCGAGGTTCTGTGCGAAACCTACCCCGAGGCCGGGCTGGGCCGCGCCCCCGGCGACCCTGAGCGCGCGGATTGGCTGGTCTGGCTGCATTTTGCCGAAACCGTGGCCCAACATGTGGCGGCGCTGACCCAGCAGCATATCGCGCTATACGAACCTGAAATGCGCAGCCCGATTGTTATGAAACTGGAGGCGGCGCGTCTGGGCAAATGCTTTGCCGCGCTGGACGCGCGGCTTGACGGGCGTGATTTCTTGCTGCGCTCGGGCTTTTCGGCCGTAGATGTCGCCTGCGGCTATGCGGTTTACGCCGGCAGCCACTATGTCAGAACCGAAACCTACCCACATTTGCACGGCTGGTTCGACCGGTTGCGGGCACGGCCGGCGTTCATTGCCTCTCTCCCTCCTGAAGGTGGGGCGCTTTATGCCGCCGGGTTCTACCCCGCGCCGGAGGGATAATTCGTAGTGGCGCCGCTTTCCCCACCCACCGTTGAAATCGTCGAGGTCGGCCCCCGCGACGGGTTGCAAAACGAGGCGGCCGTGATCCCCACTGATCGCAAGATCGCACTTGTTGACGTTCTGTCGGAGGCCGGGTTCAGGCGGATCGAGGTGGCGAGCTTTGTCTCCCCCAAATGGGTGCCCCAGATGGCCGATAGCGGCGCGGTTCTGGCGGGAATTGCGCGAAAAGAGACCGTCTCTTACGCAGCCTTGACGCCCAATTTGCGCGGGTTCGAGGGGGCCATGGCCGGACAGGCTGACGAGATCGCGATTTTTGGCAGCGCGTCGGAAGGGTTCTCCAAGGCCAATCTGAATGCGACCCGCCAGGAGGCGTTGGACCGGTTTGCGCCTGTGGCTGAGGCAGCGACAGCCGCCGGGATCCCCATGCGCGGCTATGTTTCCTGCGTCACCGATTGCCCCTATGACGGAGAGGTCGCGCCGGGCGAGGTTGCCCAGGCGGTGGCCATGATGCGCGATCTGGGCTGCTACGAGGTCTCGCTGGGTGACACGATTGGCAAGGCGCATCCCGCGCAGATCGACGCGATGCTGCTGTCGGTCTGCCAAGAGCTGCCACCGGACCGGCTGGCAGGCCATTTCCACGATACCGCCGGACGCGCGCTTGCCAATATCGAGGTGGCTTTGATGCATGGCCTGCGCGTGTTTGACGCGGCGGTGGGCGGGCTTGGCGGCTGCCCCTATGCGCCCGGTGCCGCCGGCAATGTGGCGACCGAGGCGGTGATGCGCCATCTGGCAGCCCTTGGCTATGACACGGGGCTGGACCTTGCCCTGATTGAAGAGGCGGCACGCATGGCACAGGAGATGCGGAATGTTTGACACTATAAAGCTGGAGGCCGACCCCGGCGGCGTGGCCACCTTGACGCTGAACCGCCCCGACAAGCGCAACGCCATGTCCGGCCAGATGATTGCAGAGCTGCATCAGGCGGCAGATCAGCTTGCTGCGGATGAGGCAGTGCGCGTCGTTGTTCTGCAGGGCGCGGGCGAGATGTTCTGCGCAGGTGGCGATCTCAACTGGATGAAGGCCCAGATCAACGCGGACGGGCCGACGCGCGCTGCCGAGGCAGGCAAACTGGCCGCCATGTTGGGCGCGCTCAACCGGTTGCCCAAACCGCTGATTGGCCGCATCCATGGTGGTGCTTTCGGCGGTGGGGTGGGGTTGGCCTGCGTTTGCGATGTCACTGTCGCGGCCCCCGGATCCAAGTTTGGCCTGACCGAGACGCGCCTTGGGCTGATCCCCGCCACTATCGGGCCATATGTGATAGCGCGCATGGGCGAGGGCCGCGCTCGGCAGGTCTTCATGTCGAGCCGCATCTTTGGCAATGACGAGGCGCAAGCGCTTGGTATCGTGTCAAAAACGGCTGATGATCTGGATGCAGCGGTCGAGGGTGAAATCGCGCCCTATCTGGCCTGCGCGCCGGGGGCCGTGGCCGAGGCCAAGGCGCTTGCTCTGCGCTTGGGCGGTGCGCCCGGCCCGGCGGAGGTCGAGGCCTCAATCCAGGCGCTTGTCACCCGCTGGGAAAACGCCGAAGCTGGCGAAGGGGTCGAGGCATTCTTGTCGCGGCGCAAGCCAAACTGGGCCAGCTGAGCCCCGCCAGAGCAGTCATAACGAAGAGCAGTCACAACAAGGGGCAACCCCGATGAAGATGCAGCGACGCCATTTTCTTTTGGCCAGCGTGGCCGCCGCCGTTCAGGCCTGTAGCGGCGGGGCGGCCACGCGGCCGATTGTGCGGGCTGAGCCTGCGATGCGCTCCGCTGCCAATGCCGGCTGGAGCGCGTGGGTGGCAGGGTTCAAATCCCGCGCCTCTGCCGCTGGCATTTCTGGCCCCGTGATCGAGCGTGGTTTTCGCAATGCAGGCTTCCTGCCCGGCGTGATCGAGCGCGACCGCAACCAGACCGAGTTCAAACGCAGCTTCGAGGACTACCTCGCTATCGTCGCCAATGAGGACCGCGTCGCGGCAGGTCGGGCAGCCTTCGCCCGGCGACGCAGCACCTTTCAGGCTATAGAGGCGCGCTACGGCGTGCCTGCGGAAGTTGTCGCGGCCATTTGGGGTGTGGAGAGCAATTTCGGCACCCGGCGCGGGACGATCCCCGTGATCTCTGCCACGTCGACGCTGGCTTTTGACGGGCGACGTGGGGCCTTCTTCGAAAAGCAACTTCTGGCGGCGTTGCGGATCCTGCAATCGGGTGACACGACCGCGGATAAGCTGGTGGGCAGTTGGGCAGGCGCAATGGGACATACGCAGTTCATCCCAACCTCGTATCAGGCCTTTGCAGTTGATTTTACGGGAGACGGGCGGCGCGATATCTGGTCGGATGATCCTTCCGATGCACTGGCCTCCGCAGCCGCATACCTGTCCCGGTCAGGCTGGCAGCGCGGGGCTTTGACCGCGCGGGAAAGTGCCAGCGGTGGATTGCAGCCCGATGCAGGCGGCCCGCGCTTCGCGACGGGCCCCAATTTCCGCGTCATCAAACGGTACAACAACTCCGACAATTACGCGCTGGGGGTCAGCTATCTGGCGGGCCGGATTGCCGGGGGCGGACCGCTGCAGACCGCCTTCGGCCCCGACGCCAACGGCTTGACCCAGGCGCAGCGCAAGCTGCTGCAAGAGCGCCTGACCGCCGCAGGCTTCGACACGGGCGGCACCGACGGCGTGATCGGCCCCAAAAGCCGCGCAGCGATTGCTGCATTTCAGCGGAGTGTCGGGGTGGAGGTGACGGGGGAGCCTTCAGTCGCGCTCTTGCAGCGCTTGCGTTGATTGGCGCGTATTGGGGTCAGCGTGTCACTGGCGCGTCCGGCATACATCGTCAGCTGAGATCAGATAGAGCCACAGGCGTTCCGAATTGCCTGCTTGGTCGGTGGCATCGATCGGCAAATAAACAATCTGGTTATTGCCCATTATCCGAAATTCTGCAGCCACAGATTCAACGGTTTTGAAGTCGGCGGTTCTGATCACCTCGTATGAGTAAAAGACAATCGGTCGCCCGGTTACGCTCGTGCCTTGTTTGCGTATCGTAGGGAGATTAGTCAGCCCCGGGTCACCAACGGCAATTTCAAAGCTGCGGATCCCTGACTTGTCGGAGAAGACGAGCGTCACCTCTGCCGGATCCACGCCGCTTGGAAAGAATGGTCCAATCGCAAGCGGGCCAGTGGGCTCCTGGCCCTCGGGACAGGCCACCTTGCCAAGGTCGACTTCCGGATTGCTGGAGATAAAGGCCAGTTTGCCGGGAGTGTATGGTGTGAACACCGATATGGTTGGTGGGGTTGTATCGTTGGGTTGCAGGGTCGCGTCACAGGCGGATATTAGCAGCGCGGCTGCGGACAAAAAAACTGGTTTCATAATTCCTCACTAAAATACGCGGGTGCCGGTAAAGTTTCGTGTGTTGGCAACGTCTTCAAATTTTTTAGTTTTGCTGATGATCGGTGCGCAGGCAACTGATTTTTCCCCCTGAATTGACCACTTGGCCGCATTGACCCTCTTGGCGGTGCAGCGTAAAGATCGCTGCAAGCTGCAGAAAGCCTGTCCGTCGAGGGTCAGGCACACGAAGGAGACATACGTGGACGAGCTGCTACGCGAATATCTTCCCATCCTTGTTTTTCTCGCTCTGGCCATCGGTCTGGGCCTTGTTTTGATCCTCGCGGCTGCGGTCGCGGCGGTGAAGAACCCCGACCCGGAGAAGGTCTCCGCCTATGAGTGCGGGTTCAACGCCTTTGACGATGCGCGGATGAAGTTCGACGTGCGGTTCTACCTTGTGTCCATCCTCTTCATCATTTTCGATCTCGAAGTTGCCTTTCTCTTCCCTTGGGCCGTGGCCTTCAAGGATGTGGGGCTGCTGGGCTTCTGGTCGATGATGGTCTTCCTGGCGGTGCTGACCATTGGCTTCGCCTATGAATGGAAGAAAGGAGCCTTGGAATGGGAGTGATGGCAGGCGCAAACACCGCCGGTTGGGACAAGGACGTTGCCACGGCTGAGCTGAATAAAGAGCTGCAAGACAAGGGCTTTCTGGTGACCTCGACCGAGGATATCATCAACTGGGCGCGGACTGGCTCGCTTCACTGGATGACCTTCGGGCTGGCCTGCTGCGCGGTTGAGATGATGCACACCGCGATGCCGCGCTACGATATGGAGCGTTTTGGGACGGCGCCGCGCGCCTCCCCCCGACAGTCGGACTTGATGATCGTCGCAGGCACGCTGACGAACAAAATGGCGCCGGCGCTGCGTAAAGTCTACGACCAGATGCCGGAGCCGCGCTATGTGATCTCAATGGGGTCCTGCGCCAATGGCGGCGGCTACTACCATTACAGCTATTCCGTAGTGCGCGGCTGCGACCGCATCGTGCCGGTGGATCTCTACGTGCCGGGCTGCCCGCCCACCGCCGAGGCGCTGCTTTACGGCATCCTGCAGCTGCAACGCAAAATCCGCCGCACTGGCACCATCACCCGCTAAGGACAGGCAAAGATGACCGAAGCGCTCACAGAGCTGGCCACCTATATCGAGACCAAACGCCCCGATTGCGTGCTGGAATGGTCCATCGCCAATGACGAGCTGACGGTGAACGTGGCCCTGGCCTCGCTCAAATCCTTCAGCGAGTTTCTCAAGACCGACCAAAGCTGCCGCTTCACGACGCTCGTGGATATCACCGCCGTCGATTGCCCGACCCGGGACGCGCGGTTTGACGTGGTCTACCACTACCTGTCGATGTACCAAAACCACCGCATCCGCATCAAAACCGCCATCCGGGAAGAAGAGGTCGTGGCCTCCCTCACCGATATCTACCCCGCCGCCAACTGGTTCGAGCGGGAGGTGTTTGACATGTTCGGCATCCTGTTCTCCGGCCACCCGGACCTGCGGCGGATCCTGACGGATTACGGCTTCCGCGGCCATCCGCTGAAGAAGGATTTCCCGACCACCGGCTATGTCGAGCTGCGCTACGACGAAGAACAAAAGCGCGTGGTCTACGAGCCTGTGACGCTTGTGCAGGAATACCGCCAATTCGACTTCATGAGCCCGTGGGAAGGCGCGCAATATGTGCTGCCGGGCGACGAGAAGGGCGCGGAGGCGAAGGACTAGACCATGTCGCAGCCAGGCGTCCTCTACGGCATCGGTGCGCAGAAAGCTGCGACGACTTGGCTATACACGCAGCTCAAGTCGCATGAAGAGGTGCACTTGCCGTCGCCCAAGGAGCTGCACTACTGGGACACGATCCGGTCGCCGCTGTCCAAGCAGTTTCGGATCATGGCCAATGCCCGCGCCGCCGAGGCGCAACGCTTTGCCCGGCTCGGCCCGTTTCAGAGTCTGTTCAACAGGTTCCCGCAGCCCGTGCGTGAAGAACGCAGACGCTTCAGCGCGCTTCTTGCCGGCGAGAGCGAGGGACATGCAGGATATCTCGACTATCTCAACCGTGACATGCGCCCCGGCACCAAGTTGCTGGCGGATATCACGCCCTCCTATGCGCTGTTGTCACAGGCAACCTTTCGTGAAATGTCCCAGTTGCGCGAAGGGGCAAAGTTTCTGTTCATCCTGCGCGACCCGGTGACGCGTCTGGTCTCCGGCCTGCGGCAAAACCTTCGCCAGGAAATCAAGTCCGGCCATGTTGACCTGACTGCCTTTCGCGCCGCCTTTGACGAGGCGATCGAGATGCGGGGCGCGCACCCGGCCTTTGCCCGCAGCGATTATGCCACAACGCTGGCCCGTCTGGATGGCGCCGTGGCGGATGAGAACAGACATGTGATGTTCTACGAGACAATGTTCTCACCGGAAGCTGTCGCCGATCTGTCGGCGTTTCTTGGCATCAGCCCGATTGCTGCGAAGTTCAAAGAAAAGGTCTACCAGACCTCCAAGGAAGAATTTGTGCCGACCCCCGCGCAGATGGAGCGTGCCCGTACCGCACTCGCTGCGATATATGATGATGCGGCGCGCCGCTTTGGTAGTCGTGTCCCGACCGCTTGGGGCGTGGTGCAGGCCAAGGGGGCTGCGTGAGGGTGGCAGTGATCAGAAACATCCAGGCAGGTGGCATTCATTCGGCAGAATGCAACCTCACAGCGCGTCCCGGCACGGCCTTGGCGCGCTGCGGCGGTCAGGGGCTGGGTCATGAGTGAAGCGGCCACTTTGATGTTCGGGCTAGGGGCCACGCGCGCGGGGAGCACGTGGCTTTACCGCTATCTAGCGGGCCATCCCGAGTGCGCGCTGCCGCGCGTCAAGGAGTTGCATTATTTCTCCACCCTTGATCTTGGCGGTCGGCAACGCCAGCTCAAGCGTCTCGACAAGATCGCCGCGCGCGCGGTTGAGCGCGGCCAGCGGGCGGAGACGGATGCCCGCCGCCGTGCCTCTGCCTTTTGGCGGCAGGACGCGGATGGATTGCGGGCCCTGATCGCGCGTGATGAAGACGTGCCCGCCTATCTCAGCTACCTGCGTGATGGGCGCGAGGGCCGCCTGCATGGCGATATCACACCGGCTTATGCGCTTTTGAGCGCTGAGCGTCTGTCGATGATGGCCAGACTCACCGACCGTGTGCGCTTTGTGCTGCTGCTGCGCGATCCCGTAGACCGGCTGTGGTCCAACATCTGCCAGACCGCGCGGTTCAAGGCGGATCGCGGGGCAGGCAAGCAGGCCACAACAGCCCGCGTCGAGGCAGTGACCGGCAAGATGTTTGACCGCTGGCTTGCAGGGGAGGAGCATCAGCTATCGATCCGCTGCGACTATGCTGGCATTTTGTCGCGGATCGGCAAGGCGATTGACCCGTCGCAGCTGTTTGTCACCTTTTACGAGCGGCTCTTCCGCAACTCGACCATTGCGGCGCTCTGCCGCTTCTTGGGGCTTTCCGAGCATGAGGCAGATTTCGAGCGGCGCTCCAACGCCTCGGACAAGATCGACATGAAACCCGTGCAGCGCGCCAAGGCGCAGGCTGAGCTGCGGGCACAATATGACTTTATCGACAGCTATATGGGCGGCGATCTGCCCGCCCGCTGGACGCAAAACCGAACGTCTGCCCCGGCAGGCGAGATGAGGGTGTAAGCCATGGCTATGGACGGCTCTAAATTCAACGACACGCTCACGGGTGAGCAGAAGATCCGCAACTTCAACATCAATTTCGGGCCTCAGCACCCGGCGGCCCACGGCGTTCTGCGTCTGGTGCTGGAACTGGATGGCGAGATTGTGGAGCGTTGCGACCCGCATATTGGGCTCTTGCACCGCGGCACCGAGAAGCTGATGGAAAGCCGCACCTATCTGCAGAACCTGCCCTATTTCGACCGGCTCGACTATGTGAGCCCGATGAACCAGGAACATGCCTGGTGCCTGGCCATCGAAAAGCTGACCGGGACGGAGGTGCCGCGCCGCGCCTCGCTGATCCGGGTGCTTTATTCCGAGATTGGCCGCATCCTGTCCCATATCCTCAACGTCACCACGCAGGCGATGGATGTGGGCGCGCTGACGCCGCCACTTTGGGGTTTTGAGGAACGCGAGAAGCTGATGGTCTTCTACGAGCGGGCTTGCGGGGCGCGGCTGCACGCCGCCTATTTCCGCCCCGGCGGGGTGCATCAGGATCTGCCCGATGATCTGATCGACGATATCGAGGAATGGTGCGGCACCTTCCCGGCTGTGCTCGACGATATCGACGGGCTTTTGACCGAGAACCGCATCTTCAAGCAGCGCAACGCCGATATCGGCATCGTGTCCGAGCAGGATATTCTGGATTACGGCTTCTCCGGCGTCATGGTGCGCGGCTCTGGCCTTGCTTGGGATCTGCGCCGCGCGCAGCCCTATGAATGCTACAATGAGTTCGAGTTCGAGATCCCCGTGGGCAAG
>CAYLVP010000074.1:0-15086 GCA_964387155.1 uncultured Rhodobacterales bacterium | reverse complement strand
CGTGCTCGTCGTGGTCAATCTGTGCATCGGGCTCATCACGCCACCGGCCGGGCTGTGTCTGAACATCGCCTCGGTCCTGGCCAAAGTCAGTCTGGAGGACGCGGTCAAAGGCATCCTGCCCTTCCTGGTGATGGCCATCTTCGTGATCGTCGTCCTGACCCTCGTTCCCTCACTGGTCTTGGTCTTCGCCTAGCCTGCGGTGCTGACCCCTTGCGGCACCCGGCCTAAGCGTCGCTTCCAGAGGCTACCTGTGCAGACACATGGATCATGCCGCCACTCCTGATAAAGACCGGCCACCTTGCCGCGCAAAGCAGTGGCCCCGGCGCCGAACATGCAGGTCTTGATGGCCTGACCCTCAGCCCAAACCCAGCTTCTCGGCCAGGCCGATGCGCTGCAGCTTGCCGGTAGCACCTTTCGGGATTTCGTCGAGGATCAGAATGGTGCGCGGCACTTTGAACGCCGCCAAACGCGCGCCCGCAAAGGCGCGAATGTCGCGGTCTGTGGCCTCCTGCCCCTCTTTCAGCACAACAGCGGCGGCGACGTCCTCTCCCAACTTGGCGTGGGGGGTCGCGAAGGTCACGCATTGCGCAATGGCCGGATGGTCCGACAGGATGCCATCGACCTCAAGCGGGCTGATCTTTTCGCCGCCCCGGTTGATGATTTCCTTCAGCCGGCCCGTCAGCGACAGATATCCCTCGTCGTCAAAGGCACCCTGATCGCCGGTGCGAAACCAGCGTTTGCCCTCTGCCTTGAAGAAATTCTTCTCATTGGCCTCAGGGTTGCCCTCATAGCCGGGGGTGACGTTCTGCCCTGAAATGGCGATCTCGCCCACCCCGTCCACAAGGCGGTTTTCAACCTCATGGGCGATGCGCACCTCGGGGCCAGCGGGCAGGCCCACGGCCCCCGGTTTCTGACGGCCCGGCGCGATGGGGTTGCTGCACATCTGATGCGCGGCCTCGGTCATGCCGTAAGCCTCGACCACCGGCGCGCCGAATGTCTCGGCCAATTGCGTCATCACCGGCCCGGGCAGCGAGGAGGACGAGGACCGCAGGAACCGCAAACGCGCCTTCGCGATCACTCCCGCATTGCGTGGCGCGCGGGCGAGGATGGCCTGGTGCATGGTCGGCACGGCGGTGTACCAGCTGGGGTCTACCTCTTCGAGCCAGCCAAAGAATTTCAACGCGTCAAAGCCCGGCGCGCAGGAAATCGATGCCCCCGCCGCTAAAGATGCGCTGACCGCCGCCACGAGCCCGTGGATATGGAACAGCGGCATCACGTTCAGACAACAATCATCCGGGCTCAGCGCCAGCGAGGCGCGGATGTTTTCGGCCGAGGCCGCGACGTTGGATTGCAGCAGCGGCACGATCTTGGGCCGCGAGGTGGTGCCCGAGGTGTGCAGGATCAGGGCTATGTCATCTGCGGCAGGCGCTGCCTCTGGGGCCGCGCTGGTAGTGTCGGCGTTGGTGTCGGTGGAAAGCGTGAAATTCCCCGCAGGCTCGCTGGCCACCAGCTCGATCACCGTCAGGCCAAATCGTTCAGCTGCCGCGCGGGCCGGGCCGTCATAGCCCGCCTCAAGAATGATCGCGCGGGCCTTGAGGTCTTCCAGATAGAAGGCAAATTCTTCCTCTTTGTATGCGGGGTTGAGCGGCGCGGTCGTGGCCGATTGCGCCACGGTGACAAAGGCTGTGGCCATCTCCGGCCCGTTGGGCAGCACGATGGCGACCCGGCCCTGCGCGCCGACGCCCGCGCTGCGCAAACTCTTGCGCACAGTTTGCGTCAGGGCCTTGAGCCCGCCATATGTCATCCAGTCTCGCCCCGGCGCGCCAATGGCATTGGCCGTATCTGGGTGGCGCTGGATCAGCTGTTCAAGTCCGTGCATCGGGTGTCCCTCTTGGTCAGTCATCGTTTCTGGCCGCGCGTCTCAGACGCGTTCAGCCCCGCGCGCCCGCGCGCAATCCGCGCAGCAGCTTGAAGGCAGGCAGCAGGATCAGGATGATGGCGACCACCGTGATCGGCCCCGCAATCGGGCGGGTGAAGAAGATCGACGGATCGCCCGAGGACAGCAGCAGCGACTGGCGCAAGGTGGGCTCGGCAATGGGCCCAAGCACGATGGCCAGCACGGCGGGGGCCAGCGGGTAGTCGAACTTGCGCATGAAGAACGCGCCCAGCCCGAAGATCACGATCAGCCAGATGTCATGCATGCTGCGCGCCGCCGCAAATCCGCCAATGATCGACAGCACGAAGATCATCGGGGCCAGGATGGTGAACGGCATGCGCAGCATCCAGATGAACAGCGGGATGAAGGCGAGGTTGATTAGCAATGCCGCCAGGTTTGAGATGTAGAACGATCCGATCAGCCCCCAGACGAACTCGCTTTCATTGACGAATAGCTGCGGGCCCGGGGTCAGGCCCCAGATCACCATGCCGCCCAGCAGGATCGCCGTGGTGGGCGAGCCGGGGATGCCAAGCGTCAGCATCGGCAACATCGACCCGGTCGAGGCGGAGTTGTTCGCAGCCTCCGGTGCCGCCACCCCGTCGGGCGATCCGTTGCCATATTCCTCCGGCCGCTTCGCCATCATCTTGGCGACGCCGTAAGACATCAGCGAGCCCGGCGTCGCGCCCGCCGCAGGCAGGATGCCCACAAAGAAGCCAAGGATCGAGCCGATCCAGGTGCCTTTCCAGCCCCGGCGCACGGCCTCCTTGGTGTCAGCGGCCATGCCCTTGACCGTCATCTTGGGGTTGGTCGTGGAGATCTCGCCGCGGGTCTGCTCGATGGTCCAGAGCATCTCGCCGATCCCGTAGACGCCGATGGCCAGCACGATGAAGCCGATCCCGCGCAGGAAGCCGGGAATGTCGAACAAGACCAGCCGCGGCTCGCCCGAGATCGTGTCAAAGCCGACCGTCGCCAGCACCAGCCCGAAGCAGATCGAGAAGACGGTTTTGGCGATATCATCGCCCCCCAGCCCCACGAAGGTTGCGAAGGCCAGCAGCATCAGCGCGAAGATCTCCGGCGGCCCGAAGGACAGCGCCAGCGAGGCCAGCAGCGGCGCAAACAGCGTGAAGAACACATTGGCCACCGTGCCGCCCACGAAGGATGCCAGGGCGGCCGTCACCAGCGCCAGGCTGGCCCGCCCCTGCAGCGCCAAAGGTCGCCCGTCAAAGGTGGTGGCCACAGCGGTCGAGGCCCCGGGAATCCCCAGCGTGACCGATGAAATCGCCCCGCCATACATCGCGCCATAATAGATCGCCGCAAGAAAGATGATGGCCGAGCCCGGCGGCACCAGAAAGGTAATCGGCAACAGGATCGCCACACCGTTGACCGAGCCCAGGCCCGGCATCGCGCCAATGAACAATCCGATGGTCACACCGATCAGGATCAGCGCCAGGTTGACCGGTTCCAGCGCCAGAAAGACGCCATCGGCAAGAAAGGACAATACTTCCATTTTCGGGTCTCTGCTCGCGGCTGGTTCAGTAAATCAGGTCGTACATCACATCGTAAAAGGGCTGGGTGAACGGCAGGCCCTGCGGCATCGAGATCAGCATCACCGCCTCGAAGAACACAAAAAGAAGGACCGGCCCGCTCAGCGCGATCGTCAGCGTCAGCCACCAGGAATGCCGCCCCAGAATGCGCAGGTAATAGGCCAGAAACACCGCAATCGCGCCATACATCGAGATGATGGAAATCAGCGCCACGAAAGCCACCACGCCCCCGCCCACCCAGATGATCGTCCGCCACCCGAACGCATCCATCAGCGGCTCGTCGGACTGCGAGGCCGGGCTTTTGCCCCGCCACCAGTTCCACGCGATCACCATGCAGCTGAGCAGCATCCCCAAGGACAGCCAGAAGGGCCAGAACCCGCCGCCCGGCCCCTGGCCCCGGATATAGCCGATGGGCAGCTCAGCGCTCTTCCACATCAGGTAGAGGGAAAAGAGGGCAAGCAGCCCCGCAAGAGATATCTCGCCTTGGCGCATCGCTGCCCCCTTTCCGGTGCTGTCCGTTTAGCCGTCGATCTCAGAGAGAAGCTGGCGATGGTTTTCCACCTGAGTGGTCCAGTAGCTGCGGGTCTCCGCCTCATCCATGGGCAGCGGCGACAGGCTTTCGGCCGTCAGATAGCTCTGCCAGTCCTCGCCCTCATAGACCCTGCCAAAGACCTCGCGGTAATAGGCTGCGGCCTCATCCGACATGCCCGGCGCGCCGACAATGGCCCGCTGGTTGTAGTAAGAGAAGTCATGCCCCTTTTCCTTCATGGTCGGCACGTCTGGATAGGCCTCCATACGCGCGTCCGAGAAGGCCAGAAGCGGGACGAAATCGCCGGCCTCATAGAACCCCTTCGCCTCGGCCGGGTTGTTGACCGTGGCCATGATCTGCTGGCCGGCCAGGTCCTTGGCCACCGCGCCGCCGCCATCATAGGGGATGTATTTGATGTCGAGCTCATAGGCGCCCGACATATAGGCGATCACGATGGAATCCTCCTGGCCCGAGCCAGTGCCGCCCATGACGAACTCGCCATCCATCTCTTTCACCTTGTCGACGAATTGCTCGAACGTGGTGATGCCGCTATCTTTATGCACCCACAGCACGAACGGGTCGACGCCCATCATGGTGATCGGGGTGAAGGTCTCGATATCGACGCCCAGCGCCTCCTGCCGGATCGGCGTGGTGTAGAAGGAATTCAGCGTCACCATCAGCGTGTGGTCCGCGTCCCGCGCGTCCTTGAGATGCAACAGCGCCTCCGCGCCCGAGCCGCCGCCGCGGTTGGTGGGTACAAGTGGGCGGTTCGTCATGTCATTGGCTTCCACCACGGATTGAACGAAGCGCGCGATCTGGTCCGCGCCGCCACCCGGCCCGGCCATGATGGTGAAATCAATGGGGCGCTTCGGCTGCCAACCTTCGGCGGCAGCCGCGATCGGCAATGTCGCCAATGCACCGCCAGCGGCAAGTGCGAGGAAAAGTCTCTTGGTCAGTGTCACGTTTGGGTCCTCCTTTTCATTCCCGTTCCCACAATGCCAGAGTCGCGGCGGGGGAGATCATGTGCGCTGGCCAGGGGCCCCCCGGCCAGTGCGGTCGTTTAATGCGCCATCAAAACGGGCATGTCGGTATTGTCGACGATCCGCTCGGTATTGCCGCCAAACAGCATTCCGGCTTCATGGCTGTGGCTGTAGGCGCCGATCACCAGCAGGCTGGCGCCGATCTCTTTCGTCTTGCTCAGCAGGTCACTGGCCGGGTCCTTGCCTTCAAACCGGACCAGCTCGGCGGTGATGCCGCGCAGCGCGTAATAGGCCACCAGCTCCTGCGCTTCGGGCCCATGCGTCTGCACCTTGCCGCCCGCCAGAATGCTGACCCGCGTGGCCGCATCCACAATATCGAGGGAGGATGCCACAGCGCGCGCCGCAGGCAATGAGCCGTTCCAGCCCACCGCCACGTGGTTGGCAAAGCGTGCATCGGGCTCCAGCTGGCCGGGGCAGATCAGCACCGGACGCCCTGCCCCGTATAGCGCGGCTTTCAGCGAGCTTTGGCCCAGATTGCGCTCCTTCTGCGGCTTGGGCAGGACGATCAGGTCCGACAGGCGGCCTGCATGTTTGACAACATCCGCCATCCGGCCCTGCTCTTCCCTGAAGCTGCACATCGCCGTGTCATCCGCGCCGTCTTCGGTCAGGCCGAACTCACGGGCGAGACGGCGCATGATGCCGCGCAGATGGTCTTCCTGCCGGTTGGCAAGCTCGACCGCCTGCTCCATCATCACCTTGCGGGCGAAATCGTTTAGCGGGATGCCCTGCGGCATCAAATCCTTCGGCTGCGCGCGGCAATGCACGACATTGACCTGCGCGCTGTGCTGCTTTGCCAATTCGGCGGCATGGGCCAGCACCGTGGCGATCATGCCGTCCCCGCGCACTGGGACCAGAATGGATTTCATCATCGCGCCAAATATCCGCTGTTCATGCCGAAACATGGTGGGTTCGTCTTGTGCCGGGGGGCCGCGCCTTGTGGGCCAGTGATCCCGGCAGGTCTCGCGCAACAAAATTGCGCGAATTATTATTTCGTCAAGTATTCATTTTTTAGAATTATCTTACTCATACAGATTCTCGTGGAATTTTAAGCACTTGTTAAATCAAAAAATTCTGTATCCCGATGTATACTTTGGAAATCTGCGGCCCGCGCCCGTTTCAGCGCGCCTCACCGACCCGGTCCGGCACAGAATCGGCCGATTTGGCCTTGCTATAGCCCGCGCTCCTGAGAAAGAGTGCAGCGGGACAGATCACGCCTATATCGGCTCTGCGCGGCCCCGGGGCTGCGCCAGACCCGCCCGCAAAGCCGCATGTTTATGGAGGAACACGACATGACGCTGAAAGCTGTATCCGCACCGCTCTGGGGGGCAGCCCTTGCCGCCACGCTGGCCACCGGGGCCTTTGCACAGGACGTCACTTTGAAGCTGCACCATTTCCTGCCTGCGCAAGCCAATGTGCCAAAGCTCATTCTGGATGTCTGGGCCGACAAGGTCGAAGCCCAGTCTGAGGGCCGCATCAAGATCGACCGCTTTCCCACCATGCAGCTTGGCGGCCGCCCGCCCGAGCTTTTGGACCGCGCGATTGACGGCGTTGACGACATCGTCTGGACGGTCGTGGGCTACACGCCGGGCCGCTTCCCCTCAACCGAAGTGTTCGAGCTGCCCTTCATGGTCGAAGACCCCCGCGCCGCCTCCTGCGCCTATTGGACGATGTTCGATGAAGGCATGCGGGACGGCGAGTTCAGCAATGTCGAAATTCTCGGCACCTGGGTGCATGGCCCCGGCATGTTCCACACGATGGACCCGGTCGAAATCCCTGCCGATCTTGAGGGGATGAAAATTCGCGGCGGCTCGCGGCTGGTCAATGACCTTCTGACCGCGGCCGGTGCCACGCCGGTGGGCATGCCTGTCCCACAAGTGGCCGAGGCCCTGTCGAAAGGTGTGATCGACGGCACCACCATCCCGTGGGAGGTCACGCCAGCGCTCAAAATCCCTGAGCTGGTCGAAAACCATACCGAGTTCGAGGGCAACGCGCTATATACACTGACCTTCGTGCTGGCGATGAACAAGGCCCTCTATAACAGCCTCTCCGACGAGAATAAGGCCGTGATAGACGCAAATTCCGGTCTGGATTTCTCGGTCTTTGCGGGCGGCACGCAGACAGATGCCGACGGGCCCGCCCGCGAGGTCGCGCTCGACAATGGCAACAACATCATCACCGTCTCCGACACCTCGCAATGGCAAGCCCTGTCCCAGCCCATCTATGACGCATGGATCGCTGATCTGGGCGGCAAAGGTGTCGATGGCCAGGCCCTGATTGCCCGGGCGCAAGAGCTGATGGGCGGCAGCTGCAAAGGCGCAACGGCCGATATGTAGATGACACCTCGCCCACCTCCCCCGGCCTGCAAAATGCGCGCCGGGGGCCAAGCGCGGCCCTGACATGCACAGATTCGTAGATAAGTTGGCACGCGCCTTTGCGTTGCTTGGCGGGGCCACGCTGACCGCGCTGATCCTGCTCGTGTGCCTCTCTGTGGCGGGCCGCGCGCTGAACGGGCTGATGCATTCCGACATGATGAACCAGCTTGCCCCCGCCTTCGCGGCATGGGCGCTTGGCACGGGCCTCGGCCCCGTCAATGGCGATTTTGAGATTGTCGAGGCCGGGATCGCCTTCGCCATCTGCGCCTTCCTGCCCATCTGCCAGCTGACCGGCGCGCATGCCTCGGTCGATATCGTCACCTCCCGGTTGCCCGCGCGGGCCAATCTGCGGCTCCGCCTGCTCTGCGACCTCGCCTTCGCCGCTGTGCTGGTGCTGATCGCGTGGCAGCTCACACTTGGTGGGCTCAGCAAGTTCCGCTCCGGGCAGACGACCTTCCTGCTGGAATTTCCCGTCTGGTGGTCCTACGCCGCCTGCATCGTCGCCATGTGGGTCGCAGCCCTGATTGGCCTCTATCTGGCCGCCATACGGATCACCGGCGGCGCATCGGCGGATGACCCCGGCCCGGACGAAGGGGCGTTGCAGTGAGCGACGTCATGATCGGGCTTTGGTCCTTCCCCGCGCTGCTGACGCTGATCTTTCTGCGGGTGCCCATCGGGCTTGCGATGTTTCTGACGGGGTTTGCGGGCATCGTGGTGATGACCGGGGAGACCGGGCTTGCCGCCGGGCGGCTGCGCTCCGAGACCTACACGACCTTCTCCAGCTACTCGCTTTCGATCATCCCGATGTTCCTGCTGATGGGTCATTTCGCGACCCTGGGCGGGATGAGCCAGGCGCTGTTCAAAGCCGCCGAAAGCTGGCTGGGACACCGCAGGGGCGGGGTCGCTATGGCCTCCGTCGGGGCCTGCGCGGGGTTCGGGGCGATCTGCGGCTCCTCGCTGGCAACCGCCGCCACGATGAGCCGCGTCGCCCTGCCCGAGCTCAAGCGCTACGGCTATTCCGGCGGCTTCTCCACCGCCACATTGGCGGCGGGTGGCACGCTGGGCATTCTGATCCCGCCCTCCGTGGTGCTGGTGATCTACGCCATCCTGACCGAGCAGAACATCGCCAAGCTGTTCCTCGCCGCCTTCATCCCCGGTATCATCGCCGCGCTGGGCTACATGGCGGCGATCTCGGTCTATGTGCGCATCCATCCCGGTGCCGCCGGGGTGCGCCCGCGCATCGGCTACGCGGCGCGCCTCAAGGCGCTGCTGGATGTCTGGCCGGTGCTGCTGGTCTTTCTCGCCGTGGTTGGCGGCATTTATCTGGGCATCTTCACCCCCACTGAGGGGGCCGCCATCGGCGCGCTGGGCACAGGGATCATCGCCTGGGCCTCGGGCGGGTTAAGCCGGGCCAGCCTGTCTGAAAGCTTCGTGGTCACTGCCAAATCCACGGCGATGATCTTCTTCATCATCCTCGGCGCCGCCTTCTATAACGGATTTCTGGCGCTTACGCAGATGCCGCAGGCCGCCGCGCTCTGGGTCAGCGAAAGCGGGCTGTCGCCGCTGATGATCGTTATGGTCATCCTGATCTTCTACCTGATCCTGGGCTGCGTCATGGACAGCCTGTCGATGATCCTGCTGACCATCCCGATCTTCTGGCCCATCGTGCAACAGCTCGAATTCGGCCTCGTCTCCCTGGTGGAGTTCCAGTCAGCGCGGCTCGACGCCCTGATCGCCAGCGGCAAGGAGGTCCCGGCCACGCTGCTGGCCGAGGCTCAGGCCCTTCTGGCCAGCGGGCAGGAGCTGACGCGCGAGATGACGCGCGAGCTTGGCCTGCGCGGGGCCTCCGCCGGGGCCTTCGCGCGCGCCAATGTCGAATTCACCGCCATCTGGTTCGGCATTCTGGTGCTGATCGTGGTCGAGGTCGGGCTGATCACGCCGCCCGTGGGCATGAACCTCTTCGTGATCAACGCCATGGACCGTGAAACGCCCATGTCAGAGACCTATAGGGCCGTGCTGTATTTCGTCTTTTCCGACCTGCTGCGGGTGGCCCTTCTTTTGGCCTTCCCGGTCATCACGCTCTTTCTGGTGCCGCTCTAGGCCGGACACCACCCGCCCCTTGGGCCCGGCCCCTACAGGGCGCGCGACATCAAGACCGCCGGAAAATCAATGCCCGGCTGCAGCTGGATGGTGATCGCCTCATCCCCCTCAAAGCCAACCGCGCGGTAAAAAGGCACCGCCGTTTTGGTGGCCTCGCAGGTCATGCCCTCCGCGCCCGCGGCGCGGGCCTTGGCGAAGATATGATCCATCAGCTGGCGGCCCAGCCCTTCGCGGGTGCGGTGATGGGCTGTCACCACATGGCGCACCCGTGCCAGGCGGCCGCCTTGCCCGCTGGCCCGCGACCAACCGCCTGCCGCCACCAGTGCACCCTCGTCAAACACCCCGTAATAGGTGCCGCAGGTCACAAGCCGGGGCTGCGCGCGTGAGATCAGCGGCAGCGCCGTCACCAGCACAGAGGGCGGGTAATCCTTCTTCAAAAGCGCAGGGTAGCTGGCCGATAGCAGCGCATCGACAGCGGCAATATCCGCGCGGTTGGTGGCCCTGATCTCCATAATTCCCCTCTCCACAACCGCAAAAAAGCCGCGCTTGTCGGCGCGGCTCCTTCTATCTTCAGACATGGGGCAAGATTACTTGATCTTGCCTTCCTTGTATTCGACATGCTTGCGCGCAACGGGGTCGTATTTGCGCACGACCATCTTCTCGGTCATGGTGCGGGCGTTTTTCTTGGTCACATAGAAGTGGCCCGTGCCTTCGGTCGAGTTCAGGCGGATTTTGATCGTGGTTGGCTTCGCCATGTCACATCTCCTGCACGAGGGGCCAGCCCCCGGAAATTCATTTGAAGCTGCCTTTTACCCGAGGCGCGGCCCGAGTCAACCGGCAAAGCAGCGGCCAGCAGCGGGGCGCAGGCGGCCGCCGCCCAAATTTTGCCATTGCCCGCCTGTATGGTGTGCCTCGATGGCAAAAGGGCGCAGCGCATGGTTCGGCTTGCAAGTATCATCATAGCCGTTCTTGGGATGGTCATCGCGTGGAACGTCACCCCACCTGCTGAGAAGCGGATCCTCTTTATCGGCAACTCCTATACCTTTGGTGGCCAAATCCCCGAACAGCTCAGACGGATTGCTGCAACCAGCGACCCTCCCGCGAAATACCTGGTCGAATCCCATGTGCGCGCAGGCACGTCCTTGTCCCAGCATATCGCCGAGACTGGCGCGCTTGAGGCCATCCGCGCGCAGGACTGGGACGTGGTGGTGCTGCAAGACGCAAGTCGCATGTCCTTCCGCCCCGATTGGCGGGACGAGATGCGACAGGCCGCCGAAGCTCTGGCGACAGCCGCGCAACGGCAGGGCGCAAAAGTGCTCTACTTCGCCCATTGGGCGCCGCGTGGGCAGTCGCGCGCAGGTGATGCCGATCTTCTTATCGCGCGCACTTATGAAGACTTGGCCGCGCGGACCGGCGGGCAGGTGGCCAAAGCCGGGTTGCTCTGGCACCTCAGCAGTCTGGCGGGGGTGCGTGATCTTTATGCCGAAGACGACCATCACGCCACGCTCAAGGGTGGATATGTTGCGGCCATGGCCTTCGCCGATGCTCTGGGCGATGTCGATCCAAGCACGGCAACGTGGCACCCCGACCAAATCTCCCCATCCGAGCGCGAGCTTGTCACGACAATCATCACCCTTTCCGCCGATAGGGCTGACCTCCCCGGCGGATGAGCGCAGCCCGCCTAAGTCACGCGAGTGACCGCAGCCCTGACGTCATTCATTTGTGGCTTGAAGGCAGGGCCGCCGCCCGCCCCTGCAAAGCCCCGCGCCAGAGGCAAGGGGCCAAAACCCTGACTTGCCAATCCGCTGAATCACGCCATGATCAATGGTATATTTGATGAAGGATTACGCCCATGCGCCTTGCTCTGCCCCTTGCCATCCTCGCCCTGACCCTCCCCCTCGCGGCCCAAGAGGCCGCCGATGCCATTGCCCCCGAAGCTGCCTCCGCCCTTGCCTCCAAAGGCGCGGGCAGCCCGGTGGAGGCGCAAAACTGGATGGTGGCCGCCGCCAACCCGCTGGCCGTGCAAGCCGGGGCGAAGGTGCTGCGCAATGGCGGCTCTGCCGCAGATGCGATGGTCGCAGTGCAGGCCGTTCTGGGCCTGGTCGAGCCACAAAGCTCCGGGCTGGGCGGTGGAGCCTTTCTCGTCTGGTACGACGCGCAAAGCGGCGAGATCACCACATTGGACGGCCGCGAAACCGCGCCAATGGCTGCCACCCCACGCCTCTTTCAGGACGCCAATGGCGAGCCCCTGAAATTCTTCGATGCCGTCGTGGGCGGGCTGTCCGTCGGCACACCCGGCACGCCCGCGCTGATGGAGGACGCGCATAAACGCTGGGGCAACTCCGACTGGGCGGCGCTCTTTGACGACGCGATCCGGCTGGCTGACGAGGGCTTCGCCGTCTCGCCCCGCCTCGCCGGGCTGGTGGCGGGTGATGTCGAACGCCTCTCCCGCTTCCCGCGCACCGCCGCCTATTTTGTCCCCGACGGCACGCCCATCGCAGAAGGCGCTCTGCTGAAAAACCCCGCCTATGCCGATACACTCAGCCGGATCGCGGGCGAAGGAGCGCAGGTCTTCTATTCAGGTCCCATCGCGCAGGGCATCATTGACACGGTGCAAAATGCCCAAGGCAACCCGGGCGTGCTGGCGATGCGCGATCTGGCCAATTACGAGGTCAAGCAGCGCCCCGCCATCTGCGCCACCTACCGCGCGCATGAGATCTGCGGCATGGGGCCGCCCTCCTCGGGCGCGCTGACGGTGGGCCAAATCCTGGGTCAGCTGGGCAGCTATGATCTGGCCGCTTTGGGGGCGGAAAACCCCGAAAGCTGGCGGCTGATCGGTGACGCCTCCCGGCTCGCTTTCGCGGATCGGGGCCGCTACATGGCCGATAGTGATTTCGTGCCCGTGCCCACCGAGGGCCTGATCGATCCCGCCTATCTGGCAGAGCGCGCCAAGCTCTTGGGCACCGATAAAGCGCTGTCCGAGGTCGCCCCCGGCACCCCCGCTTTTGACCACGCGCTCCTTTGGGCCGATGACGAAAGCCTGGAGCTGCCCTCAACCTCCCATATCTCCATCGTGGATGCCGCCGGCAACGCGCTTTCGATGACGACCACGATTGAAAACGGCTTCGGCTCCCGCCTCATGGCACCGGGCGGGTTCCTGTTGAATAACGAGCTCACCGATTTCTCCTTCCGCACCCATAGCGAGGGGGTGCCCATCGCCAACCGGGTAGAGCCCGGCAAGCGGCCCCGCTCCTCGATGTCGCCAACCATCGTGCTGAAAGACGGCGCGCCGGTTCTGGTCCTGGGCTCGCCCGGCGGGTCGCGCATCATTGGCTATGTGGCCAAGACGATCATCGCCCATCTCGACTGGGGCATGGATGTGCAGCAGGCGGTCGCCCTGCCGCATCTGGTCAACCGCTTCGGGACCTATGATGTGGAGGACGCCACCACCGCCACCGGCTTCACCGATCCGCTCACCGCCATGGGGTTCGAGGTCAATGCCCGCGCGCTCACCTCAGGGCTGCACGCGATCAGCATCACCCAAGACGGGCTCAAAGGCGGTGCAGACCCCCGCCGCGAAGGGATCGCGCTGGGGGACTAATCCCCCCTTCATCAGTGTTCCAAAAATATCCCGGGGGAGGGCGCAAGCCCGGGGGCAGAGCCCCCAAAAAAACAAGGGCGAGGGCAGAGCCCCCCCAAAAAAAGGGCGAGGGCAGAGCCCCCACCAAAAAGCAAGCGCAGAGCCCACAAAACAAACCCCGCCTTCGCAGATCAGAACAGCTCCGCCCGCAACACCTTGGCATCGGTGATATTGACCACCCCGATATGGCGGTCGAGCACCGGGAAGATCGCCTCCAGCAAGTCGTCCAGCCGCTCCGGCCGGATCAGGCAGACCACGCAAGACAGCCCTTCGGCGCGGGTCACCTGGCCCGCGCGGCTCCACCGGCCCGACCGGCCCGAGCCGCCCCGCACCGGAAGCACCGAAAAGCCTTTCACCCCCGCGGCAACCAAAAGATCCGTCAGCCGCCGCTCCATGATCTGTTCGATCATGATCTCGATCCGCTTGGCCTCATGCATCTCCATCTCAACCTCCAATCACGGCGCGCGCCGTGGCTACGTAAAGCGGGATACCGATCGTCAGGTTGAACGGGAAGGTCACGCCCAAAGACAGGGTCAGGTAAATCGCCGGGTTCGCCTCGGGCAGGGCCACCCGCATGGCCGCCGGCACCGCGATATAGGAGGCCGAGGCCGACAGCGCCATCATCAAGGCGCCCCCGCCCGCAGACAGGCCCAACAGCCAAGCGGTCGCCAGCCCGATGCTGGCCCCGATCAGCGGCATCATCAGCCCGAACACGATCGCCGGGGCCGACACCGCCCCTTTGGCGCGCGCCAATCCCCGGCCTGCAACCAGCCCCATATCCAGTAAGAACAGGCACAAGACCCCTTGAAACGGGTCGGTAATGAAAGGCGCGATCTGCGCCAGCCCCTCCTTGCCGGTGATCGATCCGATCAGGAAGGAGCCCACCAGCAGCACGATAGACCCATTGAGCAAAATCTCCCGCATCAACGCGCCGTCCATCGGGCGCGCGTCGCCGCTCTTGCGCGAGATCAGCCATAAAGCCGAGACAATGGCCGGCGCCTCCATCGCGGCCGCCACGGCCACCATGTAGCCTTCAAACGCGATCCCCTGCGCCTCCAGCACCGAGCTTGCCGCCACAAAGGTCACAATCGAGATGGAGCCGTAATGCGCCGCCACCGCCGCCGCATCCAGCACTGACAGCTTGGTCATCGTGCGCAGCAGGCCAAAGGCAATCAGCGGCAACAGCGCCGACAAGACCACACCGGCCAGAAGCGAGGCGATCAGCCGCGCGTCCACGCCGTGAGCTGCAATGCTGGCCCCGCCTTTGAAGCCAATCGCAAACAGCAGATAGAGCGACATACCCTTGGCCACGGCCTCAGGGAAATTCAGGTCCGACTTCGCCAAAGCGGCCGCCACACCCAGCGCGAAACTCAGGATAATCGGCGACAACAGGTTCTGCGCCGCCAATGACAGGATCATGTCCAATGCAAGGCCCACCCGCGTTGTAAATCTATGCCGTCCCTAAAACGCCCACACCCGCTTGGCAACGCATAGCCCATCATTGTTCCAGAAATATCCCGGGGGAGCGCGGCACGCGCGGGGGCAGAGCCCCCAAAAAAGCAAGCGTAGGGTGGGTTTTCAAACCCACCTTTATGCCGTCAGCTCGACGCGGTACGCTATTAACCCAATCCGCCGCCGAGCCCCGCATAACGCCCCACATTATTGCGGCAATCCAGATGTCGAAAGTCCCGCAGCAAGTGGTGGCAAAAGATCTAGGATTGGCACAGTAAAAACGCGCGGATGGCCTGTAAGCCGGATTCTGTCCAAGGGCCGAGGCCCTCTGGATGATCATTCATCTCAAGACGCGGTTGCCCGCGCCCCTCTGGCTGCCAACCCGAACCGTCTCGGGCCGAAGATGCCCTGTGGTTGCCCACGCGAGGTCCCTATTTGGCATTGCTCCCGGTGGGGCTTGCCGTGCCGCGCCT
>CAYLVP010000073.1:1993-15209 GCA_964387155.1 uncultured Rhodobacterales bacterium | reverse complement strand
GTCTATGTGCAGGACCGCGCCCAATACGAGCCCGCCGACGAGATTGCAGACAAGGATGACGTCACCATCCTTAACATCTCCGGCACCGAATTGCGTCGCCGTCTGGCCGAAGGGCTGGAGATCCCTGAATGGTTCTCCTTCCCGCAGGTGGTCACCGAGCTGCGCAAATCGCGCCCGCCACGCGCCTCTCAAGGGTTCACCGTGTTCTTCACCGGCTTCTCCGGCTCCGGCAAATCAACCATCGCCAATGCTTTGATGGTCAAGCTGATGGAGATGGGCGGCCGCCCCGTGACGCTGCTGGACGGCGACATTGTGCGCAAGAACCTCAGCTCCGAGCTGGGCTTCTCCAAAGAGCACCGCGACCTCAACATCCGCCGCATCGGCTACGTGGCCTCCGAGATCACCAAGAACGGTGGCATCGCGATCTGTGCGCCGATCGCACCTTATGCCACGACCCGCCGGGCCGTGCGCGAGGATATCGAAGCCTTCGGTGCTTTCATCGAGGTCCATGTCGCCACCTCTATCGAGGAATGCGAACGCCGCGACCGCAAGGGGCTCTACAAGCTGGCCCGCGAAGGCAAGATTAAGGAGTTCACCGGCATCTCTGACCCCTATGACGTGCCAGAGAAGGCCGAACTCACCGTCGAGACCGAGAATGTCGATGTCGACAACTGCGCGCATCAGGTGATCCTGAAGCTGGAAGCGATGGGATTGATCAAAGCCTAAACGGCTGAAATCTCAGATGAAAAGGGCAGCTCCGTGCGGGGCTGCCCTTTTTGCATCCGCCAAACTATGCAGCCTGGGTATGCGCCGTCAGCTGCTCCACCAAACCTTCAAAGCGGCCTTGGGTGAGAGGCTTTTGGAAATAGTCCTTCACAACCTCATAGCTGTCCGCCTTGCGCCTGTCCGCGCCGTCCATCGAGGTGGTCAGCATGATCACGACCGAGGGGGTGAACTCCTCCCCAAATTCGGCGAGGCTGGCATCCAGCATCTCAAACCCGTCCATCCGGGGCATATTGATGTCAAGCAGGATCAGATCGGGCGGCAATGCCCCCGGCTTGCGGAAATGCGCAATCGCGTCCTCCGCCATCGAAAAGATCAGGATCGATTTGGCCAAATCACTGCGCTCGATAACACGCGCATGCATCTTGTTGTCGAACGCATTGTCGTCAATCAGGACGACGGTCTCAAGCGGCTTTTGCGACATGGGCAACCTCCATTGGGAAAGAAACGCGAAACTCCGCCCCGTGACCCTCTTCCGAGATCACATCGATGGACCCGCCATGGGTCACGGCCAGACGGCGGCACAGGGCCAGACCAAGGCCGGTGCCCTCGTAATCCTCTGGCCGGTGGAGCTTTTTGAACAGTTTGAAGATGCGGCGATGATAAGCCGCGTTGATGCCAATGCCGTTGTCTTTGACAGAAATGACCATCTGCGGCTCTGCACTGGCCTCGTGCCAGGCGGCCACTTCAACCTTCAACGGGCGGTCCGGGCTGCGGAACTTGATCGCGTTGCTCAGCAGGTTATGCGCCAGCATCGACATCAGCGCCGGATAGCCTTCAACGGATGGCATGTCGGCGATCACGATTTTCCCCCGCGCCTGTTCAATATCGGGCCGTAACGTCTTGGCTGCGGTGGTGAAAATCTCTGTCACGTCCACCTCTTCGATGACGGCATCTTCCGTGTTCACCACCCTGGCATAGCTGAGGATATCATCCACAAGCGAGCGCATCCGCTTCAAAATCCCCTTGGCATGTTCGAGGTCTTCGCGCTGTTCCGCCGACAGGCTGTCGCCGCTCTCCTGTTCGAAATCCTGCAACCAAAGGCTCAGCGTGTTGGCCGGTGCCTTGAGGTCATGGGAGGCCGCATAGGCAAATTCCCGCAGCTCTTCATTAGAGGCCTGAAGCTCCGCGATCTTCTGATCCAGCTGCCGCTGGCTGTCTTCCAATCGCAACTGCGCGGCGGTCCGGTCCCTGATCTCGCGATCTTTGTCATCAAGCGCCTTCATCAGCATGTCGGGGCTGGGGATCTTCAGCGCGTCGGGCAGCATCTTCCAAAGCGCAATCGCCGTGATCAGCGACACCACCCCGGTGAACAGCTTCAGCATACCCTGCAACCCGTAATAGGGCAGATACATCGTGACGATACTCATCAAATGCGACACCCCGCATGCGGTGATGAACACGACAAACAGCATGGCCGGTAGGTGCAGCCGCGGGTCCCGACGCTGGCGCAAAAACACAAGCATCACGGCGGGGATGGCGAAATACGACAACGCGATCAACAGATCAGCGATAATATGGGTGTAAAGCACCGGCGCGTTCCACGCGATGCAATAGCCATGCGGCGAGTAGCCCCCGTCAGAAAAGAGGAAATTGGAGATCTGTTCCATACGCGCGCGGCCTTAACCCGTTAGGTGTTGCGCCGGATGAAAAAGGATGACCGTTTATATGGCGTTAAATTGAGCGAAAAACGCGGAAGGTTTTACCTTCTTCTGACCCGGAACCCGTTGGTCATGCACATTCGGCAGCCCACGCGAGAGATTTTCAGCAGTTTTCGGACCGATGTAGGGTTTGTATAAACTTGGTGGCACGAATCCGCAAAACTACAATCTTGGACATTATCATTATTTCAATGACTTACAGAAAGTTTCTACGATAAGTTACCAAGAACCAGATCCGCCATTTTGTTGGATTCCGAACCCTGCTCAACCGCCTCTTTTCGACGTCACCGCCCCATTAATGCACCGTCACGGGGGCAAAATCGTTCTGACGGGCCAGAACAAACGCCATTTCGCGGTCCCTGACCAAGGCCAGCCTTGCGCCATCTGCTGCGTGGAGCGCGTAAATCTGGTCGCGCCCCCCGCTTTCCTGCTGCACCTCGTCCGGCAGCTCAGAAACATTCACCGCACGCACATAGACGATGCGATCTTCAAGGCCGGTTTCCGGGCCAAATTCCATATCAATCGGGGTATTCATCGCATCATCCTTTCTTGATCTCTATTGTTTGAACAACGGTTTCGGGCACGGCGCGTTCCAGGTCGATATGCAACAGGCCGTTTTCGGTCTTTGCCCCGGCCACGTCGACACCGTCGGCCAACACAAAGGATTTCTGGAATTGGCGCGCCGCAATGCCGCGATGCAGGAAGACGCGGTCCTCCTCTGCCTCTGGCTGTTTGCCGCGGATCACCAACTGGCGGTCCTCGACCGTGATCGATAGATCCTCCTCGGCAAACCCTGCCACCGCAAGGGTGATGCGGAAGGCGTTGCGGTCAGATTGTTCAATGTTGAAAGGGGGATACCCACCGTTGCCCGACTTTGCGGTGCGTTCAACGAGGCGTTCCAGCTGGTCAAAGCCCAGCAAGAAGGGATGCGATCCCAAAGTCAGTTTCGTCATGCGTGCAGCCCTTAAGGTTAAAGCGACCAATGCGTGGGGCCGGTCCCGTTCTGGCAACCCGCCTTGCATCAAAGATGGGGGCTTGAGGCCCGTCGCGCAAGTCAGCAGGTGCAAAACCGTTGGTTCAGGGGCGGAATCGCCCTAATCTGCCGCAACAGCGCACCCAAAATGGACCTCCCAAACCAATGAACACGCCCAACAAGATGAGCCCCGAAGAGGTATTGCGCGTCAAACTGGGGGTCAAACAGCGCGAGCACCGCGACCTCGACGACGCCATCACCGCCCTGCAAGAGCGTGCGACGGCCGACCAGCTGACCATCAAGCGGTTGAAAAAGCAGAAGCTTCTGCTCAAGGATGAGATACAGCTGCTCGAAGATCAGATCACGCCCGATATCATTGCGTAGCCCCGCGTTCCGGCTATAGTGCCGCTTCCTCAGCACCAGCCCCGTGGAGCCCCCTACGTGACAGAGATCAAAGTCGGAATCATCATGGGTAGCCAGTCGGATTGGCCGACCATGAAAGAGGCCGCGGACATATTGGACGCCCTGGGCATTTCCTATGAAGCAAAGATCGTCTCCGCCCACCGCACGCCCGACCGATTGTGGGAATATGGAAACTCCGCCGCAGGGCGTGGGTTGCAAGCCATCATCGCGGGCGCGGGTGGGGCGGCGCATCTGCCCGGCATGATGGCCTCGAAAACGCGCATCCCCGTGATCGGCGTGCCGGTCCAAACCCGGGCGTTGTCTGGCGTCGATAGCCTCTATTCCATCGTGCAGATGCCAAAGGGCTTCCCGGTCGCGACCATGGCGATTGGCAGCGCGGGGGCCGCCAATGCGGGGCTTATGGCCGCAGCCATTTTAGCACTTCAAGACAATGGCTTGGCCGCGCGCCTTGATGCTTGGCGGGCCAAGCTCTCCGCCTCCATACCCGACGAGCCTCGCGATGACTGACCCCCTTCCCACAGGTGCGACCATCGGCATTCTGGGCGGCGGCCAACTGGGCCGCATGCTGTCGGTCGCGGCGTCACGCTTGGGCTTCAAGACCTGCATCTTTGAGCCCGGCGGCGACTGCCCGGCCAGCCATGTCGCAAACTACCATTTTCAAAAGGGCTATGACGATGCCGACGCGCTTGCAGCCTTTGCAAGTTCTTGCAGCGTCATCACATACGAGTTTGAAAACATTCCAACTTCTGCGTTGGATCTTCTGGAGGATGCGGCCCCTATCCGCCCCGGGCGCAAGGCGCTTGCGACCTCGCAGGACCGGTTGGACGAGAAACAGTTCCTCGAAAGCCTTGGGCTGCAGGTCGCGCCCTTCGCAAATGTTGAAAATGTGCAAGACCTGGCGGACGCGTTAGAGGCAATCGGCACCCCGTCTATCCTTAAAACCCGGCGCATGGGCTATGACGGCAAGGGCCAGATCAGGCTCAAAGGCAGCGAGGACCCTGAGGTAATCTGGGGCCAGATGGATGGCGCAGCTTGCGTGCTCGAAGGGTTTGTGGCGTTCAGCCATGAGGTCTCCGTCATCGGGGCGCGCGGGCTTGACGGGCAGGTCGCCTGTTTCGACCCCGGCGAGAATGTCCATAAGGACGGGATCCTGGCCACCACCACGGTCCCTGCCCGGCTGACCCAAGCGCAGCGGACGGATGTCGTGCTGATGGCGGGCCGCATCCTGAATGCGCTGGAGTATGTCGGTGTGCTGGGGGTCGAGCTTTTCGTGACCCCGCAAGGTCTTTTGGTCAACGAGATCGCGCCGCGCGTGCACAATTCCGGCCATTGGACCCAGAATGGCTGCGTCATTGACCAGTTCGAGCAGCATATCCGCGCCATCGCCGGCTGGCCTTTGGGCGACGGCGCGCGCCATGCCGACGTGGTGATGGAGAACCTGATCGGCCCCGACATGGGCAGGGTGCCTGAACTGACCACCGACCCGAATGTCGCCCTGCATCTTTACGGCAAAGCCGAGGCCAAACCCGGTCGCAAGATGGGGCACGTCAACAGGCTGACGCCCAACGGCTGATCAATCCGTGTCGAGAATTGTGCCTTCGGTCACGGCATCCGTGACCTGTTCCACGATATCGGCCAGTGTCAGACCGTCCTGAAACCGGCCGTTCTGCAAAAAGCGCACGGTCTGGCCCACGACCAGCGGCGCATTCATCATAAATGTATGGGTGACGGGGAAAATCATGTGGTCCGTCATCCCCGCCACCCGCGTGCTGGCGACCGAGACCTTGCCGTCATCCGCGCCCGGGATGATTGCCGAGTAAACCGGGTTCAGCGATTGGTTGCCCGCAATCACCCCCAGCTCGAAATCCACCGGCGGCAGGCTGCGCGGCACCGAGGCGGGGCCGGTGCCAAGCTGCGCGCCCGCAGGGCCGTTGACCCATTCAAAGGCCGGGATATTGCCCAGCTCATCGACCAGCTCCGAGCCTTGGTTGGGCGGGGCCAGCATCACAACCCGGCCAAGCTGCGGCAGATCGTTTTCCGCCAGCCAGGCCCGCACCAGAATGCCCCCCATCGAATGTGTCACGAAATGCACCGGCCTGTTTGCGCTGCATTGCTCTATCGCGGCCGGGATAGTCTCGTTGGCCAGTTCGCCTATCGTATCGGTGGTCGAGGCGTAGCCCGGGTTCACCGTCTGATAGCCGTTCGCCTGAAGGCTTTCATCCATCACGCTCAGCGAGAACGAGGTGCGCGCCAGCCCGTGCAGCAGGATCACGCACTCCGCCAGGGCCGCGCTGGGCAGCAGGATCAGGGCAATGGCAAGAAGTCTCATGGATCTCAAACTAGGCAACATGGTCTCAAAAATCATCCCGTCCCGCGCTCAATATTACGTCACATCTTGCGACCATCGCCACCGCGAATTTTGCCTGCTGTTGACATCCCGACCGGTGACGCCACATGTATCGCCGCCAGAGCAGTCGTTTGAATCAGAGGTTATACATGCCCGTTGTTGTCGTAGAATCCCCGGCTAAGGCCAAGACAATCAACAAATATCTGGGCAATGATTACACCGTTTTGGCGTCTTACGGCCATGTGCGGGACCTGCCGCCCAAAGACGGCTCGGTCGACCCGGATGCGGAGTTCGACATGAAATGGGAGGTGGCGTCTGACAGCAAGAAACATGTCAAAGCCATCGCAGACGCGCTCAAAGACGACAACGCGCTGATCCTGGCCACCGACCCCGACCGCGAGGGGGAGGCGATCAGCTGGCACCTTGAAGAAGCGCTGCGCAACCGCAAGGCCATCAAGAAGGACACGCCCGTCAGCCGGGTGGTGTTCAACGCCATCACCAAATCCGCCGTGACCGAGGCGATGAAAAACCCGCGCCAGGTCGACCAGCCGCTGGTGCATGCCTATCTCGCGCGCCGCGCGCTGGACTATCTGGTCGGGTTCAAACTCTCGCCGGTGCTCTGGCGCCGCCTGCCCGGGGCCAAATCCGCAGGCCGCGTGCAATCGGTCTGCCTGCGCCTCATCGTCGAGCGCGAGATGGAGATCGAAGCCTTCGACGCCCGCGAATACTGGTCGGTCAAAGCGATGCTGACCACCCCGCGCGGGCAGTCTTTCGAGGCGCGTCTGACCGTTCTGGGCGGCGACAAGCTCGACAAGTTCGATCTGGCCAATGAAACCGCCGCCGAGCTGGCCGTGCAGGCCATCAACTCCCGCGATCTCACCGTCAAATCGGTGGAGGCCAAGCCTGCCAACCGCAACCCCTCCCCGCCCTTCATGACCTCGACCTTGCAGCAGGAAGCCTCCCGCAAGTTCGGCATGGGCGCGCGCCAGACCATGTCAGCGGCGCAGCGGCTCTATGAGGCGGGCCATATCACCTATATGCGGACCGACGGCATCGACATGGCCCCCGAGGCGGTGCACGCCGCGCGCGACGCCATCAAGTCGAAATTCGGCGGTGATTACGTGCCTGCCGACGCTCGCATGTATAAAAACAAGGCCAAAAACGCGCAGGAAGCGCATGAGTGCATCCGCCCCACCGATATGATGGCCGATACGGAAAGCCTGAAAATCCTCGATGCCGATCAGCGCAAGCTTTACGACCTGATCTACAAGCGCACCATCGCCAGCCAGATGGCTGCCGCGCGGCTGGAACGCACCACGGCCATTATCGGCTCCGCCGATGAACAGGTGCAGCTGCGCGCCTCGGGTCAGGTGATGCTTTTTGACGGTTTCCTGAAAGTCTACGAGGAAGGCCGCGATGATGCGGTCCTTGATGATGACGACAAGTCCCTTCCCCAAATCAGCGAAGGCGACGCCGCGGGCAAGCAATCCGTCACGCCCGAGCAGCATTTCACCCAGCCGCCCCCGCGCTTCACCGAGGCCACGCTGGTCAAGCGCATGGAAGAGCTGGGCATCGGCCGCCCTTCCACCTATGCGTCCATCGTCACGACCATCCAGGACCGCGGCTATGTGCGCAAAGAGAAGAACCGCCTTTTCCCCGAGGACAAAGGCCGGTTGGTCACGGTCTTTCTGACCAATTTCTTTCGCAAATATGTGGGCTATGAGTTCACCGCCAATCTCGAGGAAGAGCTTGACGATGTCTCCGCCGGGGAGCGCGATTATAAAAGTGTGCTCGACCGGTTCTGGCGCGACTTCGCCGTGGCCATCGCGGAGGCGATGGACCTGTCCATCACCGAGGTGCTGGAAAAGATCAACGAGGCACTGGCCCCCCATATCTTCCCGCCCAACGAGGACGGCACCGACCCTCGCCTCTGCCCCAATTGCGGCGCGGGGCGTCTCAGCATGCGTACCGCGCGCTCGGGTGGCGCCTTTATCGGCTGCTCCAACTACCCTGACTGCCGCTACACCCGGCCCTTCGGCCCACCCGGCGGCGACGAAGACACCGGCATCCCGCCCGAGGGCAAGATGCTCGGAATGGATGGCGACGACAAAATCTGGATCCACAAAGGCCGGTTTGGACCTTACGTCCAGCGCGGCGATGTGACGGAAGAGAATAAGAAGCCGCAACGCCAATCCGTGCCGAAAGACTGGCCAGAAGAAGGCTTCGCCCTGGAAAACATCACGCTGGATCATGCGCTCAAGCTCTTGTCCCTGCCCCGCCTCATCGGCGAGCACCCCGAGGACAAGGTCGCTGTCTGGGCCAATATCGGGCGCTACGGGCCTTACCTGAAACACGCGGCCTCCACGTCCGAGCGCGGCGGCACCAATGCCAACCTGCCCACGATGGAGGATGTGTTCACCATCGGCATGAACCACGCAGTGGAACTTCTCGCCGCCAAAGTCGCCTCCCGCGGCGGGCGCGGCGCGGCGGCCAAAATCCTCAAAGAGCTGGGCGAGCATCCCGATCAGGGCGGTCCCGTCGCGATCATGGAAGGCAAATACGGGCCTTACGTGAAATGGGACAAGATCAACGCGACCCTGCCCAAAGGCACCGAGCCCGATGATCTGACCATCGACCAGGCGGTGCAATTGATCGAGGAAAAAGCCGCCAAGAAAGGCAGCCGCAAAAAGCCAGCCGCCAAAAAGAAAGCCGCGCCGAAGAAGAAAGCCGCCAAGAAGTGATCAAAGGGATGGTGATTTTCTTCGGCCTTTTTTTCGCCCTTGTCACACTGTTGCTCTGGGCGAAGATGGCACCGGCAAACGCGACCCAACTGCTCATCATTGTTCCAGAAATATCCCCGCCGGAGGCTCCCGCCCTCTCAAGCCGCGCACGGTTGGCAGAAAGCGCGCAAACGTCCGGCCCGCGCTGCCCCTCTTGAACACTCACGCCTCTTGAACACTCGCGCCTCTTGAACACTCGCGCCTCTTGACCCCCCGCGCCTCTTGAACGAAAGCGCGTCATCCCCGACATAAAGCGGGACAAGAGCTAACGGAGCCCCCATGCCCGCACCCAACAAAGCCGCGCTCGACTTCCTGCTCACCCGCAGGTCGCGGCCCGCCAAGACGCTGACCGCGCCCGCCCCCGGCCCTGAGACGCTGACCACCCTGCTCAAAGCCGCCGCCCGCACGCCCGATCACGGAAAGCTGGAGCCATGGCGCTTCATCGTGCTCGCACCGCCGGCGCTGCAGCGGCTGGCAAACCTGGCGCAAAGCCGCGGCGCGGCCCTTGGCCATCCGCCCGAGAAGGTCGAGAAAGTGGCCAACATGTTCGCCACAGCCCCCCTGTCTGTCGCGGTGATCAGCTCCCCCAAACCCTCCGAGAAAATACCTGAGATCGAACAAACGCTCAGCGCGGGCGCCGTCTGCCTGGCGCTGCTCAACGCCGCACTCGCCAGCGGCTGGGGCGCCAATTGGCTGACCTCATGGGCCGCGTTCGACACGGGCTTTCTGCAAGAGGGGCTGGCGCTGGACGCGCATGAATATGTGGCAGGCTTCATCCATATCGGAACCGAGACATCGACCCCGCCCGACCGTCCCCGCCCCGATCTCGACGCGATCACCACATGGGTTGCGGCGTGATCATCGGCGATTATCTCAAGGCCGTGGGCCAGATCGGCGATCCGCGCTTTTTGCGGGTGCTGCTTTTGGGGCTGGGGCTTACCATCGGGCTGCTTTTTGGCTTCACGGTGGCGTTCGCCTGGACCATCGGGCTGTTGGTCCCCGACAGCTTTTCGCTGCCCTGGATCGGCGAGATCACTTGGGTCGACAACCTCGCCTCCCTCGCCGTGATCCCGGTGATGCTCGGGGCCTCGATCTTTCTGATGGTGCCGGTCGCGTCCGCCTTCAGCGGCTTTTTCCTCGATGATGTCGCCGACGCGGTGGAGGACAAGCATTATCCCGGCCAGCCGCCCGTCTCCCGCGTCGCGATGACGGAATCGCTTGTCGAAACGATCTCGTTTCTGGGCCTGCTGCTGGCGGTCAATGTGGTGGCTCTGATCCTCTGCCTGATCTTCGCCCCGTTCGCGCCCTTCATCTTCTGGGGGGTGAACGGCCTGATGCTCGGGCGTGAATATGCGACCCTCGTGGCGCGCCGCCGCCTGTCATCGCAGCAGGCACGGGACTTCAGAAAACGCCACTCCGTCACCATTTGGCTTGCGGGGATCTGCATGGCGATCCCGCTGACCGTGCCGCTTTTGAACCTGATCGTGCCCATTATCGGGGTGGCCGGCTTCACCCATCTGTTCCACCGGCTCAACAGCCAGGCAGACCCCTAGCCCCCTAAATCACGCGTCCGGTCCGAAGCGGCTGTAGAGGTCGATCATATCAACCGTGATCACCTCGAAATGGATGATGCAGATGATCGGGATGGCGATGACAATCGCCGCAACCGTGGTGATACGAAATTTGCGGCGCATCACAAAGCCCGAGGGGGCCGAGGCCGGTGTCCCCGCCTCTACCTCGCCCACATCGCCCTGGCTGCGCGCGCCAAGCGGCAGCACAACAAACAGCGTCATGAACCAGGTCACGGCGAAGACCACGCACATGGATGAAAACGCCATTACGCCTGCTCCAGCTCGACCAGGGTGCCGGTGAAATCCTTCGGGTGAAGGAACAGCACCGGCTTGCCATGCGCGCCGATCTTGGGCTCGCCTGAGCCAAGCACTCGCGCGCCGCTCTCTTTCAGCTGGTCGCGGGCGGCCAGAATGTCATCCACCTCGTAGCAAATGTGGTGAATGCCGCCCGAGGGGTTCTTTTCCAGAAAACCGTTGATCGGGCTGTCCGCGCCCAACGGGTGCAAAAGCTCGATCTTGGTGTTGGGCAGCTCAATGAAAACCACGGTCACGCCGTGGTCGGGCTCGGGCTGCGGATCGCCCACCTCTGCGCCCAAAGTGCCACGGTATTGCTCTGCCGCCGCACCCAGATCGGGCACCGCAATGGCCACGTGGTTCAAGCGTCCGATCATCGTCCTCATCCTCGTCTTTGCGACCTTTCGGCCCTTATGCGGCGCGCGGGCCCCGATGCAAAGAGGGCGCGGCGCCGCAGGGCTTAAGCTGTGATTTACCAACTGTTAGTCAAGATGCGGGACAAGTTGAAGAAGACGTGATTCATTTGCCCCCGAAAGCGGAGACGCTGCCATGCCTGAAGACCTAGGACAATTGTCGCTTACCATTCATCCCACCGCCATGCGCCCCTTGCTGGGGCTCACCGTTCTGGTCGTCGAGGATAGCCGCTTCGCCTCCGAGGCGATCCGGCTGCTTTGCATCCGATCAGGGGCGCGCATCCGCCGGGCCGACAGCCTGACGGCGGCGCATCGGCATTTGCGGCTCTACCGCCCCTCCGTGATGATCGCCGATATCGGGCTGCCCGACGGGTCGGGCATCGATCTGATCCGCGATGTGGCCAAATCGGTCAAGGATGAGCGCCCGGTGCTGATCGCCACCTCCGGGGCCGATGGCGAAGGGCTGGAACGCCGCGCGATTGAGGCCGGGGCCGACGGCTTCCTGCCCAAACCCATCGATACGGTCAGCGCCTTCCAGCAGGCCATCCTTGCCCATCTTCCGCAGGAAATGCACCCCTCCGGCCCCCGGCTCGTCAGCGACGAAGTCATCCAGCCCGACACGCTGTCGCTGCGCGAGGACCTGTCGCATCTTGATGAGCTGCTGCAATCAGAGCCCTCCTCGCTGAATTACGTGGCCCCCTTCCTGCAAGGGCTCGCGCGGCTTGCAGGCGATGCTGACCTGAAACTGGCCTCGGACCAGCTTTCGACCGCCTGTGCCACTGGCAAGGATGTCAAAGCCCCGATCCGGGCGATCCGCGACCTGATCAAGCAGCGCCTCGCCGTGGCGGAGCCGGTCTAGCGCGACCTACAACGCCGGGTCATCCGCGACGCGTATCGGGCCGGTGAACTGGCCCAGCGGGGCGATCTGGCGGCCCTGCGCGTCAAAGTTGTCTGGGTCAAACCACGCGGCATAGGCCGCCTTCAAGGCGGGCCATTCCGCATCAATGCAGGCAAACCAGGCCGTGTCCCGGTTGCGCCCTTTGCTGATCATGGCCTGGCGGAACACGCCCTCATAGCTGAACCCAAAGCGCTGCGCCGCGCGGCGGGAGCCGAGGTTAAGCGCGTTGCACTTCCACTCGAACCGGCGGTAGCCCGCCTCAAAAGCCCAGGCCATCAAAAGGTAAACCGCCTCCGTCGCGCCAATGCTCCGCTGCAGCCGAGGGGCAAAGGTGATATGGCCGACCTCGATCGCGCCTGCCTCCGGGTTGATCCTGAGATAGCTCAGCACGCCGCCCAGCTGCCCCGTCGCCAGATCCCGCACGGCCCAGAAATGCGGGTCCCGGCCCGCCGCCATCTCGGCCACCCATTGCGCATAGCTGGCTTCGGTATCGAAAGGGCCGTAGGGCAGATAGTCCCAGATCGCGTCGTCGGCCGCATTGGCGGCATGCAGGCCCGCCGCATGCGTCTTTGCCGACAGTCGCTCCAGCCGGACATGCTGGCCCGTCAGGCTGTCGTCACCCGGCCAGGCAGGGGCGCTCCATCCCTCGACCAGCGCCCCAAACTTCGTCCCCACCGACATATTGACCCGTTCCTGCCCAGCGGACATTCCGCCATGATTGCCAGATTTGTTGCCAAAATGAGCCCGAAAACACCGCAGGTCCAGCGCGAAATGGGCATATTCCTGCCGCGATTAACCACCAATATTACCCCATCGCAGCACATGCTGTGACCGAAACTGATCTTTTTGAGCGGAGACAACGATGTTTAAATTTGTAAAGTCGTTTATGGCCGATGAGGATGGCGCCACCACGGTCGATATGACCATGTTGATGGCGGCTCTGGTGGGGCTGTCGCTCGCAATCACGGCGCAAGTCAGCAATGGCATGGAAGACCTCAGCGGCGATCTGAGCGACACAGTGGCCGCGCGCGATGTGGGCCCGGCCTGGTAGGCCGCCCGCGCGCAAACGTCCC
>CAYLVP010000073.1:0-1893 GCA_964387155.1 uncultured Rhodobacterales bacterium | reverse complement strand
GGCGGCACCGCGTCGCCATTGACGCGGGGCTTAACCAACAGCTAAAGATGTTCTCCTAAAGTTCTTGTGCATAACCCCGGCGGCTCTGGGGATTTCAGTTGAAAACGCCGGTGGGAGGCATCAAGATGTTGGATATGAGCAGCGATCCTTCACAAGACTTGCGCGATTTCCTGGGCAAGGACCGGTTTGGCTGCGTGATGGCCGACCCGCCGTGGCGCTTCACCAACCGCACCGGTAAGGTCGCGCCGGAACATAAGCGGCTCGCCCGCTATCCCACCATGACCGTCGAAGATATCTGCGCGCTGCCCGTGGCCGAACATCTTGAGGATCGCGCGCATTGCTACATGTGGGTGCCCAACGCGCTGCTGCCCGAGGGGCTGCAAGTGCTCAATGCCTGGGGGTTCGAGTATAAATCCAACATCATCTGGCACAAAATCCGCAAGGATGGCGGCTCTGACGGGCGCGGCGTGGGGTTCTATTTCCGCAATGTGACCGAAATCCTGCTGTTCGGTGTGCGCGGCAAGAATGTGCGCACCCTGCCGCCCGGGCGGCGGCAGGTGAACATGATGCAGACCCGCAAACGCGAACATTCGCGCAAACCTGACGAGCAGTACGAGCTGATCGAAAGCTGCTCCTGGGGCCCATACCTAGAGCTGTTCGGCCGTGGCGTGCGCGAGGGCTGGACCGTCTGGGGCAATCAGGCTGATGCCGATTACAAGCCCGACTGGAAGACCTATAGCTACAATTCAGGCGTCGCCGCCGAATAGATCGGCGTCCGGCGCTGCCGCAATCTCATCCACCAGAATGCTGTCCGGCAGGCCAATCAGCAAAAGCGGGCATGGGTTGCCAACGCCGCGATTGACCCGGTCCTCCAGTTTCGACCAATGGGTGGTGGCCTGCCCGAACTTGTCGGCCACGAATTTCCGCGCAAACGCCTCCCCATAGGGGGTGCCACGCGCGACCTGATCCTCGATGGCGCGTTGCTGCGCGGCGGTTCGCGCCCCGATGCCAAGCCGCGCCAGATCATCTTCCGAGCGCAGGCCATGCGCGCCCATCCACCCGGAAATGCGCTCCAACAGCGCCCCTTGCAACGAGGCCCCCCGCGTCACAATCACGCCCAGGCTGATCGCTGAAATCGCATGCAGGCGCTGAAAATTCTCAAGGTCGCGGTCAAAGAACGGGTCCTTGTTGTTCCACTCGATCTCCAGCGCCAGGACGCCATGCGCAGCGCGGCGCACATGGTCAATCTCGTGGCTGATCCCTTCGCGCTCGACCCCGTCCACAATCGTGCGCACGGTGAAATTATGCTTCCGCCAGCCCCGGTCATTCAGCGCGTGGCGCAGCCGCTGGGTCTGCCCGCTTTCGCCGCCACCGCCGCCGATCAGCTCGGTCAGGGAAATCTGATAGCCCGCAAGACCTGCCAACAGCTCGGACAGTTCTGCGGGGAAGTCATGGGCAAGGATCGCCTCCGCATGGTTGCGGGTGAGCACGTCAAAGCCCTTCTCCCGCAACGCATCCAGCATGCCGCTACTCCTGCGGGATGACCCGCAGGCCCAGCTCCATCAGCTGATCTGACAGGGGCTCGGACGGGGCCGACATCATCAGATCTTCGGCGCGCTGGTTCATAGGGAAGAGGATCACCTCGCGGATATTCGCCTCATCGGCCAGCAGCATCACAATCCGGTCGATCCCTGCGGCACAGCCACCGTGGGGCGGCGCGCCATACTGGAACGCGTTGACCATGCCGCCAAAGCGCTTGCGCACCTCGTCTTCACCATACCCCGCCAGCTCGAAGGCTTTGAACATGATCTCGGGCTTGTGGTTCCGAATGGCGCCCGAGACCAGCTCATACCCGTTACAAGCCAGGTCATATTGATAGCCCAGCACGTCCAG
>CAYLVP010000072.1:1915-15622 GCA_964387155.1 uncultured Rhodobacterales bacterium | reverse complement strand
GCTTCCCCCGCTGGCGGGGTGGGCCGATGTTTATGGCCGATGACCCCTCGGGACGGTAGCTCGCATATTCGAGCAGACCGGCGGGCAACCATTCACGTCGTTTTGAACCGGTTCCGCGCGCATGCGCGCCGCACAGCGGTCAGAACTTGGCGATGATGTTGAGGAACGCGCCGCCCCCGTTATAATCGACATCCGTTAGATCGTCCGAGACGCTGCCCCATTCATACCCGAGCCCGATCTTGGCATTGTCGCCGACATGGCGGTAGACGCCCAGCAGAGCACCGCTTTCGGTCGTATCGGTCTCTCTGGTGCGCAGGACGCGGCCCTCTGCCAGTACGTCCCATTTGCTGATGACGTGGTAATCAAGCCGCAGCACACCCAGCGTCGCGGTGTTGTCCACGAAGAGATCCGTGCCGCGCGCCGCTGTCTCACCCCTGCGGTAGCCCAGCTTGGCCCCCAATGTCAGCTTTGGGTTGAGGTCGTATAGCATGTTGGCGCTCAACACATGGCTGCGCTGCTGCGACCCCTCGTCATCGCCATTGGCGTCGGTCTGGTTCACGCCGGGAAGGTCCTGGTAATAGGTGTAGCGGAACAGCGCGTTGAGCCTCTCATTGTCGATCGGCCGGTAGGCCGCCCCGAGCGAGAAGCGCACATATTCGCCGTCCAGAAACGCGCTTTCGTCACTGTCAGAGATCAGCGCATCCGCGTCCATCAGCATCCGCCAGTTTTTGTGAACCTTATTGGCGTAGCCGAAGGACAGCCCGTAGGTTTCGCGGTCGCGCGCGGTGCCGGGGCCGTCATCGGTGCGGTATTCCAGCCGGATACGTCCGGTCTCGTCCCCGTCCCGGTCAAAGGCCGCGCCCAGCGAGACCGCGGTGCGATCCAGATCGCCGGTCTCGTCACGCACCTTGCCCGTTTCAAACGCGCCAGAGAAGGACCACAGGTCGGTCGGCGTGTATTTGACGCCATAAGCCTGCGTCAAGGAGCGGCTGGTGGCGCCGGGCAGGTCGGCCTTGTTCTCGGTATACATCGAAAGCTGGTCGTTGATCCGGTATTTGCTGCCAAAGACCACGGTTCCGTTCTCGGCAACCTCGTCATCCGTGAAATCGCGCACGGCCGGGTCCAGACTGTAGCCCACATAGAACTCGCGGTCGGGGGCAAGGGCATAGGTCAGCCGCAAGGCCCCGGCTTCGCCGCGCGACCCGTCAGAGGCCTCGCCCGACAGGCGCAGCTTTTCGGTCAGCTGCGCATCAAAGCCCACGCCGACCCGGTCATTGCTGGCGATCGTGCCCGAACGTTCGATGGTCGCCTGCCCGAACGCATAGACCGACAGGTCCTCATTGGGGGTATACGTGACTTTGACGGCGGCCTCGGTGCGCGAGCCGCTGCTTTCGGGCACGCCGACCTTGAACTGGTCCACATGGCGCAGCCCGGCCTCAACGGTCCAGATTTCGGTGACGTCATATTCAATGCTCGCCTCGGCGGTGCGCTTTTCGTCGCCGCTGTCGCTGTCGAAATCCTCCAGCTCAAATTTCAGGCGCGCGCGGTCGCTCAGTGCAACCCGGCCATCAATGCCAACCAGACGCTGATCATCGGTAATGTCCTGGGTCAGGGTCGAGAACCCGGCGTCTTTCCTCTCGTAATAGACGGCGATATAGCCGTCGCGTTCCCAGCCCAGATCGTCGAAATGCAAGGCAGAGTCAAAGCGCAGCGCGTTGCCCTCGCCCACCGCGGCCCCGCCCTCGACTATGGTGAGACCACCATCGGTTGAGGTAGCGCGTGAGATCCCGGGCCCTTCGCTGCGGGCCAGTTCAAGCTCGGCAAAGCTGCGTGCGCCCAGCTCGTAGCGGACATCCAGCGATGCGAGGTCCTGATCCAGCCCGCCTGCCCCGTTCTCGCGCATCACCGTCGCACCAAAGCGCAGGTTGTTGGTCGCCCAGACCTCGGCCCGGCCGCCATAGGCGGTCAGATCATCCGTGCCGCCTGCGGGCGTGTATTCATATTGCGCCACCAGATTGACGTCATAGCGCCCGATACCGTCGCTGATCAGCCCGTCATCCGTCGCGGTAGAGCCCAGCGGGTCAGACAGCAAAATCACACCGGCAATATGGTCCACGGTGAAATCCACCCCGGCCTGCAAGGTCCGGTTGGCCACCACGCGGCCCGTATCCGGGTCCATGATGCGCACGGTCGCATTCACCGACCCGTGGGTGACATCCTGACGCGTCAGGAAGTAGACAGAGCCACCGGTGCCGCGCAGGACATCGCGTTGCGCCACCGTGTCAGGCGAGGCCGCATAGGCCTGCACCGCAACCCGGTTCTCCCCCTTTGGGGTGACCGCGCGGGAGGCGTAGCGCAGCTCGGCCCCGTAAAGCTGGCGTGTGTTAGAGACCAAACCGCCGCGATTGATGCCTGCGGTGTAGTCACCCCAGGTCAGCCGGGTCGTGTCATTTTCCGCCCGCAGATAGACGTTCCCTTGCGTCGGCGTGTCGTCGAAAAAGGTGCTGTCATCGCCATAGGTGGGATAAAGATCAATGCCATCGGCGCGCAGCCGGTCCAGCACGCGCCGCGGGTCCTTGTCGTCGATGCGGCGGAAAATATCCTCAATCGGGCCGTCCTGCGTGTCCAGCGACGAGGTGACGTTCCACCCATTGGCAAAGCGCCCCTTGAAGTAATAGGCGATCCGGCCATCGACATAATCATCGCGCGTGTCCAGCGCGCCGTCGCGGCGCTGACCTGCGGTCACATCCACAATCGCGGTGTAGAAAATATCGCGGCCCGGGATGTTCACATCGCGCACGAACTCCTGCCCGTTGACATTGACGGTCACAACCTGATCGCCGGTGGGCACGATGCGGGTGACGGCGAACCGCCCCTGCCCGTCCACGGGCACCTGTTCGCCCATAACGGACACCGTGCCGCCCGGTCTGGCGCCGGTGCCGGAGGCGGTGATCGTGCCGCCATTGACCGGGATGCGCTGGATCGCGGTGCGATCCTCCCCCTCGCCTGCGGCGATGATCGGCCCGGATTTGACGTCTTCGGCATAGTCGCGCGCGACGCGGCGCAAGGTGACCGGCACCGTCTCGTCAAAGCGGTTCGAGCGGTCATAAACCCGCAACACGTAATCCAGCTCGGCGCTGCCATCGGTTGGCATGACCCAGTCAACCACGCCATTGGCCGCAATCGGCAGGCGGGCCACAACGGGAGCACCGCGTCTGGAGCGGTCGCGCACCAGCACTTCGGCGCGCGCAATATAGGCAGGGTAGTTGCTGGAGGCGCGGAAGGTGACAAGCTCGCCCGCCCGGTAGCCGCTGCGCAGGTCGGTGGTGGCCACGTTCAGCAGGCGGCGTTGGTCCAGCCCGTCAAACCGGACGTCCACCTCGGCCCGCTCCAGCGCCTGATCAACCTTGCGCTGCGGCACAGAGGCCGGGGTCGCGCCGGCAACCGGTGCGCCTTCGATCGAAATCGCAAAGCCGGTGCTCTCAAAGCTGCCCGAGGCCCCGCGCTGGGCGCGTTCGGTGGTCTCGCCGGTCTCGATGCCGACGGCCACATCGCCGTTGACGCGTTCGCAGCCCGCCGGGATTGGCAGCTCGGTATCGTCGCAAATCTGCGCATAGGCAGAGCCGCCCAGACCAGCAGGCATGATCAGAAGCGTCGTCAGCAGCAGCGTGCCATGGACGGAGAGTGCGCGGTTCGTCTTCATAGCTCGGATACTCATTTGCTCGCCCTCACAATGGTCTGCTCAATTCCCAGACGAGTTCGCCCGACCTTGCGCCAGCTTCGTTTGATATGCCGCTCCAGCGTCCGCATCTTCCTGCGCGCGTCGGTGATTTGCGCGCGGGTGGCGTTGGTTGGCACGTGATAGGCCAGTCTGATGGTCACCAGCTCCCCGGCGATGCTTGGCAGGAAGCCGTCGATCCCCTGACGCAACGCATCCCCCGGCTTGCCGCCCGCAAAGGCCGCGTTGTTGAGATCAATGCGCACCACACGGGTCAGCGTGGCGCCGAAATTCATTTCGGTCATCATGCCGGGCGTCAGCCGCACCACGCGGGGGTTTTCGGTGGTCATGCGGTAGCCTGATGGCAGGCTGCGCGTGTCCAGCTTGACGATGAAGTTCGACCCCCGGTCCAGCGGCAACGCCGCACATGGGATGGAATAGAGCCCGTTTTCATCCGTGGTGATGATCAGCCCGTCCACCGTGGCCAAGCGCACGCCGGGGATGCCCTTCTCGGTCAGGTCGCGCGGCGTGGTTGCCTTGCCGCCTTTGCCGCCGAGGAAGTCCTGATCCGAGATGCGGGGTGAGCCCCGGTTGGGGTCGTCCTGATAGCCATTGCCGTTGTGATCCTCAAAGACCTTGCCGATCACGTCGCCGCAATCAAACACCGCCTCTGGCAGGATGCGCACGGTCGCCGTGGCGCGCCGCGTCAGCGGGGCCCCGGTGGCCGGATCGGTCACAACGACGGAGTTCACATGATCCCCGACACTGGCGCCGTTCAGCACGCGGGCCGACAGGGTGATCGTGACGCTGCCACTGGCTGGCACGACGATATCATCCCAGACAATCTGCCGCCCGTTTGTCACCACCGGATCGGGGATCGAAGAGCTGCCGGGCACGTAAAGGAAGTTCGGCGGCAGCGTGTCGGTCACCTGGACCGGCCCTTGGTCAAACGTGTTGATATTGCTGATGGTGATTGTGTAGGGCACCACCGCGCCGCGTTCGACAATCTCGCGTGGCGTGGTTTTGGTGATGGTCAGGCCGGAGTTCAGCGTGGACCCGGTCAAGACAGTCTCCGTCGGATCGCTTTCCGTGTCGCCATCCGTGTCGATGCCGTCATCCGAGACGTCAGAAATCGGGTCTGTGTCACCCGGAACGCCGGGCGGCAGATCAGGCGTGGCGGTGCCAAGCGCGGTGTTGCTCACACCACCTGCGGCCAGGGCCTGCACGTCAATGACAAAAGAGGCGAGATAGGTCGCGGTCTCCCCAACGGCCAGGCTGCCCTCGGCAGAGCCATCACTGGCGCTGTCAAAGTCAGGCCCCGTCGTCAGCGCAAGCGCGCCACCGTTCAGGTCGGTCAGCGTGTCGTCTAACACCACACCGGTCAAAGGGGTGTTGCCCGTGTTCTGAACGGTGATCGTGTAATCGATCCGGTCGCCGACCGAATCCACGCCGTCGCCATTATCGACCAGCGCCGATTGCATCTTGGTCGTCTCAATCCTGGCCAGACCACCCTGGATCACGGTTTCAACCGTGGTGTCGGTCAGCCCCGGATTGTCGATAGAGGTGATTTCATATTCCACCTCATACGGTCCAGCGGGGAAGCCCGGCGCCAAGGTGATCAGCCCGGTTTCCGGGTCCAGCGTCACACCGGGATCTTCGCTGATCACCCGGATCGTCACCGTATCGAGCGAAACCGGATCCCCGTTGAGAAGGTCAGAGGCCAGCATCGAGGTTGTGGTTCCGCCATCACCTGTGAAGGGCGGGAAGACCTCCGGGATGGCCTCAATCGACTGCAGAGGGGCCTCCGCCGTGTCTTCATCCGTGACGCTCAGCGTGTTGCCGGGGCCAAAGAACCCTTCGACGGCTGCCGTGTTCAGCACGCCCCGATTGTCAATGTCATCCTGTGTGATCGCATAGGTCGCCGTGTAGGCATCCGTGTTGATGTCGCCCGGCTCCATCACCGGGATCGGGCTGCCCATCAGATCAATGCCCGGCAGGTCGTCGGTGACTGTCACCTGGTTCAGCGTCTGATCGCCGATATTGGTGATCGTGAAGCTGTAGGTGATCTCCTGACCCACAACGGGCGGCGCCGTCAGGCCAGAGGTATCGGCCGTCTTGATCAACCGGATCGCGGGTTCAGCCAGGAATGGGGTCACAAGGGGCGTGTCATCTGTCAGCGAGGCGCCCGAGACGTCATCCACCACGGTGCCAAACGGATCTGTGCCTTCCGCCGTGGCGGTGTTGGTCACAGACCCCCGCGCCACATCCTCTGGCGTCAGCGCATATGTGCCCAAGATCGTCACCGCAGGTCCGCCCGCTGGCAAAGAGGCAATCGGGCTGCCGGTGATCGTCACGCCCGGCAGGTCATCCGTCACCTCGACATTGGTGAGGTCAACATCGCCGGTATTTGTAACGGCGAAATTAAAGGTGATGATGTCGCCCTCGGCGGCCGGGTCGTTCAACGCGGAAATGTCGGCCGATTTGATCAAGGCAATGGCCGGGTCATAGACCGGGATCACCGGCGTCGGGTCATCCTCGCCCGCATCGCCTGCGACATCGTCGCCGCCGGCGTCAGGCTCGGTGCCGTCATCGCTGAGATCGGTCAGGCTTGGGTTCGTTGCCGAGCTCTGGCCCGTCAGGGTGCCGACGCCGTCTACTGTTGCCTGGTTTTCATAGCGCCCGCCCGAGGCCAGGACCGGTGGCAGCGGCGCTGTTGGCTGAACGCGGATATCGAAAACCAGCGTACAGGTCGCATCGCTGGCCAGCGTAAATCCGGTGGCCACAACATCGTCCCCTGCCCCGTCAAAGCCTGCATTGGCCCCGCCGCAGCTGCCGCTTGGGGCTGCAATCACCGTGTAGCTGCCCGCAGCCATCGGATCGGTCGCGGGGGTGCCGAGGGTGACAAAGTTGCCAAACAGAGGGGCCGCGCCGCTCAGCGGGTCGGTCACATCCATGGTCACTGGCTCACGGCTGAAATTCTCCACCGTCAGCGTGAAGCGTTGGGTGAAGGACCCGTCCCCCGCAATCACGGGCGCGCCGGTCGCCTCTTTGGCGATGCCGATGCTTGCGTCCGGGATGATCGGGAAGTTGTATTCCGTCGCATCCGTGCCGCCTGGCAGGGTGATGGCGCTGATCTGCGTCGCAGTCCCGGTGCCGCCCTCGCTGCCCGGTTGCGGGTCACCGTCTTCGCCGGGCACCGGCGAGGTGCCGCGTGTCACGGTATAGGTGCCCTCTGGCAGAAACTCGAACAGGTATTCGCCCGTGGTCGGATCCGTGTCGACAGTCCGGTTGATCATCGACCCGTCAATCGCGGTGCCCGTCAGCGTCATCGTGACCGCCTCGACCCCGAAATCGTCGTCATTCTCGGTCCCGTCATCGGCAAAGTCGAAGAACACGTTGCCCGCAATAGAGGAGGCATTCACCACCACATCGCCGTCCGAGCTGTTATTGGTCGTCACCTCATCAAGCGAGGAGGTGGTCGCAGAGGCCTCGTTGTTGAACGTCTCGCCATTCATGTCGATGGAGGTCACGCGGGCCGGCACGGTGATCGTCAGATCGGTGCCCAGATCCATCGTGCCAAGGTCACAGGTAAACGCGCCTGCGCCCAGTGCACCGGTACATGACGTGCTGGTGGCGTTGCCGGCATTCACGACGACGCTGATTGGCCCGGCAATTTCCATATTGGCCGGAAGAGAGTCGGTCAGCTCGACATCATCCACCTCGCCGCGGCCGGGGCCGGTCAGGTTCTCAACGTCAATTTCCCAGTTGAAGACTTCCAGCAGGTTGACGGTGGAGGGGATCGCCTCCTTGCGGGTGACGGCCAGGTCGCCACGGCTGCGAATGGTGGTGTTTTCAACATTGACGTTGTTGCCGGCCAGACGCTCGAAATCAGTGTCCGGGCTCAGCGGGTCGATCTCGTCGGAATCGATTTCAACCATGTTGTTGACCGTGCCTTTGGTCAGCGCGTCAAAGGTGATCTCGATCACCTCACTGTCGCCGGCGGCCAGGCGGGGGAAGCTGCATTCAACCACGCCGCCCGGCTGGCCCGGCGTCGGGATGGTGGCCACACAATTGCCGGTCGTATTGTCAAAACTCACCGAGTTGAACGCGATATTCGACGGCGGCAACGTATCGCGGACAATCACGTTTTCCGATGCGGATGGCCCGAGGTTTTCAACCTCCAGCGTGTAGGTCACCTGATCGCCAATCGCCACCGGGTCAACATCGTCATCCTTGTTCACCAGCAGTTCAAGGTCAGGGTCGCTGACCTGCGTATCCACCGAGGCGTCGTTGTTATCCGTTGTGGTTTCCGGCGTTGTGGTCGAGACCACGACACTGTTTGTGATCGGCACGCCCGAGACCCCGAAGCGCTGCGCATTGGTGGGGCGCACAACGATGGTCACGGTCTGCTGATTATTCGGCGATATCGTGCCAAGGTTACAGGTCACGGTGTCGCCCGAGGTCAGCGTGCCCTCCGCTGGGGCGGTACAGCTGTTTCTTGACGGGGTTGCCGAGACAAAGATTACGTCATCGGGCAGCGTGTCGACGATGGTGACATTCTCTGCCGAGCTGCGCCCGTTATTGACGACGCCGGCCGCGACCACATAGGTCAGGTCCTGCCCCGCTTCCACGATTGAGGGGGAGGCGGTCTTGTCCACGTCCACATCCGTCAGGGCGTCAATGTCGTAATTGACCGTCGATGTGCGGTTCGACAGGTCAGGATCGGGCGTGGTTTGGCTGATCGCAGAGGCCGTGTTCGAATAGGTGCCCGCATCGTCGCCGGGGCGCGCCACGAATGTCACGACGGGACAATTCGTGCCGGGAATACAGACCGGCAGCTCGGCAATCGTACAGGTCAAAAGACGCGCGTTGTTGCCCCCATCCACATCCGAGCAGGTAAAGGCGCCCACGGTGTTGCCGGGGTTGATCGAGAAGCTCTCAAACCCTTCGCCCGGGCCGGAATCATCGTTGATGAGGTTGGCAATCCGGTCGCGAACGGCGACGTCAAACGCGCTCAGCGGACCGGCATTGGTGATTTCAATGTCAAAGCTGCGGGTCTCGCCCGAGGCAGTAGACCCGGCAGGGGTTGTCTTGATCACGCCGACATCCGCGCCGTCATTCGACGCCTCGATATCCTCGGTGACCGTGTCATTGCCGGGGTTGTCATCGGGCAGGTTGCCGCCATTCGTGCTGACGGTAAGTGTGTTTGTGATCACACCGGGCGCAGTGGCAACGGCTGTCAGAACGATGTCGGGCGTGGTTTCATTCGCCCCCAGCGGCGGGGTCGAGAAGTTCAGGGTACAGGTGATGATAGCAGGGCCCACCGCACTGGTAGGCGTACAGGACCACGGGCCGGAATTGATGCTGGTAATGTTCAGATTTGCCGGAATCGTATCCGTCAGAATTACGTCACCTGTATAGCCGGTGGTGCCCAGGTTGGTCGCGCTCAGCTCATATGTGAAAGGCTGGCCCACCACGGCAAGGTCGGGGTCAGGCGCGTCGGTCAGGCCTTCCTGCGGCCCGGTCTTGGTGGGTGTCAGATCGATGGTCTGCGCCTCGATCAGCACGCCGCCATCATCGTCGGTATTGTTGCCCAGAACGGTTTCCGCCGGGCCATCGGCTGAAATCGCAGCCGTGCTGACAACCGCGGCACCCGCCGCGTTTGCCGTGGCCTCGATCACGATATCGCCAAGGTCAACATTGGCCCCGGCTACACCGCCATTGGCCAGGGTACAGTTGAACACGTTGCCCGCTGCGGCGGTACAATTATAGGGCCCGTCATTGATGCTGGTCACGGTGTATTCGTCACCAAGGTCGATAACGAGGTCGATGCCATTGGGGCTGTCGCCCGTGTAGCCGGAGGACACTGTAAAGGTGACGGGATCGCCCACCAGCAGATTGCCACCGGGGCTGCGGTCGATCTCGACAAACAGGTCGGTGCCATCGGTTATGGAAAGTGAGCCGGTCGCCGTATTATTGTCTGCATTCGCATCACCGGGGGTCGCGCCGTCAATGCTGGCCACGGCCGTCAAGGTCGACCCTCCGCCAAGGCCGACCTGGCCCGTGAAGGGCAAGCTGACGATATCGCCCACATTGGTTCCGGTGACGGTACAGGTGTAGGTCGACCCGCTGAGCGAACAGCCCGGCGGAACCGAGCTGATATTTACAAAGCCGCTGGGGATCGGAAAACTGAAGGTAAAGCTGTCGGCATCGTTCGGGCCGAAATTCTCGACCTGCCAATCCAGCGTAATGATGTCGCCAGCTGCCGCTGTCGGCACCGCAGCCAAAGTGACGCCAAGGTCGGCCCCGGCCAGAACGGTGGTGTTTTCAGAGGTGCTGTTATTGCCGGGCTGCGTGTCAACACCGCCCGGGTTCAAAACCTCCGCCGTGACTGCGACGGCATCTTCCTGCGTCGTTTCAACCTGCGCGATGAAACCGGCCGTGTTGGTCGCGCCCGCGAAATTGCTCAGCGCACCCACATCACAGACCAGCGTGGCCGGGCCAGTGACCGGTGCCGTTGCGCCGGTGCCATCTTCGACACAGCCATCAATGGCAACAAGGCCAGGTATCGCCACCTCGCCCACAAAGATCGTGCCCGCCGGAATGTCGAATTCCAACTGCGTCGGCGGTGCCCCGCCCGCATCGTTGCCGTTGTTGACGACTTCTACTGTGTAGTCGATCGTTGATCCGGCGGGGATGTTTTCAAACCCGGCATCACCAATTTCCACAAACCAGTCGATGGCCTGGGCCTGCGCCGTTGCGACCCCGGCGAAGCTGAGAGCAATCAAAAGCAAAAGCTGAGCTGCCGCCCGCTTGCAAACAGCCGCAAAAGCGCGGCCCGAGCCCGCGCGGTTCGTAGAAGAACGATAAATCAATTTTTTGCCCTCGATGCCGGAGCTGATGTGTTTCAGCGTTTTATTGGCGCAACCGTACGTTTCTCGTGACGCAACTTATTGGGGGCAAAAGGGAAGATTGGGTCCAATTCGGCAACAATTTTCCTGACAACTGGAACAGCGAAGAACCGTTTGTGACTGTTGAGTCACAGAAATGTGAGGAAAAGGTGTTCTGATACCTGAACGCGCGGCGCGGGGTTTTGGCCACTGCGCCGGAAAGGGAACCGGATCGGAGGCGTTATCGCCTCTGCGATCGAACCGGTTCACGCTTCCTTTTTTCGCGTCACAGGGTGGGCTGTCTTGGCGCTTTCCAAGAATCAGTTGCAACGTCGCGCGATTCTCCGCTAAAGAAACGATAATAAAAGCGCTATCGCAAAAAAGCGTTACTCAACAGGCGGCGGTACGGCAATGAATGATCGGGTCAACGGTCTCAACATGAATAGCCGCATTCGGGAGAATGCGGAAGACCTCTCGGCGGCGTTGCAAAGCCATATGATGAAGGTGTTTGCCCCCGATGCCCGCAAAGAGCTGCGCCTGTTCTCTGCCAGCGAAGCGGCGGAGCTTCTGGGCATCTCGACCAGCTTTTTGCGCAAGCTGCATTTCGACCAGAAAATCTGCGATGTGACGGCCACCTCGGGCGGAAGAAGACTCTATTCCGCCGGAAACCTGCTGGAAATCCGCGCAGCGCTTGAGAAAACCGCGAAGACCAAAGGCAGCTACCAACGCGGCAGGCGGCCCGGCGACAAGGTGCAGGTTTTTTCCTTCCTGAACTTCAAGGGCGGCTCCGGCAAGACCACAAGCGCGATCCATTCCGCGCATCGCCTCGCCCTGAAAGGCTACAGGGTGCTTTGCGTCGATATCGACCCGCAGGCATCGCTCACAACGCTGTTTGGCTACACGCCTGAGCTCGATTTTCTCGAGTCGGGGACGATTTACGACGCGATCCGCTATGAGGACCCCCTGCCCTTCTCTGAGATCGTGCAAAAGACCTTCTTCACCGGCATCGATCTGGCCCCGGGCGGGCTGTTGTTGCAAGAGTTCGAGCATGAGACGCCGCAGGCCCTGCGCGCAAACATTCAGCCGCCGTTTTTTGCCCGGCTGGCAACGGCGTTGCAGGAGGTTGAGGACCAATATGACGTCATCATCTTCGATTGCCCGCCGCAGCTGGGCTATCTGACGATGGCGGCACTGTGCGCCTCCACAGGCGTCTTTATCACCATCGTGCCGAACATGCTCGACGTGGCCTCAATGTCGCAATTTCTGCAGATGAGCGCTGATTTGCTGGATGTCGTGTCCGGCGCAGGGGCGGATATGCAGTTTGATTTCCTGCGCTTCCTGATCAACCGCTACGAGCCGAATGACGGCCCACAGCAGCAGGTGGTGGCCTTCCTCAGACAGCTTTTCGCCGAAGAGGTCATGGTGGCCCCGATGCTGAAATCCACCGCCATTTCCGACGCCGGGCTGACGCAGCAGACGATCTACGAGGTGGAACGCTCGGCGTTCCATCGCAACACCTATGACCGCGCGGTGGATTCACTCAATCTTGTCAACGATGAGATCGAAGCGCTGATGCAAACAGCATGGGGACGGTAAATGGCACGTAAAGGCATCCTGAGCAGCGACATAACGCGGGGCGCGCGCAGCAGCAGCAGCAGCAGCACCCCCGCCGCTGCCCCACAAAAGCGCGGCGCGGTTGGTGCGCTGCAATCTTCGCTGACCCGCTTGCAGGAAGGCGCGGTGCAAGAGATTGATGCCGATCTGATCGACGACGCGGGCATTGAGGACCGGCTTGGCATCGACGCAGCGGCGCAGGCGCAGCTGAAAGACAGCCTGCAGACCTATGGCCAGCAGGTGCCGGTCTTGTTGCGCCCCCACGCCAAAACCGCAGGCCGGTTTGAAATCGTCTATGGGCGGCGCAGGCTCAAGGCGCTCAAAGAGCTGGGCCAGCCGGTCAAAGCGATGATCCGGCAGCTTGATGACCATGACCTGATCATGGCGCAAGGCCAGGAAAACACGGCGCGGCAAGATCTCAGCTTTATCGAGAAAGCGTCCTTCGCCGCGCAATTGCACGATGGCGGCTATGACCGGCAGACAATCGCGGCCGCGCTGTCCATTGACCTGCCGATGGTGTCGCGGCTGCTGAAGGTCGGCACGGCGTTTGATCTGCACTTCCTGCGTCAGATCGGGTCAGCGCCCGGGATAGGGCGCGACCGGTGGATCATGCTGGCCAAAGCGCTGGAGGCGAAGGGCGTGGGCAGCCGGGTGAGGGGCTGGATGAAGACGCCTGATTTTGGCCGTGGCAGCTCGGATGATCGGTTTGAGGCGGTCCTGGCGCAGGCCCAGAAGGCCACCAGCCCGAAACGCGCCAGCTCGCCCGCCAAGGCCCGCAGCATACGCGTAGAGGGCAGGGCGGTCGCTGACATCAAGCAGGGCCCCAGAGGCGTCACGTTAACCATACAGGCCCGCGCAGCGGAGGGCTTTGACCAATGGGTCAATGCCAATGCCGACGCGCTGATCACCGAACTTCACAACCGTTGGCAAAAAGACGGCGCTGAAGACATTTGAGGAAGAGCAACCAAGGAAAGGCACGACCACCGACGACAAAAAGAAAAGCCCCCCAGGTATGATCCCGGAAGGCCCTTCTCGATCTTTGCACTTTTGAGATAGCCCCCATCTGATCAGCCTGTCAACTCTGTGTCACGGCGCAGGGCAGGGAATTTGTTGTCTTTCGTGAAATTTACATGAAACACGCGACCCAAGCACAGTTTGGGCGATCCATAGAGGTTGTCCCGCTGTCAGATCAAAGCAGCATGACCGACAAATGGCAGGCGCTGAACGCCTTGACCGAAGCGGCACAGATTTACGAGATCTCGCACCGCACGCTGGGCGTGTTGAAAGCGTTGATGAGCTTTCTGCCGGGGCGGTTGATCTCTCCTGTGCCGGGGCAGGCGATTGTCTTTCCCTCAAACCGCACCTTGTCACACCGGCTCAACGGAATGCCCGACAGCACGTTGCGCCGGCATCTGGCGCGTCTGGTCAGCCTTGGCATTGTCAGCCGGTGTGACAGCCCGAACCGCAAGCGCTACCGGCGCGGGG
>CAYLVP010000072.1:0-1815 GCA_964387155.1 uncultured Rhodobacterales bacterium | reverse complement strand
AACTGAGCAGCACTGACGCCCAAAATGAGCGGCACATACAAGCGAGAGATAATTATAACTCTGACTCTGACACGCGCACGGAAAAAGGGCAGGGGCAAAAAAAAGACCCTGAATCACAGATAGCGTTGCGAGATGTGCTGGAGGCCTGTCCGACGATTGATACCTATTTTCCTGGGGAGATTTACAACTGGTCCCAACTGTGCCGATGTGGCGAACGGCTGGCAATCATGCTGGGGATAGACCCGCCGGTTTTTGTCGAAGCCTGCGGCGTTATGGGGGCCGAACGGGCCAGCATCACCGTTATCTGTATTCTGGAACGGTTGAGCGATATCGAAAACCCCGGCGGCTACCTTCGCAAGATAAGCCAGATGGCGCAGGCCGGGCGACTGGATATCGGCCTTGTGCTGGACGCGGCGAAGCGCAAATTGTCAGCTGACAATCAGAATAATCATTGCAAATCAATGCGATAGGGCTTCATGAGTAGGGCAGGGGCCTGATTTTGACCCTGTCATGCGGCAGGAATGAGCTATAGGGCCGCCCTCTATAGCTCGAAAATTTGGCTAGAAATGAGCTATAGAAAGGTGTTTTATACCTCATGGCATGGAACTGGCAAATATCCGGGTGGCCGGACTTCCGGTGGGACCGGGCGGCATTGGCCGCGTTGGAGCAGCGTTTTCTGCTGTCTTCCGGCGAAATTCTGGGTGCTGTGCGTCATGTGAACCCGGCTGAGCAGGACCAGCTTCGAATTGATCTGCTCAGCGATGAGGCGATGAAAACCAGCGCCATTGAAGGAGAGATGCTGGACCGGCTCAGCGTGCAATCCTCGCTGCGCCGGCATCTTGGGCTGGAGCCTGACAGCTACCCAAACAAACCGAGGGAGCAGGGGGTCGCCGAGATGATGGTCGATGTTTATGCCACCTATGCCGCGCCCTTGACGCATGAGACCCTGTTTGGGTGGCACGACATGCTGTTGTCTTTTGACAAACGGTTGGACGCGGTTGGCGCCTACCGGCAGCATGCGGACGCGATGCAGATCGTCTCGGGCAGGGCGGACCGTCCGCTGGTGCATTTTGAGGCGCCGCCTTCTGCACTGGTACCGGAGGAAATGGATCAGTATCTCGCATGGTTCAACCGGACAGGGCCGGGGGCCGAGACACCGCTGCCAGCCTTGTCACGCGCGGGTCTGAGCCATCTCTATTTTGAAAGCATCCACCCGTTTGAGGATGGGAACGGGCGGTTGGGGCGGGCTCTGGCCGAAAAATCCCTTGCTCAGAATATCGGACAGCCCAGCCTCATCGCGCTTGCCTTCGTGATCGAGCGGCACCGAAAGACCTATTACGATCAGCTTGAGCAGCATCAAAAGACATTGGACGTCACGCCCTGGCTGCTTTGGTTTGGCGAGGCTGTTCTGACAGCCCAGCAGGTCACGCTTGACCGGGTAGGCTTCTTCATCGCCAAGGCCCATTTCTATGACCGGTATCGCGACACGCTGAATGATCGGCAGGCCAAGGTGATTGAGCGGATGTTTCGCGAAGGGCCTGAGGGGTTCAAAGGCGGTCTGAGCGCCGAGAATTATATCTCCATCACAGGCACATCACGCGCGACGGCAACAAGAGACCTGCAAGCTCTGGTCGATGCAAAGGCGCTGTCGCGCACCGGCCAACGCCGCCACACCCGGTACTGGCTGAACCTGGACCGTCCGGCACCACAGCAGCGAGAGCCGACTATTCAATAAATTGCCAACCGGCTGCTGGCTCAATTGATGGCTCAAGGGTCGTTGCGACGGTTTCCGCTATCTCAGTTTCATCATTTCTT
>CAYLVP010000071.1:0-15850 GCA_964387155.1 uncultured Rhodobacterales bacterium | reverse complement strand
CCCCCCCCCCCCCCCCCCCCCCCCCCCCCCCCCCCCCCCCCCCCCCCCCGTCGCGTGGCCGAAGGCCGCGCAAACCCTCAAGAGCATCACATCACGCATCAAAAGATGATCACGTTGCGCCGGGCCGCACCAGAGCGGGTATCGGCAATTGCTTCATTGATCTCATCCAGCGACCACCGCCCCGAAATCAGCTCATCCAGCTTCAACCGGCCTTGCTGATACAGATCGACCATCCAGGGAATGTCGCGCCGCAGCACCGTGTCGCCCATCTTGGTGCCTTTCATGCCCTGCCCCATCGCCCCCAGGATCACCGGCTCATATGCGGCCGTGGCCCCCGAATGCGGCATGCCCACGATATACATGTCGCCGCCCGCTGCCAGATACCGCAACCCCTGTTCAAAAGCCGGTATCGCCCCGACGGTGACAAACACCGCATCCGCCATGCGCCCACCTGTGATGCGGGAGACCTCTTTCCAGGGTTTGTCCGATGTCGCAAGCACACCGTCGGTTGCGCCAAATTCACGGGCCACCTCCAGCTTCTCCTCAAGCACGTCCATGGCAATCACCCGGGCAGCCCCCGCAATTGCGGCACCTTGAATGGCGTTGAGCCCGACACCGCCCGCGCCGATAACCACGACATTCTGACCCGGGCGCACTTGCGCGGTGTTCACCACCGCCCCCATGCCGGTGATGACGCCACATGACAGAAGGCAGGCGGCGTCCATCGCTATATTGTCGGGGATTCGGGCGATTTGGGACTGATCAACCACCGCTTTTTCCGCGAAGGCGCCGCAGGCCAGCCCATGCTGCAAAACCCCGCCGTCCCGGGTCGCAAGCGGCCCCGCATCCCGGTCATAGGGCGTGGCGCATTGAACCGGCTGCCCCGAGGCGCAGGGCGCGCAGGACGCACAGGACCGGATCAGTGTGACCAGCACCGCATCGCCCAAGTCATATCCCGAAATACCCTCACCCAAAGCCGTGATGCGCCCTGCGGCCTCATGCCCGTAGACCGCAGGCAGCGTGCCGCCCCAGCCGCCATCGATGAAGGACAGGTCAGAATGGCAGATCGCGCAGGCCTCCAAAGTGACTTCTACCTCGCCTGTGACGGGGGCTGCCAGCTCCACCTCCTCGACAACGAGCGGGGCGCCAAATTCATGGCAAACGGCGGCTTTGATACGGGGCATGGCGGGTCCTTGCTTTAGAAACGTCGGCGCAGCATGTGACGCGGTCGCCGCCCATGCAAGCGGGTTTGCGACCTCCCTGTGACGCATTGCGCAACCGGGCAGGCGCGGCTACCGTCGCCCCGTACCAAGTGAAGCCCAGCACCCATGCCCCATCTTCAGCTCAACGATATTTCGCTCCACTATGTCGAGGACGGCCCGGCAGATGGCCCACCGGTCGTTTTCGCCAATTCGCTTGGCACCAGCATGACGCTTTGGGACAAGCTGATCCCCCTGCTGCCAAAAGGGCTGCGCCTGATCCGATACGACAAACGCGGCCATGGGCAAAGTGACGTGCCCGCTGCGCCTTATGCGATGGGGACACTGATACGCGACGCCGAGGCGCTCATGGACCATTTACAGGTCAGAAACGCGCTCTTCGTGGGCCTGTCGATCGGTGGGCTTATTGCGCAGGGCCTTGCCACCAAACGGCCCGACCTCGTCCGCGCCATGGTCCTGTCCAACACGGCTGCCAAGATCGGCACCGCGCAGCTTTGGCAAGAGCGCATCGACCTGATCCGCCAAGGCGGCATGGAGGCCGTGGCGGATGCAACTATGGCCCGTTGGTTCTCCAGATCCTTTCAGAACGACCCCGAGATTGCGGTCTGGCGAAAACTGCTCGTTGAGACGCCGGTGGAGGGCTATATCGGCTGCGCTCAGGCGATTTCCGGCACGGATTTCTACACCACAACAGCAGCGCTGACAGTGCCCACGCTCGCCATTGCCGGGTCGGAAGATGGCGCGACGCCGCCCGACCTGATCCGGGAAACGCAAGAGTTGATCGCAGGGAGCCGGTTCCACCTGATCCGCAGGGCGGGGCATCTGCCATGCGTCGAAAGGCCTGAGGACTATGCCAAGGTTCTGACCGAATTCCTGCATGACACGGGCCATATCTGATGGCCACCACCCCTTTTGACAGCGGCCTATACCGCGACCTGTTCCATGATCCCGAGATCGGCTCACTGCTGAGCGACAGTGCCGAGATTCGCGCGATGATGCTGGTTGAAGGGGCACTTGCCAAAGCCCAGGGCGCGCTGGGCATCATCCCTGAACTGTCCGCCGCCTATATCGAGCGCAGCGCGCGCGAAATACAGATCGACCCAGGCGGATTGGCGCAGGCCACGGGCCAGAACGGCGTGCCCGTGCCCGCCCTTGTTGCCGCCATGCGCAAGGCCATGGAAGCGCCCGAACATGCGCAATATCTGCATTGGGGGGCGACAACGCAGGACATCATGGATAGCGGGCTGGCGCTGCGGTTGCGTCAAATCCTTGCGCTTTATGAGGCCCGGCTGGCAGCGGTGCTGGGCCAGCTGGCCACCCTCGCCGAAACCTATGCCGAGACACCGATGGCCGGACGCACCTGGATGCAGGTGGCCACGCCCACAGGTTTTGGCGCCGTGGTGGCAAGCTGGGGGCTGCCGCTTCTCAGCCTGCGCGACCAGCTCAGCGGCGTGCGTGAGGGATGTTTGAAACTGTCGCTGTCAGGGGCCGCAGGCACCCTAAGCGCCATGGGCGCGGATGCAGCACAGCTGCGCCAGCACATGGCGCAGGCGTTGAAATTGCGTGACCCGGACAGCAGTTGGCATTCTGCCCGTGACGGCATCGCTGGCCTGTCTGCCTGGGCCACGCAAATCGCCACCTCCCTTGGCAAAATGGGAGAGGACATTTTGTTGATGAGCCAAAGCGGTCTTCGTGAGATCACCCTGTCTGCTGCAGGCAGGTCCTCTACCATGCCGCAAAAGCAAAACCCGGTGGCCCCATCGCTGCTCTCTGCTCTGGCGCGTGCCACGGTCTCGGCCAACACGACCGTTCAGGGGTCTGCCATCCACCGCCAGCAACGCGACGCCGCTGCCTGGATGGGCGAATGGATCGCCTTGGGGCAGGTGCTGATGGCCACAGGCCGGGCCTTGAGCGTGGCAGAAACGCTCAGCGCCCAGATCACCGCCGATGAAGACGCCATGCGCGCCAATATCGATGATGGGCGCGGGCTGATCTATGCGGAGGCATTGCAATTTGCCCTTAGCGCAAAGATGCCCCGACCCGAGGCGGAAGCGGCGGTCAAGGCGCTCTGTCACCAGATCGGCACGTATGGCGGCAGCTTGAGGAAGACGGCAATCGCCAAGTGGCATGACCCAAATCTGGGCGCGCTTTTCACCCCAGAGGCGCAACTGGGACTGGCCCCCGCAGATGCGCGCGCCTTTGCGGCCAGGGCGCGGGGCTGAAAAGAGCGCGGTATGACCCATAAAGCCGTCACCTTCATCCTGATCACGGTCACATTGGACGCCATGGGGATTGGGTTGATCCTGCCGGTCATGCCCGACCTGATCCAGCAGGTGCGCGGCGCAGGTATCGCAAATGCCGCGCTTTGGGGCGGGATCCTGTCGGCCGTCTTCGCCGTGATGCAGTTCCTGTTCTCGCCCATGCTGGGCAACCTGTCTGACCGATTTGGGCGCAGGCCGGTCTTGCTGATCTCCTTGGCTGTTATGGCGTTCGACTACGTGCTCATGGCCGTGGCGGGGACCATGTGGCTGTTGATCTTTGGGCGCCTGCTGGGCGGGATCACCGCCGCGACCCACTCAACTGCGATGGCCTTCATGGCCGACATCTCGACCCGAGAAAAGAAGGCCCAGAACTTCGGCCTGATCTCGGCGGCCTTCGGGGCGGGTTTCGTGTTGGGACCAGTCATCGGCGGGTTATTGGCGGAGCTTGGCCCCCGCGCGCCCTTCTGGGCCGCGGCCGCGCTCAGCGCGGCGAACTTTCTGTTTGGTTATTTCGTCCTGCCCGAAACCGTCACGGAAGAGACGCGCCGCCCGTTTTCATTGAAGCGCGCCAACCCGGTGGGCAGCTTTGCAGCCATTGGTCGGTTGCCGGGTCTGGTGCCGTTGATGGGGGTCTATTTCTTCTACCAGATCTCCAACATGGTGTATCCGGCGGTCTGGGCCTATTACACGGGCGCGCAATTTGGCTGGTCGCCGGGAATGATTGGCGCGTCGCTGGCCGTCTATGGCATCGCGACAGCCATCACACAAGCGGTCCTTATCCGCGCAATTATCGGCTGGCTGGGAGAGCGGCGGACGGTCTATTTTGGCCTGCTCTACAATTGCTGCACCTTGATGCTTATCGGCTTTGTCACGCAAGGCTGGATGCTTATCGCTTTAACCCCGCTGGCCGCGATAGGCGGGGTCGTGGCCCCTGCCCTTCAAGCCGTCATGGCAGGCCGGGCCGATGACAATCAGCAAGGCGAGCTGCAAGGGGTCATGGCCTCAATCAACGCGATCGGCATGATAGTGGCACCGGTGGTCTTCACGCAGATTTTCTGGGTCTTCATGCGCGATGAGGCCTGGGTCAAGCTGCCCGGTGCGCCATTCCTGATGGCCGTCGTGTTGATGGCAACGTCATGGCTGATCTATTCGGCCAGCCTGCGCCACCCACGCGGTGCGCCCGGCTGATCCGTGATCTATCAGAGCAGCTCCGCTGCCCATGGTTTATATGCGTTCTTGGAGAGCTTTGCTCTCCGCCACGCGGGCATCCTCTCAGGATATTTTTGGAACAATGATAGAGGCCATCAGCGCCAAAGCTTGAAATGGCCCATGATCTGACCGTGATCGGACGCCAGCTTGTTATAGGGGGCCTCCGGGTGCGATCCATCAGTGAGGTGGTCGTTATAGACGGAGAAATATTCCATCTCCCCGATCTGGGCTGTGCTTTCGCGAAAATGGCGAGAGATGAGGATTTGATCGATGCTCTCAAACACGCCCCCAAAGGCAGACGTGTAGACCATGTCGCGGAGCGACTTTTTGACGAAGAGCTTTTCGCAGCTTTCCAGACGGTGGGCATCAATCGCCTCCTGAATGGCCTCGTTCTCTTCGTCGGAATAGCGGTCATTGGGGCGTTTGGCATCGTGACGCAGCATCCAGGCGTAATTCTTGAACGCGCGTTCGCCCGCGATGATCTCGGAGGAGACGGCGTTTTCGCTATCGTTGAAATCGCCCAAGACCATAACCGGGTTGCCCGCCTGTAACGCATCCACAATGAGGCGGCGCAGCACCCAAGCCTCTGCCATGCGGCGGGTGGCCGCCCTGAGCGCACCAAGGGCCCGGCCGACGGGGTCATATTGCGTAAGATCAGCCTCAGGCGCGAATGCGGCCCCCTCGGGGCGGTGAAATTCGCCCAGCTTTGATTTGAGATGGCAGTTGAACACGGTCACAACCTGACCCCCGAGGGGTATCTTGGCCTTGAGCACCGGGCGCGACAGGCGCGAGAGCCTGAAGGCCCCGGCCTCGCCACCATCGAATTCTACCTGCAATTCCGGGGCGAGGTCCTGGATGATCTCGGGCGGCTCGGAAAACCCCATCCGCGACAGGATGGCGAGGCCCGGACGCCGCTGCCCGGGCTCCCCATCATTTGCATTTGGCGCGAAGGCAAACATCGCATCGGAATAGTCGCGATAGGCCAGTTTGCGGAAGATTGCGCGTTTGCGGTAGCGTTTCGAGCTGTCAGGCACCACGTCATCATTTGAAGCGTTGCCGATGCGGTCGGCCTCGGCCACGACGGATTTCAACGCGTCCAACTCGAAGATTTCCTGAAAGCAGATGATATCGGCGTTCATGCGCACCAGCATCTCGGCAAGCCAGTCCTCTTTCCAGGCATATTCCTCCTGTGTGTATTGCTGGAAACGGTAATATTCGCGATCCGGGCCGATCAGGTTTTTGACATTGAAGCTGGCAATGGTGAATTGGATCATGTCTGGGCTCCGTATGTGCTGAGCGCGGTCTGGAATTGCGTGGCATCGACATTGCCGCCCGAAACGACGACGATGACATCCGCCCCCTCGATCTGATCACCATGAAACAGGGCCGCGGCAAGCGCCACGGCACCGCCGGGCTCGATCACCAGCTTGAGGCGTGTGAAAGCCTGCGCCATGGCGCGCAGGCAGTCCTCATCAGGAACCGCGATGCCAGGGCCGCAAAGCCGCTGGAGGATGGGGAAGGTGATCTGGCCCGGGCTGGGCGTGACAATCGCGTCGCAGATAGAGCCTGACAGCCTTTCATTCTCCTCGATCTTCCCGGAGGCCAGCGAGCGGGCGACATCGTCAAACCCTTCCGGCTCGACCGGGCGCACACGCAGGTCAGGTGCGCGCGCTTCGAGCGCCAAGGCAATGCCCGCGGTCAGCCCGCCGCCACCGCAACACACCAGCACATCCATCGCGTCAATGTCGAGATCTTCGGCCTGCGCCGCGATCTCAAGTCCGCATGTGCCCTGACCCGCGATCACCTCAGGCTGGTCATAGGGACGGATCAGCGTCAGGCCACGGGTCTGGGCCAGATGGGTCCCGATCTCTTCGCGGCTTTCAGCCTGCCGGTCATAAAGCACCACCTCGGCCCCCAATGCGCGGGTGTTGTCGATTTTCAGTTGCGGGGCGTCCTGGGGCATGATGATCACCGCTGAGACCCCGTGTTCCCGGGCGGCCAGCGCCACGCCTTGCGCATGGTTGCCGCTGGAATAGGCAATGACACCGGCCTTCAGCGTGTCGTTGTCTGCGAGGGCAGAGACGGCGGACCAAGCGCCGCGGAACTTGAAGCTGCCGGTATGCTGGAGCGCCTCGGGTTTGATGAAAACCCGGCGGCCCGCGATCTTGTCGAGGAAGGGTGAGCTGAGCATCGGCGTGACCCGGGCATGGCCCTTGATGCGTGAGGCCGCCGCCTCGATCATCTCGATATTCACCGGCATTCCTCCAACCAGGCGTTGATCGTCAAAAGGGCCGCAGGCTCGTCAAGAAAAGGGACATGGCCCCGGTCCGGCACCTCGGCAAAGAGCATATCGGGGCGGCGGTCTTGCATCTTCTGAGCGGTCTGTGTCGTCAAAAGGTCAGAGTTCGCCCCACGGATAAGCGCGGTCGGCAACCCGTCCAACGCGTCGAAAAACGGCCAGAGGTCCGGGTTAAGATTGGCCTCTGTCCCAAGCACGGCGTCGCGCAGTGAGGGGTCGTAATTGATGTCCAGCCCGTTTGGCCCTTCGACATAGTGCTTGCGCGCCTCAGCCTCCCACCTCTCGGCAGGAATATTGTCGAACCCGGCCATCAGCTTGGCGCGGATATGTGTGGCCTCGTCGAAGGTCCTGAAACTGGGTTTGCGGCCGAGATAGTCCTTGATGGCCTCAAGCCCTGACGCCGCGATCTCGGGCCCGATATCGTTGAGGCAAACGCCAATCAGCCGGTCTTTGACACTCGCCGCAAGCCCCATCGCGAGTATACCCCCACGAGACGTGCCAAGGATGGCGGCTTTCTCCAGCCCCAGATGGTCAAGCAGCTCTACCGCGTCGCGCCCTTCGCGTTGCAGCGTGTAGGTTTGCGGGCCCGACCAGTCGGATTTGCCCCGGCCCCGATAATCCAGCCGGATCAGGCGGAGGCCTTGCAAATGCGGGGCGAGATAGTCAAAATCTGAACCATTCCGTGTGAGACCGGCCAGGCACAGGACGGGCAGGCCCGCACCTTCATCCAGATAGTGCAGCTGCGCGCCGTCGGAGGCGGTGAATATGCTCATAGGGCCGCTGCCAGTTCGGGGATGGTGGAGAGGTCCGACAGGACATGGGAGGGCCGCCAGGGCAGTCGGTCCATGGGCTCACCGGCGCGGTTGACCCAAACGGTTTGAAAGCCGTAACCAACGGCTGCCGCTGCGTCCCAGCCATTGGAAGACACGAAGAGCACCTCGCCAGCGGCGCAGCCGAACCGCTGACCGACCAGATCATAAACGCTGCGATGCGGCTTGAAGACCCCGACGCTTTCGACGCTGAGCACATCATCAAGCGTGGCCCCGACGCCCGCCGATTGGACGGCACCGTCCAGCATGGCTGGCGAGCCATTCGACAGGATCGCAGTATTCAGCCCCATCGTCTTCAAGGTGGCCAGCATGTCCGGCACTTCCGGGTAGGCTTGCAGTTCCCAGTAGAGCTGTAATAGCCGCTCCCGCAGCTCAGGGTCGGCGAGCCCGTTGGCCTCCATCGCCCAGTCGAGACCGTCTTGCGTCACATCCCAGAAATCCCCATGCGCATCTGCAACCGCACGCAACCATGTGTATTGCAACTGCTTGAGCCGCCAGTCACCCGCCAGTTTCTGCCAGCAGGACGCAAGATCATCCCGCCCGGGCTCGGACGCGGCAATCCGCGCAGCGGCGGCCACATCAAAAAGCGTTCCATAGGCATCGAAAACGCAGGTGGTAATGGTCATGGGCCTCTCCTTGCTGCGGAGACTGGCACAGCGGCAGGCGAAGGAAAACGGCGAATCGTGCTAGTATGACTGCCACCAACAAGGAGGACATTATGAGCGAGACCCACGGAACCGTGCATTGGAACGAACTTAACACCCATCATGTCGGCAAGGCCAAGGCGTATTACGCGAAAGTCTGTGGCTGGAGCTTTGACAGCATGCCGATGGAGGATGGCGAATATCACGTGGCCCGGATCGGGGAGCAGATGATCGCCGGCGTCTTTGACCTGTCTGGTATGCCCGAGATGAAGGAGCTGCCTTCGCACTGGCTGACCTATCTGGCCGTCGACGACGTGGATGCAACCGCGCAGGAGACGCAAGCCATGGGCGGCAAGATCATGCGCGCGCCCTGGGACGTGCCTGGCGTTGGGCGGGTATCGATCATCTGCGATCCGAGCGGGGCGGCTTTGGGGATCATGACGCCGTCACAGTAGCGCTTTGTTGCGACGCGCTTTGCGCGCCGCCCGGCTCAGGGGGCGCTGCCCCCTCGTCGCATACGCTCCTCACCCCCGGGATATTTTGGGAACAATGATGAGAGGCGTGGCGCTTAGAGGTTTTCGCTTTGGGGCATGCCCAACACATGGTAGCCGCCGTCCACACGGATGATCTCGCCGGTGGTGCAGGCTCCGGCGTCGGAGGCGAGATAGACCGCTGTGCCCCCCACAGCTTCAAGCGTTGCATTTGAACGCATTGGTGCATTTGCCTCTGTCTGCCGGAAGGTCTTGCGCGCGCCACCAATGGCTGCGCCCGCCAGCGTCTTCATCGGGCCGGGTGAGATTGCGTTGACGCGAATGCCATCTGGGCCCAGATCATTGGCGAGATAGCGCACGGTGGATTCCAGCGCCGCTTTCGCCACCCCCATGACATTGTAGAATGGCGTGACGCGGTTGGATCCTTGATATGTCAGGGTCAGCAACGTTCCGCCCTCACGCATCATCGGGGCAGCGCGCTTGGCCACATCGATCAGCGAGTAGCAGGAGATCACCATCGACGTCTTGAAATTCTCGCGGCTGGTGTTGATGAACCGGCCCGTCAGCTCGTTCTTGTCGGAAAACGCAATGGCGTGCACAACGAAATCAAGGCTGCCCCACTTGTCGCCCAACAGGTTGAAGCAGGCATCAAGTGAGGCGTCATCCGTCACGTCGACATCGACCAGAATGTCAGAGCCAAGACTGTCAGCCAGCGGCTGGACGCGCTTGCCAAAGGCCTCGCCCTGGTAGGAAAAGGCAAGCTCTGCCCCCTCGGCATGCATCGCCTTGGCAATCCCCCATGCGATGGAGCGTTCATTGGCCACGCCCATGATCAGGCCGCGTTTGCCGTTCATCAGATTTGCCATGGGTGTCAGTCCTTAAACTTGGAAAGCAACATTGAGCCGTTGGTGCCACCAAATCCGAAGGAGTTGGTCATCACCGTGTCGAGGCCTGCGTTTTCCACCAATGTGGTCGCGATCTCGGAGGGGTCCAAGGCGGGGTCGAGCGTGTCGACATTGATCGAGGGCGCGATAAAATCATGCTGGAGCATCAGCAGGCAGTAGATCGCCTCCTGCGCGCCGGTTGCCCCCTGGCTGTGGCCCGTCATCGACTTGGTCGAGCTGACCGGCGGGGTACTGCCCTGACCGAAGACGCGGCGCACGGCCTCAACCTCGCCCACATCGCCCACGGGTGTAGAGGTACCATGCGCGTTGATGTAGCTGACCTTGCGGCCCTTGGGGATGGTGTCCAGCGCGATCCGCATGGCGCGTTCACCGCCCTCGCCGGAAGGGGCCACCATATCCGCGCCATCGGATGTGGCCCCAAAGCCCGTGACCTCAGCATAGATTTTCGCGCCGCGGGCTTGGGCGTGTTCGAGACTTTCCAGCACGACGATGCCGCCGCCGCCGGCAATGACGAAACCGTCGCGATCTGCGTCAAAGGCGCGCGAGGCTTTGGTGGGGGTGTCGTTATATTTGCTGCTCATGGCGCCCATCGCGTCAAAAAGGCAGGAGAGCGTCCAGTCCAGCTCTTCCCCGCCGCCGGCGAACATAACGTCCTGCTTGCCGAGCATGATCTGTTCTGACGCCGCGCCGATACAATGCAGCGAGGTTGAGCAGGCCGAGGTGATCGAGTAGTTGATCCCCTTGATCTGATAGGCGGTTGCAAGGTTGGCGGATATCGTTGAGCCCATGCATTTGGGCACAGCAAAGGGCCCGATACGTTTGGTCGCTTCTGTTTTCAAAACGGATTGGTGGGCAGCAAACATGGCTGATGTTGACGGCCCGCCAGAGCCCGCAATCAGGCCGGTGCGCGGGTTGACGACGTCGCTGTCATCGAGCCCTGCATCGGCGATCGCCTGCTCCATCGCGATATGGGCATAGGCGGCACCGGGGCCCATGAAGCGCAGGCGACGCTTGTCAACATGGTCCTTGATGTCGATCTTCAAGGTACCCGCCACCCGGCTGCGGAACCCGTGTTCAGCCATCTCGGGGGAGGCCTCGATGCCGGATTGCCCGGCCTTCAAGGCGATTGCCACCTGGGCGGCGGAGTTCCCGATGGGGCTGACAATACCCAATCCTGTAACGACGACGCGGCGCATGCGCACTCCTCCTGTATGCCAGGATCTGTGTAGGCCAGCCGCGCCCGCCGGCGCAACCAGAAAGCCCTTGGGGCGCAGCCCGCGCGGAGCTAGCTTTCGCTGAGGGCGACCTTCATATCTTTGACCACGTAAATCTCTTCACCGTCGGCCTCGACCCGGCCATTTGCCACGCCCATGGTCAGTCTGCGGGTCTGCACCGCCTTGGTGAAATCCACGTAATAGGTCAGCATCTTGCGGTCGGGCCGCACCATGCCGGTCAGCTTTACCTCGCCCACGCCCAATGCGTAGCCGCGGCCCTGCCAGCCCCGCCAACCAAGGTTGAACCCGGTCAGCTGCCACAGCCCATCCAGGCCGAGGCACCCCGGCATGATCGGGTTGCCGGGAAAATGGCAGTCGAAAAACCACAGATCGGGTTTTATGTCGAACTCTGCCACGACATGGCCTTTCCCATGCTCCCCACCTTCCGCCGAGATATCGGTGATCCGATCCATCATCAGCATTGGCGGCTCTGGCAGCTGGGCGTTGCCCGGCCCGAACAGTTCGCCGCGGGCGCATTTCAGCAGGGCATCCCTGTCAAAGCTCTTTGGATAGTCGGACATTACGTGCCCCGCCCCCTATATGTCGTTTGTTCTAGCCGCTACGCGTCTAGCATTGGCGTCCGGCCCCGTGCAAGGCCACGCCAAATCGTCGCAACTGAATTTCGTTGAAACAGAGGGGGTAAGCGCCCTATATTGAACGGGATAGACGCACTCTAGGCACGCGGGCCACGCACCCAAAGGACGGCAGAATGACCACCGAGACCATGAAACGCAGCACCGAGTGGCTGGCAGGGGCAGGGTTGCGCCCCACCCGGCAGCGCCTGACGCTGGCAGAGCTTTTGGTGGGCGACGGGCAAAACCGCCACGTCACCGCAGAAAGCCTGCATGCCGCGACCTCGAATTGCGACGACACCGTTTCGCTGGCGACGGTCTATAACACTTTGCGCGCGTTCTGCGACGCGGGGCTGATCCGCGAAGTCATGGTGGATGGGACGAAATCCTATTTCGACACGCGGATCGACGATCATCCGCATTTCTTCTGGGAGGACGACCGGGAGCTTACGGACGCCCCGAAAGAGCAACTTGAAATCGCGGGCCTCCCCGACGCCCCCGCAGGCACCGAGATCGCGTCGGTTGATGTTGTCATCCGGCTGCGCAAGGTCTGACCTCACTTTCTATCCATTTTTGCGCTAAAGCGCGCGCAGGTGGGGCCGCCCATGGATAAGATCTGGGGCGCTGCACAATGCGGTTTTAAAGACTGGCAGACCATTTGGGGCGATCCATGGCTGAGCGGCACCATATTGGTACTGTCTTACGCAATCACCGGTTTTCTGATTTTGCGCATGGCGCGCAGGCTCGCTGGGCGGGAACGGTGGCTTTGGATGCTTTGCGGCGCGGCCTTCCTGTTTCAGGCTGCCAATACGCCGCTCGACCTGCATGCCTTTATCTGGACCTTCGGCAAATGCCTGGCCCATGCGCAGGGCTGGTACAAGATGCGCCATCAGGTCCAGGCGGGGGCCGCGATTGGGGTGGTTGTTGTGGCGATCGTGCTGCTGGCCGTCACGACAAACGCCTTTCGTGGCAAGATCTGGCGCAACCTGCAACTGCTGCTAGGCGTCGGCATTGCGCTCGCCTTCACGGTGATCAAAGGCATCAGCTTCCACGATCTTGCGGCGATCTATGGACGCACGCTTGGCCCGTTTCATATAGCAGATTGGGTGGAGCTTTTCGGCATTGCTTTGGCCTTGTCAGCCGCGCTGATGAGGTTGCGCGCCAGTCAAGTGCCGCGCGCCTGATCGACGAGGGGGCGCATGCTGCCCAGCTCAATGCCCTCGCCCACAAACCGGTCATCTGCAAGAATGTCCAACAGCTCGTGGTGCTCCGGGTGGTCGGGGGAGCAGACGTCCTGGCCCCGGAATTCCTCCGGGTCGACATGGCCCCAATTGCGCAACCGCAAGAAATACACGCCATCTGCGCCAACTTTGCGGGCCAGATCAACGAAGGCAGGCATCTCGCGGTAATTGGCATGTTGCACCACGAAATCGAGCCGCAGCGTGTCAATGGCGCCATCCCGGTTCAACTGCCCGAGAAACTTCAAGTTCTCCACCAGCGTTTTGAAGTCGCCGCCCCGGCGCAGGACGGCATAGGTCTCGGCCTTGGCGGCGTCGATGGATATCCAGACGGAAGAGACATTCTCCCATAGGTTGAGATCATTCCAGGCGCGCTCATTGGCCAACAGCCCGTTGGTGTGCAGCTGAATCCGCCGCCCCTGTGCATCGGTGGCGGTCAGGCGGCCCAGCAAATGGCGAAAATGGCGGCTGCCAAACGGGTCGCCCGAGCCTGTCACCTTGATCTTCTTGGCGCCGGCCACCAGCGGCAGCAAATGATCCTCAAAGATGGTGTTGAGCTTGTCCGTCTCGCGATGCGGCAGGTTGATCAGCTTGGTCCGGCAGCTGGGGCACGAGATGTTACAAGAGCGGTCATGCGACAGGATCACCCGCTCAGGCCCCTCTTCGACATACAGATCAGGGCGCGGCTGATCGGGCTTTTTGGCGGGCAAGCGGCGTCCGGCGATAGACGGGCAATGCCACCGGCTGCAATGCGAGAAATCCCCATCAAGGACAGAGCGGCGGATCTCTTTGGCCCGCTCGGAATTCCAGAAACCGTTGGGCCCCGGCGCATCAAGCCGCCCAACCGGGGCCGGCTGCCAGGCCGAGCAGCAGAAATGCACGAAACCGTTGGTGCGCGACTCCATCTCGGTGAAGGGGGCGCGGCAGGTTCTGGTCTGCAGCCAGCGGTCGGTCTCGGTTTCCAGCGTTACGGATTGCGCGGCAGCCGCATCGATCAAGCGCTGCGCGAGAAGGTCATGATGGTCCCGGCCCACAAGCTCACGCCCCAACTGCTCGGCCGCGTCCCAGGCCTTGCGCCTCAGGCCAAGCCAGCTGGCCGTCAGCAACACCACAGGCTTGAGATCCTTGCGTGTTTGCTGAGCCCATTCGATGAAAGCGCTCTGGTCGTCGTCAGACAGCTCAGCCTGCAGCCCATCCACGAGGTCGGATACGAAATCAAACGGCAATGCGTCCGGCCCTGCGGCCAAACGTCTTCGGCGCAGATACTCCGCGTCCTGGCTCGCAAGCCGGGCGCTTAGCGCGTCAAACCCATTTTCGGTGTCTTTTGCCATGACGGCGCAGTTTCTACTATCCGGCGCGCCCCCGCAAGGGGCAGAGCGGATTGGCACGCCCGGCTTGTCTGACCGAGAAGAGGCTGGCCGCGATGTTTTGAAAGATTGCCCCGATCTGCATGCCGTCAGGTCTTAGCGCAGGGTGATGCGCACGCCGCTGCCCAGGTAGTCGAGGCCAACCTTCTGGCCGCTGCCCAGTCCAAGTTCGATATCCTCGATCAGCTCATCATTCAGCATTTCCAGCCAATTCCGCAGTCCGGTTGCGCTTGCGCTCATGACCCTGTCGAGTTGAGCAATGCCCGCATCACTGCCTTTTGCGGATTGTATCTGGCCCGCGACGACGTGAATTTCTGCCAAGCAACCCGCTTCATGACCTGCAGACATGTCGGGGACCTGTTTGGCCTGCATGTGCAACGCCAGAATATGCTCCGGGGCAACGCCCGACGCGTGGGGCTCATGGTCGGTTGATAACCGGCTATACCTGACTGTCAGGGACGCGCAGCCTGAAAGCGCGGCTTGGATTGCGCCCAGCGCTTCACGCGCCTCATCTCCGGTACCAGTCAAGCAGTCAAGGGATCGGGTCGGGTCGCATTTGACCCGCAACGTCAACACCCGACCATGTCGAACCGAGATTTCAAGCCGCGCTTCATCATTTGCATAATAGGTCACACGGCGCGCCAATCTGGTTTGCCCAACGTCCTGACATAGCTTCAAGATATGATCTTCGCCTTCGCCGCTGAACATAAAGCGGCCAGCGGCGTCGCACTCCGGTAGCCCGGCACCATAGGCGCGAATGCGGTCCTTAAGGTGATCTGTATCAGTTTGTCGCGGCAAGGGCTTCCAACTCCTCCCTGGCGGATTCGACGAGTGTATCGGTTTGGATACGCTGATCCCCTATCAAAAGAAGGCCTAAAGGCGGCTCTGCCTGCGAGCGGATCAACAGAAACACCTCATCCCCGCGACGCAACTTCGCATATTGGATATAGTCGCTTTCCTGTGCGGCAAGTGTTTCTGCGAAGGATTGCGCGTGGCCCCCGACCAGTACGTCAATTGCCTTTAGCGCAAGCGCATCCCAAAATTCCTGCCCGACTTGCGGCTCTGACACCTCTGTCAGAACCATGTTGGTATCCAAATCAACAAGCGCAACGGCGCTACAACCAGGCGCCGTCGCCCGGAGCCTGCGTAAAAAAGCGCCTACGTTGATTTCCACAGTTGCCCCACGTTGCAAGAACCGAAAGCCGTCGCACGGTGCTCACCCTAGGCGCGCAGCCTTACTCTTCAGTTAAATTGGCCCGCATACGGGCCGTCAGCCAGTGGGGTGCGGCATTTGCCGGTTGGCCTCGCACGGGCCGCGCCGTCCGATCCCTTGCGGCAACCGGGCGTCGGGGGAGCACCTTATTGGCTGGCGCTTCAGCCAATTTTTCCTGGATGATAGCCGCATTTGGTGCCTCCAGCGCGGTAAGTCGGACAGCAAAACTGTTCCTTTTGCCAGCCCCCGCGCTGATATCAGTCAAGATAGAGGTGAGGCGTTTTGCCAGCGCTTCGGCCCCACTTTGCTTCCAAAGCGCGTAATTCT
>CAYLVP010000070.1:0-16025 GCA_964387155.1 uncultured Rhodobacterales bacterium | reverse complement strand
CTCCTTGCCTCAAAATTAGGGAAGAAAGCGTCTACAATACTAGGGGCTATTCAAACCTCCACCGAGAGCTCGGCTACCCCGAGGGCCTGCCCCCCGACTGGAGCATGGAGAAGGCCGTAGTCTTCCGGCTCAAGCGCGCCCAGCGGTCGCGCTGAAGGGCGTGCGCTAAGACTGGATTAACCAAGCGCACGTAAGCCTCCCTACACCTGCGATACTTCGCAGGGTAAGGAGGTGAAGCTATGTGACAAATCGGATGTACCGATGGGTCATGGTGATCTTGATGCTGACCAGCGTGCTGATCGCCGCCTATCGTCTCTTCTAGGTGACTAGCCGAAAAAGAGAGACGCCAGCGAGGGAACATCTCGCTGGCGTCGAACTTTGGTGAAGCTGTGACGCCTCGAATGTATGCTCGCACTATATCGCCGGGGTTACCAAATTACAAACGCGGTGGGTCGTTATGGTTAACAGTGGTGTCAGTGCGCCCAAGATGCTGAAGCACACTTTCAGTTCAGTTATTCGTGCCCATGGGGACGGTTCGGATGCGGCACGAGCAGAGGTCGTGTACTGGTAGGCTAATTATTTGCGCCACTGTTTGCGAAGTTCAAAATTCGTTATTTTTTGCTACCCTTCGTCGGCTTAGCAGGTGGTTTAGGCGGCGGCTTTGACGAACCTGCGCCATTCTGGACGGCCTGCCCTCCGCGTCTTCCCTTAGTAATTCCATCCGGTTTTTTTGCCACGTCACTTCTCACCCAAAAACACCGTTACGAAAGGAAAGACTTACCAGAGGGTATGAACATTGGCTACTGCGATGTACGAAATGGTCCACTGGAGCATACGAAAATTGGCTGGTAGGGTTAGTCATGGTCAAGTTCAACGACAATCAGAAAAAGTTGGTACTATTTGCCTATGAGCTGTCTGAGAAACGCCTAGAATCACAACTGTCCGCAGCACTTGCGTCCGATCAACGTTCAACCAGCTTTGCCGGGGTAGTCTTAGCTGCCGCAGCAATCTTGACTGCCTTGTCATCCGCCGCCCATTTCCCAATTGCTATGCTCATTGGTGCAGGCTTCTTAGCCTTTTCCGCTGCGATCGCTGGTTATGCAGCCCGGCCAATAATTTTCTTTATGCCTGGCGCTAGATCTGAGGTCCTTAAAACAGACATAAAGGATGATCTCGACTACTACGCATCGCTGTTGGAGCTTGCAGGGCACAACGACACAAACTCAAAGGCGAACGATACCAACCTAAAGCACAATGGGAGCGCTATGAGAGTGGCTTTTGTCGTTGCGATTTTTGGCGTTTTAGTTGCTGTGGCACCAGAAGTTCACAATGCGCACGAAGAGCTATCAATAACAGACGCTGAACGTACCGACGGCACTCAGGAAAATTGAGTAAGCTCTGGCTACTTCAAAACTCCCTCAAACTCCCGCCACTCCCCTTTGCTCATCCCAGACGTCTCCTGGGTGACCTCTTCTCCGGCCAGCATGCGGCGCAGGCAGTCCAGCGCTTTGCCAGATAGGGTCGCGCCGCCCAAGCGGTAATCCTCGAATGCGCCGTAGGCGGCGGGGACCCAGTCTTGGACGACGTCGCAGATGGCGTCGGCGTAGACGCGGATCTCGTATTGGGCGTGGCTGTCGGCACGCAGGCGGAGGAAGTGGAAGAGGTTGTGCAGGTCCACCTTCCAGTACCATTGGGTGTAGATATTGGCGGGCAGGTTCATGCGGGCGAGTTCGCGGGCGAGGCCTTGCTGGTCGTCGCCTTCTTTCGTTTGGGTGCCGATCATCTCTTCGTAATGATCATAGGCGCGCATGGAGTCGTCCTTGAGGTAGCGCAGGACGCGGTCGGCCTCCTCCCCCGTCAGCGCCTCCCCCCGGCCCTGGTTGTTGATGACCGATTGCGCGGCGAGATGTTCGGGCGCGGGGATGTAGAATTCGCGGTCGAGGATCGAGTAGCGGGCGGAGTATTCGTTGACGTTGGCGGTGCGGTGCCGGATCCATTGCCGCGCCACGAAGACGGGCAGTTTGACATGCAGCTTGATCTCGCACATCTCGAACGGGGTGGAATGCCAGTGGCGCATCAGGTAGCGGATCAGGCCCTCGTCATTTTGCACCGATTTGGTGCCTTTGCCGTAGCTGACGCGAGCGGCCTGACAGATCGCTGAATCGTCGCCCATATAGTCGATGACCCGCACAAAGCCGTGGTCGAGCACCGGGATGGCCTTGTAAAGATGCGCCTCCATCCCCGGGACCGTGGCGCGCATGGTGGTGGCGCTCTGGCTGCGGAGCTCCTCGATTTCCTGGGCTTGCTCGGGGGATATGGGCATTGGGGGCCTCTTTTTGGCTGCTTGGGGCTGTGGCGAGGCTATATCTTGGGGCCAAAGCAGGCCGCAGATCAAGATAATGTGGGCAGTTATCCCCAAGAGATTGGCGTTGCAGCCCGCGCCCGGGCCGGTAGATTGCCCCCCATGGCAGATTGGGGCACACGCGCGTTGGAACGGCGGTTGGGCGACCGGCTGCGCGCCCGCCTGCCCGGCTGGGCCGCGGAAACCGTCATGTTCTTCGCCAAACAGGCCTGGGCTGCGCTGTTCGGCCTGCTGTTTCTGGCGGCGCTGATGATCTCGAAAGCGGTGTGGCAACCGGATTGGGTGATCACCCGCTTTGACGGGCTGTTCATCTTCGCCATCGTCACCCAAGCCTTCATGCTCTGGAGCGGGTTGGAAAGCTGGGAAGAGGCGCGGGTGATCGTGATCTTCCACCTCACCGGCACCATCATGGAGTTCTTCAAGGTCGCCCAAGGCAGCTGGTCCTACCCCGAAGAGGCGGTGATCATAATCATGGGCGTGCCGCTGTTTTCGGGCTTCATGTATGCCTCTGTCGGCTCCTACGTGGCGCGGGCCACGCGGATATTCGACATGAAATTCGCCCCCTACCCGCCTTTGTGGCTTACGTTTCTCTTTGGGGCGCTGTGCTATATCAATTTCTTCGCGCATCACTTCACCTACGACATCCGCATCGGGCTGTTCGTGGCCTCGGTGCTGATTTTCGGGCGCACGCGGGTGTGGTTTTTCGCAGGCCGAAAGGCGCGTTGGATGCCGATGCCGCTGGCAGCTTTCTTCTGCGGGCTGGTGCTGTGGGTGGCGGAATTCATCGGCACCACCGTCACCGCCACCTGGGTCTATGCAGGCCAGGCCCGGTGGGAGACGGTGAGCTTTGCCAAGATGGGCTCGTGGTATCTGTTGCTTTACGTGGCCTTCATCACCGTGACACTGGTCAGCCGGTCAGCGCTGATCCCCCACAAAATCCGGCCCGAAGACCGCGACGTTATTATCGGGACCGAGGCTGGTCAGACCGACGGACCAAGCTAGGTCACGCCAAAAGGAGAATGCCGATGAAAATTGAATATTTGCACACAATGGTCCGGGTCAAAGACCTCGACAGCTCGATCAAATTCTACGAGCTGCTGGGTCTGAAAGAGCGCCGCCGGACTGAGAATGAAGGCGGCCGCTTCACGCTGGTCTTCATGTGCCCCCCCGGCCAGGAAGATGGCCGCGCGGATGTGGAGCTGACCTATAACTGGGACGGCGATGACGGGCTGCCTTCGGACAGCCGCCATTTCGGGCATCTGGCCTACCGGGTGGAGAATATCTACGACAAATGCCAGGAGCTGATGGATGCGGGCGTCACCATCAACCGCCCGCCCCGCGACGGGCATATGGCCTTCGTGCGCTCGCCTGACAATATCTCGGTCGAGCTGCTGCAAATGGGGGATAACCTGCCGCCGCAGGAGCCCTGGGCGAGCATGGAAAACACCGGCCACTGGTAGGCCCGTGCTGCGGCGCATAGCCCTGTGCGCCGCAGCCATCTGTGCAGCCGCAACGGTGCAGCTGCGCGCGCAAGAGCCTGCCGGATGCCGCCTTGCACTTGCCATCGGCATGGATGTCTCTGCCTCGGTGGATGCGGGGGAATACCGGTTGCAACTCGACGGGCTTGCTGCGGCGCTGCTTGATGACGAGGTCCAAAGGCAGGTGCTGCAAAACAGCGGCACTCCGATCTGGATTGCGGCCTTTGAATGGGCGGGCCGGGGCAATCAGCGTCTGCTTATGGGCTGGACGGCGCTTGATAGCAGGGGTGCCCTGCGCGATGTCGCAGCCCAGCTGCGTGCCACCCGGCGAGGACGCGGGCCCGAAGCGACAGGCATTGGCGATGCAATGCTGTTTGCCGAGACGCTTTTTGCGCAAAAACCGGGGTGCTGGGAGTATACGCTCGACCTTTCGGGTGACGGCATAAACAATGACGGCCCCCCGCCAGAACAGATGCGCGACACCCTCGTCGGGCGCAATATCAACGGGCTGGTTGTGGCGCTGGATCTGACCGTAGGCCGTGATGAGCGGCAGATGACCTTGATGGAGCTTTCCGCCTATTATCGGCGCAGGGTGATCCAAGGCCCACGCGCCTTTATCGAAGTGGCGCAAGGCTTTGCCGATTTCGAGCGCGCGATGACCCGCAAGCTGCTGCGGGAGACCGAGACGCTGATGCTGGGATCGCGCTGACGCTTACCGAATAGGAAATTGGCGGATGCAGCGGCGGTGGCTTTGTTTGAACTTCTCGATGGATTCAATATAGCCCGTCGACTTGGTCATCTTGGTGATCGCCTTGGCCTTCTGGCGCGGCGTGCCGGTGGTGTATTGATTGAGCAGATACAACCCGTAAGCGCGAAGCCCGTTTTGGACGTTGCGGGACAAGAACCCGTGACGGTTGCCTTCATTGGCAGCAAAGAACACCAGCTGGGCGCAGCGGATCGCTTGCGCCTCCGAACCGGAATAGACTTTCGGCGCGGCAGTGGCGACGGTGGGGATGGCAAGGGTTGCCGAGATAAGGGCAGCTTTAATCAGGCACATGAAATATCCTCGTAGTGAACGAGACTAAACTTGGCGACGAATCTGGCCCAAAAAGGGCCTTTGCGCGGCTGGCCCGTGGTATTTCGGTGAAATTCCGCGCCTTGAGCGGACTGCACTCAGACCGCGCGCAATGCCGCCCCGATCCGCCGCCCTTCGCTCAACAGAACATTATAGGTGCGGCAGGCGGCGGGGGTGGCCATCTGCTCGACGCCGATGCCAGCAGCCTCCAGCGCGTCGCGCAACTGGGCAGGGATATGGGCGATCTCGGCCCCGGTGCCAACGAACAGCACATCGATCTTGCCCGCATTGGCCAGGATCGCGGCGGTGTCCTCATAGCCGCCCCAGCCCAGCACCGCGTCAGGGAAGATCAGCATGTCGCCGTGATGCACCTCGCCCGCGACGCGGAAAAACCCGTCGCCATAGCTGTCGATGGGCTTGGCCGCATCATAGTCGATCTCGATCATTTTCATACAATATCCCACGCGTGGTTCGGGGCAGCACCCTGCCAAGTTCCAACCCTGTTTCGTGCCAAAATAGCGGGCTGATCCAGATTGACCAGCGCCCTGTCCAGCGGGGCAAGGCAACAAGGCAAAACCCGCCCGGCAAAATTTTCTCGGATTTCTGGGAACCATCCAAGGACCCAAGGCGTTCACCCCTAAATTCGCGCCTGGGAGGCATATCGTTTTGCTGAAACCAATTGGGTTTTTCGTCTATCGCAGCAGGCTTTTATGCGACCTGTCCCCGGAAGATCTGGACCGCCTTGTGACCACTGCGCGCGCCTTGAACACAGCGAATGACATCACGGGGTTCATGATCCTCGAAGAAGGGTATTTCTACCATTATTTCGAAGGCCCCGGCCAAACCTGCGAGCGTCTGATGGCGCGGCTGAAGGACGACCCACGCCATACCGACATCAAAATACTGGGCAGCGGCTTGCGCTATGGCCGCCACTTCGGCCACTGGTCGATGGGCGTGAGCGGCCGCTTGCAACTGAACGCGGCCACCGTCGGTGCCTGCCGCAGCGCGATCGGGCGACAGCTGAAATACGCCAATGGCGAAACGGTTATCGATCACCTGTTGTTTCTGGCCGGTCGCCAATGGGATATCGCCGACGCCCCGCCCGCCGGACGGATCGTGGATATGGTGAAATCCTTCCCGACTTGGCCGCGTCACCGCCAGGAGCCGATCAACCTGCCCTTTAACGACAGGCAGGAGCGCGAGGCGCAGGCCTGATCACCTTCCTCTTTGAGATGATTGCGACCCGTCATGCTGTCTGCGGCGCCAAGCGTCGCGGCCAGGTGTCGATATTCGCAGCGGTGCCGCCCCATGGCTGGGGCAAAAGCGTTTTGTAACATTTCATCACGGAATTCACGCAAATGCACACGAAACGCACACGGATGGTTTTGTTGTGCGTTATTGCTGCGCTTCCTAAAAAGGGGTCAGACATTGTTTTGACCCACTTCAAGGATAACCGACATGATGAAACTGATCTCCTCCACCGCCCTCGGGCTCTCCGTTATCGCCAGCTTGGCGCTGGCCCCCAGCGCAGCCTCCGCCAATAGCGACCAATCGGAGTTTGGGCTCAGCCTTGCGACCAAAGCCACCCAGACGCAGAGCTTCTCGCAAACCAGCTTCAATGAAACCCGCTTTGACCGCCGTGACCGGATCGGCCACCGGGTGCACCCGCATGACTTCACGCAGGGCCGCTTTCTCCAGCCCCAGTTCAACAGCGCTGATCTGCAGAACCGCTTTGACGGCTACCGCTCGAGACGCCTCACCACCTTGAACATCTTTCAACGCTAGGCCACGCGCGCATGACAAAAGGCCCGCCGGTTTCAGGCGGGCCTTCTTTGTCACCATCAGCGGGGTCGGCTAAGCGTCGACATTGCCGAACTGATTGGAGGTCTTTGTCAGGTCGGGCTTGTCCCAGTCCCGCTTGACGCCCAGCCAAAGCAGGATGGCCGAGGCCACGAAGATGGACGAATACGTCCCCACGATCACGCCCCAGATCATCGCGAAGACGAAGCCGCGGATCACGTCCCCGCCCAGGATGAACAGCGCGATCAGCGCCAGAAGTGTTGTGACCGAGGTCATGAAGGTCCGGCTGAGCGTCTCGTTGATCGACAGGTTCAGCACCTCTTTGAGGTCGCGCTTTTTGTATTTGCGCAGGTTCTCGCGGACCCGGTCGAAGACCACCACCGTATCATTGAGCGAGTAGCCCACAATGGTCAGAAGTGCTGCAATGATGGCGAGGTCAAACTTGATCTGTAGCTCCGAGAAAACGCCCAGCGTCAGGATCACGTCATGCACAAGGGCGGCCACCGCGCCCAGCGCGAACTGCCATTCGAACCGCAGCCAGATGTAGAACAGCACCGCTGCAATCGCGAGGATCACCGCAATGGCCGCCGTCTGGATCAGCTCGCCGGAGACTTTGGGGCCAACGGATTCGACGGATGGAAACTTCATCTCAGGGTCGATGCTGCGCAGCGCGTCCTCGACCTGCTGGACCACTTCGACGGAGACACTTTCTTCCCCCTCCTGAGCCTGAATGCGCACCATGGCGACGTTCTGATCTTCGCCAAAGGTCGGGTCGAACACTTCGGTGATAGAGACATCCCCCAAGCCCGCAGGTTCCAGCGCGGCGCGGTAGGCGGCCACGTCAACGGGCTGGGTCGATTCCGTGCGGATCGTGGTGCCGCCCTGAAAGTCGATGCCATAATTCAGCCCCTGGATCATGAAGGACGCAAAACCGATCAGGATCAGCAACACCGACAGGCCAAGCGTCAGCGTGTTGCGCTTGAAGAAGTCGAAATTCGTGTTGGCCGGTACAAGTTTCAACCGCATCGCTTATACCTCGATTGTTTTGGGGCGTCTGCGCTCGAACCACATCACAATGATGGTTCGGGTGACGTAGATGGCGGTGAAAACCGAGGTCAGAATGCCAAGGCCCAGCGTGATCGCGAAGCCCCGCACCGGGCCGGAGCCCATGGCAAAGAGGATCACGGCAGTGATGAATGTGGTGATGTTGGCGTCCAGAATGGCCGAGAGCGCCTTTTCATAGCCCAGCTCAATCGCGCGGGCTGGGCCTTTGGAGGTGCGCAGCTCCTCCCGTATCCGCTCGAACACCAGCACATTGGCATCCACCGCCATCCCGATAGTCAAGACGATCCCCGCAATCCCCGGCAGGGTCAGCGTGGCACCGATCAGCGACAGCAAGCCGAAGATCATCCCCACGTTCAGAATGAGCGCGATATTGGCGAAAATGCCGAAGGTGCCGTAGCTGAGAAACATGAAGACCAGCACCATCACGAAGGCCACCATGCAGGCGATGCGGCCCGCGTCGATACTGTCCTGGCCCAGCTCTGGCCCGATGGTGCGTTCTTCCAGAAATGTCATCTCGGCGGGCAGCGCACCGGCACGCAAGAGCACGGCGAGATTGGTGGATTCCTCGACCGTGAAATTGCCCGAGATCTGGCCCGACCCGCCGGTGATCGCCTCGCGGATCACGGGGGCGGAGATCACCTCCTCATCGAGCACGATGGCGAAGGGCGAGCCGACATTCTCAGACGTGTAAATACCGAACTTGCGCGCGCCGCCGGGATTGAACCGGAACGTCACGGCGGGCTGGCCGTTCTGATCGAACGCAGGCTGGCTGTCGGCGAGCTCCTCGCCCGTTACGACCGGCGATTGCTCAAGCTCGTAGAAGGTGCCCGCATCTTGGGGATCAATCGACGGGTAAATCACGTTGCGCGGGCCGGGCGTGTCAGTCGGCCCGGCAGGCCCCACTACGGGGTGGAAGGTCAGCTTGGCAGTCGTGCCGATCAGCGCCTTCAGCTCGGCGGCAGAGCCAATGCCCGGCACCTGAATGAGGATGCGCCGTTCGCCCTGTCGCTGGATGGTGGGCTCCCGCGTGCCGACCTCATCCACGCGGCGGCGGATGATTTCGAGCGATTGCTGCATGGTACGGTCATTGGTGGCGATCTGCTCGGCCTCGGACAGCTCGACCGTGATCACATCGCCCTGGGCAGAGGCCACAATGTCGCTGGAGCCCACGCCGGTCAGCGAGACAACGGGCGTGGCCACGCTGCGCACCAGCGCCAGCGCCTGATCCATGCCCGCAGGGTTGGAGATGCGCACGCGCAGCTGGCCCGACGGCGCATCAAGGCGGCGGATCGTCCCGATCACGTCACGTTGCCCGCGCAGCGCCTCGCGCACGGATAGCCAATAGCCATCCATGCGGTCGTCATAGACATCCTCGACATTGACCTCAGCCAGAAGATGCGCGCCGCCGCGCAGATCGAGGCCCAGATTGACGAGGGAGGATGGCAGGAAGGACGGCCAGCGTGACGCGTCGGCGGCAAGCTCCGCCTCGCTCAGCTGGGCCGTGGCCGCGTTTGGTGAAATGCCGGTCTCCAGGAAGGCCGTGGCATCGTTGTATTTCTCCACATTGGTGTAGAAAAAATTGGGCGATGCCAGAAGGATACCCACGGCCACGGTCAGCCAAATGCTGATCCGCGAGAAGAGCGACATGTTCAGCATGTTATTTCGCCGGCTCGGTCTTGTTGATGACATTGGCGATGGTCGATTTCACCAGTCGGACCCTGGTGTCTTTTGCGATCTCGACCTCGACCTCGCCGCTTTCATCGGCCATCACCTTGGTGACCTTCCCGATGATGCCGCCCTGGGTGATGATCTGGTCGCCCCGGCGCACGGCCTCGACCATGGCAGCATGTTCTTTGACCTTCTTTTGCTGCGGACGGAACAGCAGAAAATACATGATAGCGAAGATCAAAATCAGGGGCACAAAGCTGGCGAAAGCGCCACCGGCACCCCCTGCGGCTTGAGCATAGGCTGGAGAGACGAACATCGGCGAAAATCCTTTGTCGTTGCGGGGCTCTTTGACGGCCCAGTTTGCGTTGCGGCGCACCCTACTCGGGCGCATATCGGGGTGCAACGGCATAACAGGCGACCTGCCCCCTTGCCCTGGTCAAATAAGCCCTCTGTCGCGAGATGGAAGTGCCTTGGCGCGGTCTGGATCGCATTTGCAGAGCCGACCGGCGCGAAAACAGCATAGCCGCTGGCGATTTTGTGACCGGGCGCCGCCCGCCGCTGCACCTTTACGCATGGATCAGCATCGCGTAATTTGGCCTTCCTTAATGTTTATTTGTCTAACGCTTGTGTGATGCCCGTCATGATCCCCGTTCTGCGCAAATTGACCCTGACGACCCGTCTGGCCCTTATGCTGGGCGCGTCCCTTGCAGCCGCTATGGGGCCTGCACAGGCGCTAGAGCTGAAATTGTCGCAGGAAGCGCAGGCAGAATGGCCCTCGGTCGGGCAGGTCAGGCGCGGCGCAAAGCAACGCGGCGTGTGCACCGGGACCTTGGTTGCGCCGACCCTCGTGCTCACTGCCGCCCATTGCGTCGCCAATCGCAAGACGGAACGCATCAGCCCCTTCCACCGGGTCACGTTTCGCGCGGGCTGGAATAACGGGACAATGACCGACACGGCGCGGGCCAAGAAGATCACCCTTCATCCGCGCTATTTCGACAAGACCACGCCGCCGCGCAGCGAGCTTGAGGTGTTCTCGACCGATCTGGCGCTGATCGAGCTGATCGAGCCGATGGAAGGCGTGGCCTATTCGCCGATTGGCGAAAAGCGCGAAGAGGTGGGGCCCGTCACGGTGCTGGGCTACCAGCGCCAGGACCGCGACACGCTGGTGGATTATGTGGGCTGCGCCTCGCTGGGTGAAGACGCGTGGTTCATGGGGCTCAGCTGCGCGGTGAAATCGGGCACTTCCGGCGCGCCGGTATTTGAAAAGCGCGACGGGGAATGGGTGGTTGTGGGCGTCGTGGTGGCGACCACGGGCCAGACGACCTCCCCCATCAAAGGTGTGGCCGTACGTGTCGAGCCTGACGATCTGGAGCGGCTTTTCCAGTAAGGGCAGACCCGCCCCCTCACCGCATTTGGCCCCTAGCAATTGCCCGGCCCCTCTTTTATTGAGCGGCGCAGGGCGCGAGCCCGTTTTTGTGCCACCAATCGAGGAGCAGACCCATGCATGACATCCGCATGATCCGCGAGACCCCTGAGGTCTTTGACGCCGCCATGAAAATGCGGAAGTCGGACGTCTCCTCCGCCGATGTGCTGGCAATTGACGCCGCGCGGCGCGCCAAGATCAGCGCCGCCGAGGAGGCCCGCGCCGAGCAGAACGCCGCCTCCAAAGAGGTCGGCGCGGCCAAGGCCAGTGGCGACGAGGCCGCGTTTGAACGCCTGCGCGCGCTGGTGGCCGAGAAGAAAGACGCGGTCGCCCGGCTGAGCGAAGAGGCCAAGGCCGAAGACGCGCGGCTGACAGATCTGCTGATGGGCCTGCCCAACCTGCCCTTCGACGACGTGCCCGAAGGCGCGGATGAAAGTGACAATGTCGAGATCAACCGCTGGGGAACGCCGCGCAGCTTTGGCTTCACGCCCAAGGAGCATTACGAGCTGCCCAGCGTGCAGGACGGGATGGATTTCGAGGTGGCCGCCAAATTGTCGGGCGCCCGCTTCGTGGTGCTGTCTGGCGCCGTGGCCCGCATCCACCGCGCGCTGGCGCAGTTCATGCTGGACACGCATGTTGACCAGAACGGGCTGACCGAAACCTGGACCCCGGTGCTGGTCAATGAGGCGATGATGTATGGCACGGGCCAGCTGCCGAAATTTGGCGAGGACAGCTATCAGACCCGCGAGGGTATGTGGCTGGTGCCGACCTCCGAGGTGACGCTGACCAATCTGGTGAACGGTGTGGTGATGGAGGAAAGCTACCTGCCCCGCCGCTACGTGGCGCATTCGCAGTGTTTCCGCTCGGAGGCGGGCAGCGCGGGGCGCGACACGGCCGGCATGCTGCGCCAGCACCAGTTCGAGAAGGTCGAAATGGTCTCGATCACCCATCCGGGTGACAGCCGCGCCGAGCTTGACCGCATGACCAAATGCGCCGAGGGCATTCTGGAGGCTTTGTTGCTGCCCTTCCGTACCGTGGCGCTGTGCACCGGCGATCTGGGTTTCGGCGCGCGGCGCACCCATGATGTCGAGGTCTGGCTGCCCGGGCAGAACATGTATCGCGAGATCAGCTCCGTCTCGGTCTGCGGCGATTTCCAGGCGCGGCGGATGAATGCGCGGTTCAAGCCCGCCGCTGATGGCAAGAAAGACGGCGGCGGCGGCAAGCCGGAATTTGTCCATACGCTGAACGGGTCCGGCCTGGCCGTTGGCCGCTGCCTGATCGCAGTGCTGGAAAACGGCCAGCAGGCGGATGGATCGGTGGAATTGCCCGTGGCGCTGCATCCTTATCTGGGCGGCAAATCGGTGCTGACACCCTTCGGCGGGCTGGTTTAGCGGCATTGGATTAAGGCGGTGTCGACGCGGCTGCGCCCCGTCGATCCGCTGGAGGGGCGCAGCCCCTCCAGACCTCCCCGGGATATTTTTGGAACAATGATGCTTGAAGCAGGTTATCAGGCATGACGATCAGAGCCCTGCTGGTATGGCTGGCCGCAATCGCTTTTGCGGTCTCGCCCTTTCTCAACCCCGAATTTGGCGGGTTTGACCCTGACCGCTATCCGATCCCGCAAATCGACCCGCCCGTGCAGCCCGCAGGCTATGCGTTTGCGATCTGGGGGGTGATCTACCTTTGGCTTTTGGGGCATGCCAGCTGGGGGCTGTTCCGGGCCGCGGGCGACGCGCAGTGGGACGCGCCACGGCTTTGGGAAATTGTGACACTTGGCGTAGGAGCCGCCTGGCTGCCGGTGGCGCTGGTCTCCCCCATCTGGGCCACCGTGATGATCTGGGGGATGCTGCTGGCTGCGTTGCGGGCCACATATCAGGCACAGCCGGGCCGCCCGCGCTGGGGATTGCAGCTGCCTCTCGGGCTTTACGCGGGCTGGCTGACCGCCGCCAGCTGGGTCTCTGTCGGCCTTTTGGGGGCGGGATATGGGGTGGCACTGGACGAGACCGGCTGGGCCGTCGCCGTCCTGGCTGCCGGGCTGGTGATGGCCATCCTGATGCAGTTGGCGCTGCGCCGCGTCTGGAGCTATGGGCTGGCCGTGGCCTGGGGCTTTGCGGGCATTGCTGTTTCCAATATGGGGGAGACGACCTGGCTGGCCGGCCTCGCCGGTGTTGCCGCATTGCTTATGCTGGGGCTTGCATTGCGCGCGGGGATCAATCCCGGCCTGCGCTGACTTTACCCCCGGGGAGCGGTGCACTACTGCTGGGAGCCAGCACGTCACGAGGGGCAAAGCATGCGCATTCTGATCACCAATGATGACGGCATCAACGCCCCGGGGCTCAAGGTGCTGCACGCCATTGCGACCGAGGTTGCAGGCCCTGGCGGCGAGGTCTGGACCGTCGCCCCCGCCTTCGAGAAATCCGGCGTCGCGCATTGCGTCAATTACGCCCATCCCACGATGATTGCGCAGATGGGGGCGCGCAGCTTTGCCGCCGAGGGCGCGCCGGCCGATTGCGTGCTGGCGGGGCTGCATGACGTGATGAAGGACGCAGGCCCCGATCTGATCCTGTCAGGGGTCAACAAGGGCAACAATTCGGCCGAGAACACGGTCTATTCCGGCACCATCGGCGCCTGCATGGAGGCCGCGCTGCAAGGGGTGAACTCCATCGCCCTGTCGCAATATTTTGGCCCCGCCAATGCCAGGCTGGACGACCCATTTGAGGCGGCGGGTGCGCATGGGGCCCAGGTGGTGCGTGATCTGATCGCGCATGGGGCATGGGGCGGGGGCAGCCATGCGCAGGGGTATCACACGTTTTTCAACGTCAATTTCCCCCCGGTCCCGGCAGCGCAGGTCAAAGGCACGCGCGTCGTCGCACAGGGGCGCAGGCCCTCGGGCGGGTTCGGCATTGCGCCGCATACCCCGCCCAATGGGCGCAAATATCTGTGGGTGCAGGGCCATCCGCAGAATGTCAGCTCGGGCGAGAACACGGATGCGACGCTCAATCTGGACGGCTATATTTCGGTCACGCCGATGCGCTGCGATCTGACTGCGCATGACCAGCTGGCCGCGCTTCAAGGGGCGCTGGGGTGAGCGACCCCGCCCTCTCTGAGGCGGAACGCAAGATGCAGTTCCTCTACGCGTTGCGCTCGAAGGGCGTGATGGATGCGCGGGTGCTGACGGCGATGGAAAAGGTCGACCGGGGTGCCTTTGTAACAGGCCATTTCGCGGATCGCGCCTATGAGGACATGCCGCTGCCGATTGCCTGCGGGCAGACGATCTCCCAGCCCTCGGTTGTGGGGCTGATGACGCAGGCGCTGGAGGTCTCGCCGCGTGACAAGGTTCTGGAGGTGGGCACCGGCTCGGGCTATCAGGCGGCGGTGCTCAGCCAGCTTGCGCGCCGGGTTTACACGGTCGACCGCCATGCGCAGCTGACGCGCCCGGTGCGCCGCCTCTTTGAGACGCAGGACATCAGCAATGTGACGGTGGTGACGGGCGATGGCAGCTTTGGGCTGCCCGAACAGGCCCCGTTTGATCGCATATTGGTGACCGCCGCAGCGGAGGATCCGCCCGGTCCGCTCTTGGCGCAATTGCGTGAGGGCGGTATCATGGTGGTGCCGGTGGGCCAGTCTGACGCGGTGCAGCATCTGATCAAGGTGACCAAACTTGCGCAAGGCTTTGATTACGAAGAGCTTCTGCCGGTGCGTTTTGTCCCCCTTGTCGAAGGGCTTGGGCAGGACTAGAAAACCGAAAAAGGCCCGGGAACAAGGGCCAGGTATTGAGGAAGAGAACAATGCGGAACAGGCATTCCAAGGCCTATGGGCGTTTCAGCAAGATTTTGCCATTGGTGGTTGCGGGGTTTGGGCTGACGGCCTGCTCCCAGGTTGGCGACAGTCTGGCCAATCTCGACTTCGACCTGCGCAACACCGCAGGCGGGCTGGACACCTCGGACGCGGCGCGGCAGGCCACGCTGGACCGCCCCAGACCGGATGCGCGCGGCGTGATCTCTTATCCCAATTACCAGGTTGCCGTGGCGCAGCGCGGCGACACGGTGGCCACGCTGGCCTCCCGCGTGGGTGGCAACCCGGCAGAAATCGCCAGCTTCAATGGCCTCAGAGTAACCGACGCGCTTGGTCGTGGCGAGGTGGTCGCCCTGCCCCGGTCAGTCCCCGTCCCGATTGCAGGGCCCGGCGGGCAGACCGCGCCTGTCGACATCACCCAGATTGCGACCAGCGCCATCGACAGCGCCCCCGCCGCCAGGGGGGGCATTGCGCCCGCGCAGCCCTCGCGCCGCATTGACGGGCCTGAGCCCGTCCGCCACCAGGTCGAACGCGGCGAGACCGCTTTCACCATCGCGCGGCTTTACAATGTCTCGGTCCGTTCGCTGGCCGATTGGAACGGCCTCGGCCCCGATCTTGAGGTCAGGGAGGATCAGTTCCTGCTGATCCCGGTCGTGGATCAGGCCGCCGCACGCCCCGCGCCTGCGCCCGCCGCGCAAACCGCACCGGGCCAAGGCACCGTCACGCCGCAGCCCCCCTCGGCCACCAAGCCGCTGCCCGAACCGGTCGAGACCGTGACGCCGCCCACGGCCGCGGCCCCGACGCCTTCTGCCGCCGCACCGAATGCCGCGCCGTTCATCCAGCCTGTCGCGGGCCAGATTCTGGTGCCCTACAAGAAGGGCAAGAATGAGGGGATCAATATCGCCGCCAGTGCAGGCACGCCCGTGCAGGCCGCCGCCGCTGGCACCGTCGCTGCGATCACCCGCGATGTGGAGCAGGTCCCGATCCTCGTGCTGCGCCACCCCGGCAATGTGCTGACCGTCTATGCCAATATCAGCGGGATCAGCGTCAAGAAGGGCGACCGGGTGTCGCAAGGCCAGAGCGTGGCGCAGGTTGGCCCGGGCTCCCCGCCATTCCTGCATTTCGAGGTGCGCGAAGGGTTTGAAAGCGTGGATCCAACGGCATATTTGCCGTGATTTGTTAACCACTTGTTAATAAAATGTCGTGTGACGTGCCGCCGGGGTCACACTCAAGCGGCTGTCGCAGGATCTGCGCTGTTCTGCAGTTGATCCAGAATTACCCCAAGGCCAACACTGCCCCTGTACCGAGTGGAAGCGTATTGGTTTGTGCATTTTCCTGATGAGTAATTGGTCAGCAGCG
>CAYLVP010000069.1:5303-16180 GCA_964387155.1 uncultured Rhodobacterales bacterium | reverse complement strand
TGACGTTTACGCCCATCTCATCCCACAGACGGTCATACAGCTCTTTGCCGCCGCCAAACTGGAACCAGCTCAGGAACGCGATGTTGTCGAGGCCGACGCCCGCACCTGCAACAGGTGCGCCAAAGAGGTTGGCCGCGACGTGCTTACCGCCCCAGTAGTGGGTCCAGGCGAAACCACCCTCAACAAGGCCCGCGTCAACCGCATCCATGATGTCGCGTGGGCCAACGACGGCACCCGCAGGCAGCACTTCGACGGTCAGCGAGCCGCCCGTCAGCGCGGCGACGTCATCGCCAAACGCGTTGAGCATCACCACTTCGTCGGCCGTGTTCGGCAGAACGGACTGGATACGCAGAACTTTCTCGGCCATGGCGCTCGACGCCATCATGGCCAGGCCAACTGCGCTTACAGTTAGAGTTTTCAAGTTAATCATAAGGTCCTCCCTTAAGGTCCAAGCCTTCCGTTTTTTAGATGGCCGAAAGATGAAGGCACCCCCTCCAGCCGTTTCTTCATCTCCGCGCGCCTTGCGGCGGCGCAGAGCGAATTCCTCCTCAATGCCCTTTGCTAAGGTCCCACCCCTCTATGAGACCCAAATAGGGGCCAATGCCCAGATTGATGTCGAACACACCCCGGTAGAACATCTCCCCCGCAACATAGACCAACACTGCAAGCCCAAGCCACGATATCCAAGGATATTTTGTCAACAGCTTCATGATCATCGTCGCAAAAAACGCCATCAGGACGATCGCCAACCCCAGCCCGAAGACCAGCTTGGTCGTATCCCCATCCGCAATGGCGGCCACAGCCAGCACATTGTCGAGCGACATTGAGACATCCGCGATGGTGATTGAGATCAGCGCCGAGGCCATCGTTCGCTTGGGGGGGCCAGTATATCCGCCCTCCACGTCCTCGGCGGTTTCCATCGCGTGTTCCGCTTTCTCGTCCATCCCCTCCCGGATCTCGATAAGCAGCCGGTAACACACGTAAAACAGCAACAACGACCCCACAAAGAGGATGCCGGGAATGCCCAGAAGCTTGGTCGCGACGATGGCGAAGACGATGCGCAGCACCGCGGCAATAACCATGCCATAAAGGATGGCTTTTTTGCGCAGTTCCGGCGACAGACCTGCAGCCGCCATGCCGATAATCAGCGCATTGTCACCCGAAAGAATGAGGTCGGCAATCACGATCTTGCCGAAGTCTAGTGCGGTATCAATCATAAGTCAGGCGTCTTCCATTTCCTTGATCACGGAGGCTGAGCCCTCCGCGTCTTCAAGGATCAGGTCAGACGCCTTCTCCCCAATCATGATCGACGGAGCATTGGTATTGCCCGACACGATAATCGGCATGATCGAAGCATCCGCCACGCGCAGCCCCTCCATCCCAATCACCTTGAGCCGGGGGTCAACCACAGCCATCTCATCGATGCCCATCTTGCAGGTGCCGGTCGGGTGGTAGATCGTGGTCGAGGTCTCTCGCACCCACTCCAGGATCTCGTCGTAATCATCGCCCACTTGCGGACCGGGCGTATGCTCCTCAATCACATGCTGCGCGATAGGCTGCGTCGCCGTGATCCGACGTGTGATCCGCACTCCTTCGACGATCGTGTCGCAATCGGTCTTCGTGGCCAGGTAGTTTGGATGGATTTTTGGATAGTCCCGCATATCTGCGGAGGCGAGTTCCAAATGGCCCGCGCTTTCCGGCCGCAGCTGCAAGACGGACGCGGTGAACGCGCTGAACTTATGCGCCCCCTCGTCGATCTTGTCGGCAGAGAACGGCTGGATGTGGAACTGAATATCCGGCACTTCGAGATCTTCGCGCGTTTTCAGGAAGCCTGTGCCAAGGCTCGCAGCCATGGCCATCGGCCCTTTGCGGGTCGTAACATACTGCATCCCGATCAGCGCCTGCTTGAAGATGTTGGAGACTTCCGTGTTGATCGTGGGAAGCGTCGTCTTGTAGACGGGTCGCGCCTGCAGGTGGTCTTGCAGGTTCTTCCCGATGCCCTTCAGCTCATGCACCATCTCAATCCCGTGGGGCTTCAGCTCATCAGCCGAGCCGACGCCCGAGACCATCAGGATTTGCGGCGACGCCAAGGCACCGGCGGACAGGATAACTTCCCGCCGGGCTGTCATCGCGACCCGCGCACCATTGTGGTTGGCAATCAACCCGGTGCAGCGTTTGCCTTCGAAGGTCAGCTTCTCAACAGCGCAGCGGGTCAGAACCGTCAGGTTTTGCCGCGACTTGGCCGGGTTCAAATAGGCTACTGCCGAGGAGCATCGCCGCCCATTGCGCGTCGTCAGCTGGAACAGGCTTACGCCTTCCTGATCAGCTCCATTGTAATCTGAATTGCGCTTATACCCTGCGTTCACCGCCGCCGTCAGCCAATCATCGACGCATTGCCGCGTCACCGTCGTGTCAGAGACAGAAAGCGGCCCGTCGCCGCCGCGCAGCGCGTCTTCCTTGGTGCCGTTCTCGTAATTTTCGGACCGTTTGAACAGCGGGGCCACGTCTTGCCAGGACCACCCGGTGCAGCCCAATTGCCGCCAGCCGTCATAATCCTGCGCTTGGCCGCGCACATAGAGCAGCCCATTGATCGAAGACGACCCGCCCAGAACCTTGCCACGGGGCCACTTTATCGAGCGGCCATTTATACCGGGATCGGGCTCGGTCTTATACATCCAATCCGTGTTCGGATTGCTCATTGTCTTGAAGTAACCAACGGGGATGTGGATCCATGGATAGGTGTCTTTCCCACCTGCCTCAAGCACCGCAACCTTGTATCGGCCACTGGCCGACAACCGGTTGGCAAGGACGCATCCAGCGGACCCTGCGCCAACGATTATGAAGTCAAACTCCACTCACTTCCTCCCAAAAGCCGTGAACTTCTCATAAATGAGACTTGCGGTCTCGTTTTCTCAGTGCAACATGGACCGAAGAGTCGCGCAAGCGTAATTTGTTCACGATTGATTTGGGAGGATCAAAGATGGACGGGAACGGTCGGATTCCGACGAACCTGCGGACATTGCTTATTCTGGAAGCGGTGGGTTTGCAGACCGAGCCGATGAGCCCGGCAGAGATTGGCCGCGTGATTGGCCTGCCCAAACAAACCACGCATCGGTTGTGCAATACGCTTTTGAGCGAAGGCTTTCTGACCCGGGATGAACGCGGCCGCGGGCTGCGACCTGGCAGGCGCGCACGTATGATGGGGGCAGGCGTTGTTCACAGCTCAGCCGCGCATGTGACCCGGCATCAGGTGTTGATAGAGCTTGCAGCCAAGGTCGGTGAGACAGTCAACTTCGTCGTGCCCGAAGATCGCGGAATGTCCTATCAAGACCGGGTAGAGACCGACTGGCCCTTCCGGGTCGAGTTGCCTGTCGGTACAAATGTGCCCTTTCACTGTACCGCGTCGGGCAAGACCTACCTCGCCTCGCTCCCCAAGACGGAGCGGCGCAGGCTGGTCAATGTCATGTATATGGAACGCAAAACGGCCAACACGATCACCGACCCTGATGCGTTGCTGCGCGAGCTGGCCGAGATCTCAAAGCAAGGCTATGCGCTCGACCGCGAAGAATTTCTCGACGGGATGACCGCAATCGCCGTGCCGGTTTTTGACAACGCGGGCCGGTACAGCGCGTCTGTCGCCTTCCATGGACCGTCGCAACGCATCTCGATAGAGCAGGCCGTCAAACACAAAGACCTGTTGATCGCGACCTCAGAAAAGCTGACAGCCACGATTTTTGGCGGCTAGCCTATGTCAATTACGCTGCTGCGCACCCTGATCGCGGTCTCGGAGACGGAGACATTCGCTCAGGCCGCAGCGCGTGTCCATGTTAGCCAGGCCGCTGTCGGCCAGCAGATGCGCCGCCTTGAAGACAGGCTGGGGGTCGCGCTGTTTGACCGAAACCGCAAAGTGCCGCGTCTGAACCCGCTGGGTCAGGCGCTCATTCCCAAGGCGCGCGACCTCGTGCGGGCCTATGACGGGCTGCTCGATGACCTGACCGGCGATGCGCAGCTTTTTGGGGAGGTGACGCTTGGCGCCGTCCCCTCCACCTTGCGCGGGCTCGTGCCGCGTGCTGTCAAGCAGCTGGTCGCCGCCTACCCCGCCCTGCGCATCCGCGTGGTGCCAGGGCTGTCAGATGACCTGGCTGAACAGGTCGAACGCGGCGCGCTGGATGCCGCGCTGCTTGGCCCGATGCCCCAGCCCCGCGATACGCTGCTCTTTCACCCTGTCGCAAGCGAACCCTTTGTGCTGATTGCGGCAAGTGATCTGGCGGGCGACGACCCGCTGCATCTTTTGCGCACACACCCCTTCATCCGCCACACCCGCCGCGCAGCCGCCGGACGGCTGGCCGATGACTGGCTGGTCCGCCAAAAGCTGGCTGTCACAACCGCAATGGAGATGGAGACGCTGGAGGCCGTAACCGCAATGGTGGCGCATGGGTTGGGCGTATCCGTCGTCCCTGATATGTGCGTACCCGAGGCGGAATTCTCCGCCTTGCGCAAGCTAGCACTGCCGGGTGCCCCAGTGCGCGAGCTGGGATTGCTCACGCGCGCCGACAGCCCCAAACGTCGCCTGTCCGACCGACTTCTGGAAGAAGTTCTGTCAGTGATCTTCGGGTAAGCTGCAAAGCAAGCTTGGCTGCTGTGCGCCCCAATTGAACGACCGAAATCGAAACGTGGTCAGCGCACTAAAACTTTGATTTTTTGATCAAACTGGGTGGTGATGATTTCGTCGCCTCGTTTCTTCGCCGTAAATATGATTTCAACAGCGGGGGTCCATCCGCCACAGCTTCGGCTCCTGAAGACGCCCCAGTTCCCGTTGCTCAGAACGCCGAGCTTGGTGGAACGCGTGCGCTTGCGATCAACACCCTTTGGCCTTGCGCCACATTCGCCCCGCCAGCCCCAGATCACTTTGGACTGTCCGACTTTCATAGACACTTCGGTTGCGCCCCTTATCGGATTGTCAGCATCATCGGCAAATGCAGCTGAAACCATCAGCAAGGACGACAGCAATATGGCATTTTTCAACATATTCTCTCTCCTGAAATTCCAGAAGTCTGGGCCAAACTTCCAGTCCACACAAGAGCGCCGCGCATATGCGCCCAGCCTATACACCCGACATACCTACAGATGAGACGACAAAATTCTAAACCAAATCTTTACCAGCCCTAAAATCACTTTGATTTGCCAATCTTCTTCTTTTGCACGATACCGTCATCCAAATTCACCCTTCCAAGGAGTCCCACATGGACATCAGCGGCAAGATCGTGGACGGCTTTGCCCGCCACAATGTCGAGTTCATCACCACCGTGCCGTGCAAGCAGCTGGGCGGCGTGATCGAGAAATGCGAAGCGCATCCCGACATCTACCACATCCCCTCCAACAAGGAAGACGAGGGCATGGGGCTCTGCGCCGGGGCCTATATGGGCGGCAAACGCTCGGCCATCATCATGCAGAACACCGCCATCGGGGTGACAATCAACACGCTGGTGACGCTAACACAATATTACCGCATGCCGCTGCCGATGCTGATCTCCTACCGTGGTGAGCTGGGCGAACCCGTGGCTTGTCAGGCAGAGATGGCCGTGCACACCAAGGCGCTTTTGGCGCAGCTGAATATCCCAACCTACCATTTCCACAAGCAGGCTGATGCCGACGAGTTCGACAAGATCCTCGCCTACACCTTCATGTGCAACAAACCCGTCGCCATCCTGACCGACGCATCCTTCTGGGGAGGCTACTGATATGATCCGCTCTGACATCCTGCGCGAGCTCGCGCCGACCATCAAAGACACCCTGACCGTCATGAACATCGGCCTGCCCAGCCAGGAAATGCACATGATCGACGACCAGCCCAGCAATTTCTACATGCTGGGCACCATGGGCCTGGCCTCCTCCATCGGTCTGGGCCTGGCCTTGGCGCAAAAGGAAAAGGTGCTGGTGGTCGACGGCGACGGCTCCGTCCTGACCAACATGGGCACCCTGCCGACCATCGCCAACAACGTGGCTGATAACTACGTGCTGCTGATCATCGACAATGGCTCCTACGGGTCGACCGGCGACCAGCCCACCTATGCCGGTGCCAAGACCAAGCTTGAAAAAGTGGCAGAGGCCTGCGGCTGCGAAAATGTCGTGGTGGCCCAAGCCGAAGAGACCGTTCAGGCCGTCAAGGACGCGCTTGCGGGCGACAAGATGACCATCATCGTCGCCAAATGCGAGAGCGGCAACATTAAGGTGCCGGTCATCACCATGGACCCGGTGGTGATCCGTCACCGCTTCATGGAGACGATCAAAGAGCGGAACGCCTAAAGCGCAATGCGAAAAGTGGGGACCGGTTTTCGGGCCCAATTGCGCGTAAAGTCTAAAGGCGCGCGCGATCCAAAAGGTGGGTCCGGGTTTTCCGGCCCAGTTATGCGCAAAATCAAAAGGCGAAAGCATGAAGAAAGTCGTCATCTCCGAATTCATGGACGAGGCCGCGCTGGATGCGTTTGGCCCCGACTACACGGTGGTCTATGACCCCGCGCTCGTGGATGACGACGCACGCCTGATGGCAGAATTGATCGACGCGCAGGCGGTCATCGTGCGCAACCGCACCCAGGTGCGCCAAAGCCTCTTGGACGGCGCGCCCCATCTGCGCTGCGTCGGGCGTCTTGGCGTCGGCCTCGACAATATAGACCTGGACGCGTGCAAGGCCCGGGACATCTCTGTGCATCCGGCCTCGGGTGCCAATGACCAATCCGTGGCGGAATATGTGCTGACCTCTGCCGCAATCCTGATCCGCCAGGCCTATGGCGGGTTTGAGGCAATGATCGCCGGCGATTGGCCACGCGACGCGCTGGGTCAGGGTGGTGAGCTTGGCGGTCGCAGCCTCGGGCTCATCGGCATGGGCTCCATCGCCCGCGAAACCGCCGCACGAGCGCGCGGCCTTGGTATGCAGATTCACGGCGTCGATCCGTTTGTGGCAGCGGATGATCCGGTCTGGGCCACCACCACCCGGCATGAGGACATCGCGACGCTGCTCGCACAATCAGACGTGGTCAGCCTGCATGTGCCACTGACGGACGGCACCAGGCATCTGATCGGCGCAGAGGCGCTCGGGCAAATGCGCCCCGGCGCCGTCCTGATCAACGCCGCGCGCGGTGGTGTCGTCGACGAAGCCGCGCTCGCGCAGGCGCTCAAGGCCGACAAGATCACCGGAGCCGCTCTCGACGTGTTCGAGACCGAACCGCTGACCGCGGCTGCCGCCCAAAAATTCAAGGGCCTTACCAATCTACTCCTGACACCGCATGTCGCGGGCGTCACTGCAGACAGCAACGCGCGTGTCAGCGCCGTGACAGTCGCCAATGTAAAGGCCGCGCTGGGCTAATCTGCCCCATCATTGTTCCAAATCTATCCCGGGGGAGGCGCAGCCGGGGGCAGAGCCCCCTCGCCCTTTGTGATCTGCGCCAGATCGCGCACCAGCGCGTTGAAGGCCCTAGGTCTCTCCGCTGCGGGCTGTCGCAGCACAAAAGAGGGATGCACCGTCACAAGCATTGGCAGGTTTAACACGCCCATCTCAACCCGGCCACGACGCCTCAAAATGCCCGCCCCGTCACCCGTCAAAGCGTGTAACGCCGTCGCGCCCATCGCGACGATCAGCCGGGGTTGCACCAGCGCAACCTCTTGCTCCAGCCAGAATTTACAGGCCTCGATCTCCTGGCGGTTGGGGCTTTGATGGATGCGCCTCTTGCCGCGCGGAACATATTTGAAATGCTTCACCGCATTGGTCAGATAGCAGTCGCTGCGCTGCACACCGGCCTCGGCCAAGGCTTGGTCAAGCAGCTGCCCAGCGGGCCCCACAAACACCCGACCCGCCAGATCTTCCTGATCCCCCGGCTGCTCCCCCACGAACATCACAGGTGCATCCCGTGGGCCTTCGCCCGGTACGGCCTGGGTCGCGCAGGCACCGATGGGGCAGCGATCACAGCGGTGAAGACGGGCGGCCAACCCGTCGAGACCGCCCTCAGACACAGGGCGTGCCTGAGCGGCCTGCAGCCTTCGGGTGATCGCCGCCGCACGGCTTGGAGGAATCGAGGGGCCCTTGGCCGCCATCTCGCGCAGCTTGGCCTCAGCGCCTGCGATCAAATCAGGGATCAGCTCTGCCTCCGGCATGTTCTTCCAGTATTTCTTGGGCATCTCCGAGGTCATCGCCTTCACCTTCAGCCGTGCCGGATTGAAGATGTTGGCAAAATAGGTCTTCCACAGCTCCTCCGTCGGGTCCTCCAGATCGGGTTTGCTACGCGGGGTCGTGTCATATCGAATCGATCCGTCGCGAAAAGACACCGTCATGTCCGGGGAGGCGATCACCCAATCCATATCGGCAAAGCGTCGGGCGAAGAAGCCGGTGATCGGCTCGACAATATGGTGCTGCGGCTCAAACCAGGCCACGAATTGCCGCCGCCCGTCCACAGCCGCCCCCACTTCGCGAAACCGCACGAACGCTTTCATCTTATGCATATCGCGGCGCACGGATTTCTCCATCTCGCGCATGCGGGCCACGCCTGCGTCCGTCCTGTCGCGCAAAAGGCTGGGGCGGTGCTGCAAGCGGCAAAGCGTGTCATAGGCACGGGCGAACCGTTCGGGGTCCTTATGCGAGATAACGCGTTGCGCCAGACCCAGAAATTCGCTCGAAACCTTCAAGCTGCGCCGCGCCCCTGCGGGTGGCGCAGCCGGCAAGCCTGAGAAGAGCCCGTTCGCATCCCCCTCCATCACCCAGTCAATCTCCGAGCCCGGCACCTCCATGCTGGCCAGGTCGCGCGCCCTGTCGCGCCAGACCGCAAACGTGTTCAGCCAGGGCAGTTCCACCCGCTCCATCGTCTAGAACAGGCTCAGTTGCTCGGGCGGCGGGACGAAGCGCGCGCGCAGGTCTTCGCTGTCGACAAGACCACCCGGCGACCAGTCCGGCGTGGTGATAAAATTGCGCGCCTTCTTCAGCGATGCGCCCAGTTTGGTCAGATCATCATAGCGCAGCGATTTTGATCGTCGCGCCGCCAGCAGGCGGTTCACCGTCTTTACCCCGAAGCCCGGCACACGCAGCAACATCTCCCGCGAGGCACGGTTCACGTCCAGCGGGAAGCTGCCGCGGTTCTTCAAAGCCCAGCTGAGCTTGGGATCGATGGCCAGATCCAGCATGTCGCCCTCAGCCTCCGAGGTCAGCTCATCGGCGGCAAAGTCATAAAACCGCATCAGCCAATCCGCTTGATACAGCCGGTGTTCCCGCATCAAGGGCGGCTTGATCAGGGGCAGATTGGCCGAGCTGTCCGGGATGGGCGAGAAGGCGGAATAATAGACGCGCTTGAGTTTGTAGCTCGAATAAAGCGAGGTGGAATTCATCAGGATCGTTGTATCTGACGCCCCATCCGCCCCAACAATCAGCTGGGTAGATTGACCAGCGGGCGCGAAATTGCCCTTGCGCCGCCCTGTATGGCTCTTTTCGCGATATTCTGCCTTTTTCAGCCGCACACCCCCCATGGCCTGCCGGATGGTTGCCGGATCTTTCTCCGGTGCGTAGGCTTTGACGCCTGCATCGGTGGGCAGCTCCACATTGATCGACAAACGGTCGGCCAAAAGACCTGCTTCCTCGATCAGCTCCGGCGAGGCGTCGGGGATGGTCTTGAGGTGGATATAGCCGCGAAAGCGATGGGTCTGTCGCAGCTCGCGGGCGATCCGCACCATGTCAGCCATCGTATCGTCGGGGCTTTTGATGATGCCTGAGGACAGAAACAGCCCTTCGATATAGTTCCGGCGGTAGAATTCGGTCGTGAGCCACACGACTTCCTCCACCGAAAACCGCGCACGGTCCACATTGGAAGACACCCGGTTGATGCAATAGGCGCAATCATAAATGCAGAAATTCGTCATCAGGATTTTGAGCAGGCTGATGCAGCGCCCGTCAGGTGCATAGGCGTGGCAAATCCCCGACCCCTCGGTTGAGCCCAGCCCCGTGCCACCCGCCGAATGCCGCCGTGTTGTGCCAGAAGACGCACAGGAGGCATCGTATTTCGCGGCATCGCTGAGGATTGCAAGCTTTTGCTGGAGCGTCTTCTGAACCATATGTTCTTCTTATGTTCTCCTTCTCCTTCCTGCAACTCACGAAAAAGGCCCCATGACCGTTTGTCGCGGATCATGGGGCCATTTGTTTGGGCAATGGTAGCGTAAGACTAGCCTCGGGATGACGCCGGGCAGGAGGCCATTGCATCCGCAAGATCCTCTAGCACAGCAATATAGAGCCCGGCGCCGGGGTCATGCGCTGCACCAAGCGGATCGACCATAACGACCACCGCATTGTGGCCGGAGACGACCTGCTCCACCGCATCGCTATTGAACTGCACTTCGGTCAGCACGCAGCCGATCTCGCCATGCTCGACCATATGTTCAAGGTTGCGCAGGTCCTGCACGCTGGGCGAGCCGCCCTCATTCGATGTCAGCGACCCCAGGCTCTCGATCCCCCAAGCATCGCCAAAATAGCCATAGGCGTCATGATAGGCGATGTAGGACATGCCTTTATGCCCATCGAGCTTGGCGCCGATCCGCTTGGCCAGATCGAGAACGGAAATTGCAGCCGCGTCGGCGTTTTCGCGGTACCGCAGCGCGTTTTGCGGGTCGGCCTCACCCAGAACACGCGCGATTTCGTGGACCCAGGCAGCGGCATTTTCAGGGTTCAACCAGGCATGGGGGTCGGTGTCGCCATGGTTATGGCCAGCGTGTGCGGCTTCGTCTGCATGATCTTCATGTTTCGCATGATCGTCGTGGTCATCATGATCGTCATGGCCATGCTCCTGCGCGTGGTCGCCGTGATCATCATGATCCTTATGCGCCTCGTGGTCGCCGTGATCATCATG
>CAYLVP010000069.1:3505-5203 GCA_964387155.1 uncultured Rhodobacterales bacterium | reverse complement strand
TCATCATGCGCGTCATGATCGCCATGCTCCGCATGGTCCTCGTGATCATCATGCCCTTCCTCTTCGGCGTAGGCGCGCTGCACCGGTGCACGTTCCAGCAGCGCAACCACATTTGCGGCAGAAGACAGCGCCTCGATGCGGGGCGGCAGCCAGGGCGTCAGGGCTTCATCCACCATGAAGATCACCTGCGCCTCCTGCAGCCGAGCCGCGTCAGAGGGGCGCAGGCTCGCATCATGGGGCGAGGCGTTGGCCGGGATCAACAGCTCCGGCGTGCCCAGGCCATCCATGACCTGAACAACCAGTGAATGAAGCGGCGCGATATCGACGGCAACTTTGGGCACCTCGGCCCAGGCAAGGGCAGGCAGCAATGATAGGGCACAGAAACCAGAGAGAAGGCGCATGGGACGACTCGCTTTGCAATTTGACGTTGCCGAGGAGCTATATGATATATTATAACATATCAACCCGAAGCCGGGAATGCCGCAACGGAGCCCAAAATGACCGAGAAAAGCTTCTCGCATCACGACCACGCCGGATGCGTGAGTAACGCCATGGAGGCGGCAGAGACGCATTGCGCGACCCAAAAGCTGCAATTTACCCCGGTCCGCAAGCGGGCGCTCGAAATCCTTCTGGACGAACATAAGGCGCTGGGGGCCTATGACCTTCTGGCGCGGCTGCGCGAAGACGGGCTGGGTTCCGCCCCGCCGGTCGCCTACCGCGCACTCGACTTTCTGGTGGCCCACGGGTTCGCGCATAAGATTGAGAAGCTGAACGCCTATGTGGCCTGCTCCCATCCGGGCGAGGCGCATGACCCCGCTTTCATGATCTGCCGCAGCTGCGACACCGTGGCCGAGGCCGCCACTGACCCGCAGGCAGGCCATCTGGGCCGCGCGGCGGATGCCGCAGGTTTCAAGATCGAGCGCACAGTGATCGAGGCCGAAGGCATCTGCCCTTCGTGCAAGACCCCTTGAGCCTGATCGACGCAAAGGCGGTCAGCGTCACATTGGGCGGGCATCAGGCGCTTGCCAATGTCGACATGAGCGTGGCCCCTGGCGAGATTGTCACCGTGGTTGGCCCCAACGGCTCAGGCAAAACCACGTTACTGCGCGCCCTTATCGGGGCAGTGCCGTTGAGCGCAGGCCATGTTGAACGCGCCGCCCGGTTGCGCATCGGTTATGTCCCGCAGTCGCTCAGCATCGATCCGACATTGCCGCTGACCGTCGCGCGGTTCCTTTCCCTGCCCCGCCGCCGCAGCTCTGCCGAAATGAGCGAGGCGCTTGCGCAGGCGGGGGCGGCCGGGCTTGAAGGACGCCAGATGACCGAGCTGTCGGGCGGCCAATTCCAACGCGTGCTTCTGGCCCGTGCCCTGCTGGAAAAGCCGCAGCTGTTGATCCTTGATGAGCCCACAACGGGGCTGGACCAGCCCGGCTCCGCCGGGTTTTACCGCCGCATCGAGGCGCTGAAGGAAGAGACTGGCTGCGCCGTGTTGATGGTCAGCCACGAGCTACATGTGGTCATGAGCGCCTCAGATCGGGTGATCTGCTTGAACGGGCATGTCTGCTGTCACGGCGCGCCTGATGTCGTGGCCTCTGCCCCCGAATACCGCGCCTTATTCGGATCGGGAACCCAAGGGGCGCTTGCGCTCTACCGGCATGACCATGACCACCATCACCACCATGATCATGAACATGAACATGA
>CAYLVP010000069.1:0-3405 GCA_964387155.1 uncultured Rhodobacterales bacterium | reverse complement strand
GCATGAGCATGCTTGATGATTTCCTCATCCGCGCCACGCTGGCGGGCATTGGGGTCGCATTGGCGGCAGCCCCGCTGGGGTGCTTTGTGGTCTGGCGGCGCATGGCCTATTTTGGCGACGCGACCGCCCATGCCGCCATCTTGGGCATCGCGCTGTCGCTGGCGCTGTCCACCTCGATCTTTTTTGGCGCGCTTGCCGTGGCCCTCATAATGGCGCTTGTGGTGACAGGCCTGAGCGGCAGGGCACTGGCGCTCGACACAATGTTGGGGGTGCTGTCGCATTCTGCCCTGGCGCTGGGGTTGGTCGCAGTCTCGTTCCTGCAAGGCGTCAGGCTCGACCTGATGTCCTACCTGTTTGGAGATATCCTGGCGGTCGGCCAAAGCGATCTGGCGGTGATCTGGGGCGGGGCCACGCTGGTCATGGGGCTGATGGCCTGGAGGTGGCAAGCCATGCTGACCGCCACGCTGAGCCCTGACCTCGCCTATGCCAGCGGCATCCATCCGCGCCGCGAACAGCTGGTCCTGACTTTGGCACTGGCCATTGTTGTGGCCGTGGCGATCAAGGTGGTGGGTGTGCTTTTGATTGCGGCCATGTTGGTCATCCCCGCAGCAAGTGCCCGCCCGCTGGCGCGCACGCCGGAGGCCATGGTCGGGATTGCGGCGTTGATTGGCACGGTATCGGCAGTTTTGGGCCTGCAGGCCTCGGCCAGCTATGACACCCCGGCCGGCCCGTCCATCGTCTGCATTGCGGCGCTGATTTTCGCGGTCAGCCAGGCGATGGGCTCTGTAAGACGCGCGTAACTGCCTCAATTTTCAGCAGGTGACGCGGCAAAGCATGAGAAACTGCTGCAAAACCTTGCAGGCGACCGCGGGCTCGGGTTTCCTTCCGACCGAGGAGGCGCCCGCCATCAATACCCAGACGCAGATTGCCCAGACAAATGCCCCGCCGCGCGCGCGGGGGACCGCTTTTGTGTCGAGCAAACGGCATGGCGCGGCCACCGTGCTGGATGGGTTGCGCCAGTCCGGCTCGCTGCGGGTGATGTTCCCCCGCAGCGCAGAAGCCACAATGACCGGCGTGTTCGTCAATTGCGCCGGCGGATTGACCGGCGGCGACCGGTTCGAGATCAGCGCCCAAGCGGGCCGCAACACACAGCTCGTGCTGACCACCCAGGCCGCAGAGCGTATCTACCGCGCAACCGATGCCACCCCGGCGCGGCTTTCATCGGAGCTATCCGTCGCCGCCGGCGCCACGCTGCATTGGCTGCCGCAAGAAACGATCCTGTTTGATCAATCCCGCCTGCGCCGCAAACTTGAGGTGACGCTGGCCCATGACGCGCGGTTGTTGATGGTTGAGCCTGTCGTGTTCGGGCGGACCAGCATGGGTGAGGCCGTTCGAAAAACCAGCTTCCAAGACGATCTACGGATCACACGCGGTGACACGCTGATCCACGCAGAGGCGACCCGGCTCGATGGCGACGCGCATGCTCAATTGCAAAACCCTGCGCTCACTGGCGGCGGTGTTGCCGTGGCAAGCGTGATCCTTGCCGCCCCGGATGCGGAGCGCCATCTGCAGCCCGCCCGCCAGATCATCGGCGCGGCAGGGGGCGCCAGCCTGAAAGCCCCCGATCTTCTGTGCATCCGTCTGGTCGCGCGCGACTCCCAAGCGCTGCGCAAGACCGCCATGCCGCTTTTGACCGCGCTGACCAACGCTGACCTTCCCCGAACCTGGATGATTTAGACGATGCAATTCACCCCTCGCGAAAAAGACAAGCTGATGGTGGCCATGGCGGCCGAAGTGGCCCGCAAACGGCTGGCCCGAGGCGTCAAGCTGAACCATCCCGAAGCGATTGCACTGATCACCGACGCCGTGGTGGAGGGCGCGCGCGACGGGCGCAGCGTGGCCGAGATGATGGAAGCGGGCGCGCAGGTCATCACCCGCGAGCAATGTATGGAAGGCATCCCCGAGATGATCCATGACGTCCAGGTCGAGGCCACCTTCCCAGATGGCACCAAGCTTGTCACCGTGCATAACCCGATCCGCTGAAGATTTTATGCCTCCGGCGGGGATATTTTTGGAACAATGATGAAGAGGCTCTGATGATCCCAGGTGAGATTTTCCCGGCAAAGGGCGCGGTGCAGCTGAATGTGGGCGCCGAGGCGATCACCTTGCAAGTGGCCAATACCGGGGACCGGCCCGTTCAAGTTGGCTCGCACTACCATTTCGGGGAGGCCAATGTCGCGCTTGAGTTCGACCGCGACGCGGCGCGTGGGATGCGTTTGGACATTGCAGCAGGGACGGCCGTGCGGTTCGAGCCGGGGCAGTCGCGGGAGGTGCAGCTGATTGCGATTTCGGGCGCGCGGCGGGTTTTTGGGTTTAATCAAGGCGTGATGGGGGAGCTAGATTAGTGCCCTCTCTCAGCAAGGAATATCCCCATCAAGAACAAAGAGGGCGCAACGTGCTGATACTTGGGACAGTTGCTCAAGAAAATTGCCAGAATGTTCATGTAATTGGAAAGCCTCATTCTTGGGCTCCTTCTGTGTCGCCGTTTTCACGGCTGGAGCCCCCCAATCTTCACACAAAATTTCTTCCAACAATGCACGCAAGAATTCAGGTCGCATCCGGAGAATTTCCTTGCTCGCTTAGTTCTGTAGAATCAGGGAGTTAACATGCCAGCCACAATCTCCAGATCCGATTACGCCGCCATGTTCGGTCCCACTGTGGGCGACAAGGTGCGCCTCGCTGACACTGATTTGATCATCGAAGTAGAGCGTGATTTGAGTGCGGAGCGGGCGGGGGCGGCCTCGGGTGGCTCCGGGGCGAATGCTCTAGCGTATGGCGAAGAGGTCAAGTTCGGCGGCGGCAAGGTGATCCGCGACGGCATGGGGCAGTCTCAGGTCACGCGGGAGAAAGGCGCGGTCGACACGGTCATCACCAACGCGCTGATTGTGGATCATACCGGCATCTACAAGGCCGATATCGGCCTCAAGGACGGACGCATCCACAAGATCGGCAAGGCGGGCAATCCAGATACGCAACCGGGCGTCGATATTATCGTGGGGCCCGGCACGGAAGCCATTGCAGGCGAGGGTCGCATCGTCACGGCAGGCGGGTTTGACAGCCACATTCATTTCATATGCCCGCAGCAGATTGAGGACGCGTTGCACTCTGGCCTGACCACCATGCTGGGCGGCGGCACTGGACCCGCGCACGGCACACTGGCAACCACCTGTACCCCCGGCCCGTGGCATATCGGGCGGATGATGCAGGCGGTGGACGGCGTGCCGATGAACATTGGCTTCGCGGGCAAGGGCAACGCCTCCCTGCCTGATGCGCTGGTCGAACAGGTCAAGGGCGGGGCCTGCGCGATGAAGCTGCATGAGGATTGGGGCACCACGCCCGGCGCGA
>CAYLVP010000068.1:0-16812 GCA_964387155.1 uncultured Rhodobacterales bacterium | reverse complement strand
CAGGTGAACAAGGCCACGATGATCGAAAAGATCGCCGAGGCCGCGCGCGAGAAACGCATCGAGGGCATCGCCCATGTTCAGGACGAATCCGACCGCGTCGGTGTGCGCGTCGTGGTCGAGCTGAAGCGTGACGCCACGGCCGAGGTCGTGCTCAACCAGCTCTTTCGGTTCACGCCGATGCAAACCAGCTTTGCCTGCAACATGCTGGCGTTGAATGGCGGCAAGCCTGAAACACTGACCCTGCGGTCGTTCCTGACGAATTTCGTGTCTTTCCGCGAAGAGGTCGTCGCCCGCCGCACCGCCTATGAGCTGCGCAAGGCGCGCGAACGCTCCCACATCCTGTGCGGTCTGGCCGTGGCAGTGACCAATATTGATGAGGTCGTGCAAACGATCCGCTCTTCCGCCGACGGGGCGGAGGCCCGCGCGCGGCTGATGACCCGCGCCTGGCCTGCCCGCGACATCGCCGATTACATCAAGCTGATCGATGACCCGACCCATACGGTCAATGAGGACGGCACCTATAACCTCAGCGAAACGCAGGCCCGTGCCATTCTGGACCTGCGCCTGCAGCGCCTGACACAGATCGGCGTCAAAGAGGTCACGGACGAGCTGGAAGAGCTCGCCGCCAAGATCAAGGAATACCTCGCGATCCTGCGCTCGCGCGACCGGATCATGGAAATCATCTCAAACGAGTTGAAAGAGGTCAAAGACCAGTTTGCCGTCCCACGCCGGTCCGAAATTGTCGACTGGTCCGGCGACATGGAAGACGAGGACCTGATCGAGAAGGAAGATGTCGTCGTCACCGTGACCCAAACCGGCTGGATCAAGCGCACCCCGCTGGCCGAGTTCCGCGCGCAGCGGCGCGGCGGCAAGGGCCTGAGTGGCATGGCCACCAAGGAAGATGACGTTGTCACGACCCTTTTTGTCGCCAACACCCATACGCAGCTGCTGTTCTTCACGACGGATGGCATGGTCTACAAGCTCAAGACCTGGCGTCTGCCGCAGGGCGGGCGCACGGCCAAGGGCAAGGCCATTGTCAACATCCTGCCGATCCCGGCGGGCGTCTCGATTGCCGCCATCATGCCGGTGGACCGGGACGAAGAGGATTGGGGCGATCTGCAAATTGTCTTCGCCACCACAGCAGGCGACGTACGCCGCAACGCGCTGTCGGATTTCACCAATGTGATGCGCAACGGCAAGATTGCGATGAAGCTGCCCGAGGGGGTTGAGCTGGTGAATGCCCGCATTTGTGACGAAAATGACGACGTCATGCTAATGTCCAATGCGGGCCGCGCCATTCGCTTCCCGACGACTGATGTGCGCGTTTTCTCCTCGCGCAGCTCCACCGGGGTGCGCGGCATCAAGCTTCAGGATGGCCAATCGGTTGTTTCAATGTCGGTGATCAGGCATTTCATCGCCACGCCGGAGGAACGCACCGCCTATCTCAAACAGCGCCGCCTGATGGCTGGCCTGACCGAGGACGATACCGAAGAGGATGAAGACGCCGTTTCCGGCGGGCAGCTCTCGCCAGAACGCTACGCCGAGATGTCCGCAAGCGAAGATTTGATCCTGACAATCACGGCGCAAGGCGCGGGCAAGATCAGCTCCAGCCATGACTACCCTGTGCGCGGGCGCGGCGGCATGGGCGTGCAGGCCATGTCGATGAAGGCAGGCGATATCGTGGCCTCCTTCCCGGTCGAAATGGATGACCAGATTATGCTGGCGACCTCCAAAGGCCAATCGATCCGCTGCCCGGTTGACGGCATCTCCTTCCGGTCCCGCTCTGCGGGCGGGGTGAAGGTGTTTGATACAGGCAAGGGCGAGACCGTCAGCTCCGTCGCGCGAATTGCCGATCAGGGTGACGAGGATGAGGAAAACGGCCCGGCTGAGGAATGACCGACGCGCTGGCCTTCGCGGGCCGGGTCCTTCTGGCCATGCTCCTGATCCTCGGAGCGTTGCAAAAACTGGGTGATGCGGGCCCAGCAATGGGCCTGCTGGCCAATTGGGGCCTGCCGCCCGCCCTCGTCTACCCCGCGCTCGCCTTCAACGCCCTCGCCGGTGCCGCTCTTCTGGCAGGCTGGCACACGCGGCCCATCGCGCTGCTCGCCGCCGCCTATTGTGTCGCTACGTCGATCTTTCACTACATTCCCGACGATCCGTGGCAGATGACCATCTTCGTCAAGAACTGGTCCATCGCAGGCGGTTTCCTGATGCTCGCCGCTTTTGGCCCTGGTCGCTATTCTCTTGACGCCCGCTAACGGCTCCGTTTGGGCCAAAATACTGAGGCGCCGCACTTTTCAACCCGCGCTGCGCCCGCTACATCGCACCCTATGAGCAAAATCCTCAACATCATCGGCGGCGGCATGGCCGGGTCGGAAGCTGCGTGGCAGGCCGCGAATGCGGGCGTGCAGGTGGTGATTCACGAGATGCGGCCCAAGGTGGAAACCTTCGCCCATCGCACCGGCAATCTGGGGGAGATGGTCTGCTCTAACTCTTTCCGCTCCGATGATGACGAGCAAAACGCCGTTGGATTGCTCCACTGGGAAATGCGGCAGGCCGGTGGGCTGATCATGTCCTGCGCGGATGCCCATGCCCTGCCAGCTGGCGGCGCGCTCGCTGTGGATCGCGACTCATTTGCAGAGACCGTGACCGCCAGGCTCACTGCTCACCCCAACATCACCATCAGCTATGACGAGATCACCGGCCTGCCCGCCCAGGGTCAGTGGATCATCGCAACCGGGCCTCTGACATCAGGCTCTCTGGCCGAAGCAATCGCCAACGAGACCGGCCAGGACGCGCTCGCCTTTTTCGACGCGATCGCGCCAATCATCTATTTCGACACGATCAACATGGAAAAAGCCTGGTTTCAGTCGCGTTATGACAAGGGCGAGACCGAGGAAGAGCGCACCGCTTATCTCAACTGCCCCATGGACCGTGAAACCTATGAGGCTTTCATCGACGCGCTACTGGCCGCAGAAAAGACCACATTCAAACCCGGCGAGACGGCAGGCTATTTCGACGGCTGCCTGCCGATTGAGGTGATGGCAGAACGTGGCCGCGAGACCTTGCGCTTTGGCCCAATGAAGCCCGTCGGTCTGACCAATCCGCATCAGCCAGACATCAAAGCCCATGCCGTCGTCCAGCTGCGCCGCGACAATGCGCTGGGCACGCTCTTCAACATCGTGGGCTTCCAGACCAAGATGAAATACGGCGCCCAGAAAGAGGTGCTGCGCATGATCCCCGGGCTGGAAGAGGCGGAGTTCGCGCGGCTCGGCGGCATCCACCGCAACACGTTCATCAACTCCCCCACGCTGCTCGATGCGCAGATGCGGCTGAAATCGAAACCCCATCTGCGCTTTGCGGGCCAGATCACAGGGGTGGAAGGCTATGTCGAAAGTGCTGCCATGGGGCTACTGGCGGGCCGATTTGCAGCGGCTGAATTGACCGGCCAGCCCATCGAAGCCCCACCGCCTGAAACGGCGATGGGCGCGCTGATCACGCATATCACGGGCGGGGCCGATGCCAAGACCTTCCAGCCGATGAATGTGAATTTCGGCCTCTTCCCCCCGGTTGATGCCAAGGGGGGACGCAAGAATCGCAAGACCCGCTACAAGCTCTATACGGACCGGGCAAAACACGCCTGGTCGCATTGGCTTGATCAAGCGCGACTGGACGCGGCCTAAGCGATTTGCCAAGCTCGGGCCATGGCAGAAAAATTTCTCGACAAAACCTACAAAACCTCCGGCAAAGACGCATTGCGGGAGCTTTATGATGATTGGTCTGACAGCTATGACGCGGAAGTGGGCGAAAACGGATACGCGACACCTGCCCGGCTCGCGGCCGCCTTGTCGGATGCGCTCGCTGACACGACCACGCCGATCCTCGACTATGGCTGTGGCACCGGGCTGTCCGGCGCGGCATTGTCGGAGGCCGGGTTCACGGCGATTGACGGGATGGACCCCTCGCCCGGCATGCTGGAAAAATGCCGCGCGCGTGGGATTTACCGCAACCTCGTCGAACTTGACCTAGATGCGCCTCTGCCTATTGAGCCAAACGATTATACCGTGATCATGGCGGTGGGCGTGATCTCTACCGGGGCGGGGCCTGCCTCCCTGATGGGCACGCTGATTGAGCTTTTGCCCAAAGGTGGTCTGTTTGGGTTATCGCTGAATGATCATGCGCTGGAGGACCCGGACTACCCGGCTGGCATCCAACGCCTCAAAGATGCAGGACATATCCTGCGCTGCGAGGATTACGGCACCCATCTGCCCGGTATTGGTCTGAAGAGCATGATCTATCTCTTTGAGAAGGCATGAGTTTTTGTACCAGGTTTGCACCCAGCCCCACAGGGCCGCTGCATCTGGGTCATGCCTATTCCGCACTCTACGCACATGATATGGCGCGGGGCCAAGGCGGCAGGTTCCTCTTGCGGATGGAAGACACCGATCTGCAGCGCTCCAAACCCGCCTATGACGCCCTGATCTTGGAGGACCTTCGCTGGCTTGGCCTCAGCTGGGACGCGCCGGTGCTGCGGCAATCCGAAAAACTCGCCGATTACGCGCCCGCCCTGGAACAGCTGGCCGCCGGGGGGCTGCTCTACCCCTGTTCCTGTTCGCGCCGCGATATCCAAGCCGCGCAATCGGCCCCGCAGGAAGGCGCGATCCCGGCGGTCTATCCCGGCACGTGCAAGCACCGCCCGATGTCGGATCGTAAGCCCGGTGATGCGCTGCGCCTGCATCTCGACAAGGCGCTTGTCCGCCTCGGCCCGTCGCTGCCGGATTTCATTGAGGAAGGCCCGCAACACGGCGGGCGGCACCTCATCGATGCCGGGCAGGCCATGACCCTGATCGGTGACGTGGTGCTTTACCGCAAGAGCGACGAAATCATCGCCTATTTTCTGGCCGCAGCCCTTGATGATCATGCCCAAAGCGTCACCCATGTGGTGCGCGGCGAGGATCTCTTTGCCTATACGCCCATCCAGGTTTTGCTGTTGGCGCTGCTGGGCCTGCCCGCGCCCATCTATCACCATCATCGGCTGATCCGCGACGATCAGGGCAAACGGCTGGCCAAGCGTGACGATGCGCGCGCAATCTCAAAATACCGCGCGGACGGAGCCACCCCAGCCGATATCCGCCGCATGGTCGGGTTGCCCCTTGAAGCGACCGGCCCTGTCTCCATTTGATTGAAAATACTCAAATACCGCCTTCTTCATCTGGCACCATCAGTTCAACCTCTTGCCCTGACGTCACCGAGGTATAAAAGCACACCCGCCGGTTGGTATGGCAGGCCGGGCCGGTTTGACGCACAACGGCCAAAAGACAATCGCGGTCGCAATCCACGCGCAGATCGACAAGCTCTTGTGTGTGGCCCGATGTCTCACCTTTGACCCAAAACGCACGCCGCGAGCGCGACCAATAGGTGACGCGCCCGGTGTTGAGCGTCTTGGTCACGGCATCAGCGTTCATCCAGGCCATCATCAAAACCTCGCCGCTGCCCTCGGCCTGGGCGATGCAGGGGATCAGCCCCGCCGCGTCATAAGTCAGTGTCGCAGGATCAAATTGCATGCCGCATTTCCTTTGCATCTGTGCCGGGCTGCCTTATCTATGTCTCGAAAGACCCATTCCGCAAGGACCGGACGCGATGAGCACTGATGGCGACCTGATCAAACTCTATTCCGGCCAAATTCTGGCCCTCGCAGCCGATATCCCGAAGCTCGACCGGCTGGCATCGCCCGACATTACGGTGAAGAAGCGCTCCCCCCTTTGCGGGTCGACTGTAACGGTGGATGTGGTGATGGCGGGCGGGCAGGTCCGCCAGTTCGGGCAGGACGTCAAAGCCTGTGCGCTCGGCCAGGCGGCGGCATCGGTCGTCGGGGGCAATGTGATTGGGCGCACCCCGTCAGAGATCTTGACCGCGCGCGACCAGCTGAAGGCTATGCTCAAGCAAGAAGGCCCGGCCCCCGATGCGCCATTTGACGGGCTCAAAGTGCTGTTGCCCGCGCGCGATTACAAGAACCGTCACGCGTCCATCCTGCTGACGCTCGACGCGCTGGTCGAGGCCACATCCAGCTAATCAAAGCCCCATAAAAAACCGCCGCACTCTGGGAAGAGCGCGGCGGCAGTCGGCTTGTCTGGATGGAGCGTTACGCATACCGCCGGAAGAAGAGGCAGCCCGGCAGGACAAGTTGGGGACAAGGCGTAACTGGCAAGGCCAAGCTGGATGGGACGATCAAAGCAAGGCCCGCTCCACGGGCAACAGACAGCAGGCAGTTATCTCTAGAAAAGTTGTGGCAGGTAGAGGGTCACGCACATCATCACGCCAATCGCGGCGATGCCGGCGGCATCCTGCAATACGGTCATGGGCGAATGGGTGAGTATCTTTTTCACATCAGCGATCATGGGCGGTGACCTCCTCAAGTCTTGTTTTCTTTGTTGCCTCTTTGTTCTCATATTGGTTAACGCAAGTAAAGAACTTTTTAAGAACATTTGCGAACATTCGAAGGGTGCCGCTAGGTCAGGTAAAGGCTCAGCCGCGCTAACCCACTGAAATCAAACGAATAGCGCGGTCCTGCTCCATCAACCATAAAAGCACGCGGGCGGCCTCCCCGCGCTCAGAGCTTAAGGTTGGATCGCCGGCCAAGAGCGCGCGCGCATCTGATTGCGCAATTTCCATCAGGGCCGATTGCCGTTCAAGATCGGCGATCCGAAAGCGCGGCAGCCCCGATTGAGCCGTCCCGATGAGATCCCCTGCCCCGCGCATGGCCAGGTCTTCCTCGGATATGCGGAAGCCGTCTTCGGTCTCGCGCAGAATGTTCAGCCGCCGCTTCGCCGTTTCGCTTAGCGGGTCCTGGAACATCAGTAAACAGGTCGACGCCCCTTCCCCCCGGCCCACACGTCCGCGCAGCTGGTGCAACTGCGCAAGCCCAAAGCCTTCGGCACGTTCAATCACCATGATCGTGGCATTAGGCACATTCACCCCCACTTCAATCACGGTGGTGGCCACCAGAACCTTGGTTCTACCTTCCACGAAATCAGCCATGGCCGCGTCTTTTTCGACGGGCGGCATTTGCCCATGGACAAGCCCCACGACACTTTCGCCCAGCGCGGCGCGCAATCGCTTGAACCGGTCTTCTGCAGCGGTCTTGTCCGAGACCTCGCTTTCTTCAACCAACGGGCAGACCCAATAGGCCTGTCGCCCCTCACGGATGGCGCCGCGCAGTTTTTCGACCACCTCATCCATCCGCGCGGTGGAAACGGTGGCGGTTGTCACGGGCTTGCGCCCCGGTGGTTTTTCGTCAAGGACCGAGACGTCCATGTCCCCAAACTGCGCAAGTGCAAGCGAGCGCGGGATTGGCGTGGCGGTCATCACCAGCACATCGACGGCGGCCCCTTTTGCGCCCAGCTCCATCCGTTGTGAGACGCCGAACCGGTGCTGCTCGTCGACCACGGCCAGCCTGAGATCGCGAAACGCCACATCCTTTTGAAACACCGCATGGGTGCCCACGAGCATCTGGATGTCACCCTTGGCGAGCGCGGCCAGCTTGGCCGCCCGCTCCGCCCCTTTGTCGCGACCGGTCAACAACTCAAGAACAACGCCTGCATTCTCGGCCAAGGGCTGCAGGCTCTCCAAATGTTGACGCGCCAAAATTTCGGTCGGCGCCATCAAGACGCCCTGCCCGCCTGCCTCCACTGCCGTCAAAAGCGCCATGAACGCCACCAGCGTCTTGCCCGAACCCACATCCCCCTGCAAAAGCCGGTTCATCCGGGTCGGCGCACCCATGTCCGTCGTGATCTGAGCAATCGCGCGCGTCTGCGCCCCGGTTGGGCGATACGGCAGCGCGGCCAAGACCTTCGATTGCAGCGCACCCGTGGCCTGGCTCGATACGCCCGGCTTGGCCCGCAGCGAGGCGCGGGCCAGCGACAAAGTCAGCTGATGGGCAAACATCTCGTCATAAGCCAGCCGTTCGCGCACAGGCGTTGTGGCCGCCATATCCTTCAATGACGCGGGCGCATGTGCTGCTTCAATCGCGGCTTTGAAATCGGGCCAATCGGCCTTGGCCTTCTGGTTGGGGTCAATCCATTCCGCAAGCTCTGGCACCATCTCAAGGGCCGCGCGCGCCGCACGATACATGACCTTTTGCGTCACGCCCTGGGTCAGCGGGTAGACCGGCTCGAACGCCGGGATCGTGTCCGCCTCATCGACGCGCAGCATGTGATCGGGATGGACCATCTGCGCCATGCTGTCGAACATCTCGACCTTGCCCGAGATCAGCCTCCGCTGCCCCGTCGGCAGCTGCTTTTGCAAATAGTCGCCACGGGCATGGAAGAAGACCAGCCGAAACTCGGTCTGCGTGTCGCGCACATGCACATGGTAGGGCCGCCCCTTCTGGCGGGGTGGGACATGCATCCCGATCTCGACCTCGACGGTGACGGTCGCGGGCAGAACCACGTCGCGGATGCTGTCCTTGCGCGACCGGTCAATGCCTGAGCCCGGCAAGGTAAAGATAACGTCGCGCGGCTTTTCAATGTCGAGCCCGGCCATCAGCTGTGCTGTTTTGGGGCCAATGCCGTCCAGCTTGGTCAGCGCACCGAAGAGCCGAAACAGAATTTCCGGGCGTCCGCTCATCGCCCGCTCATCCTGCCCCAATGAGGTCTAGCCAGCCGTCCTCATCCAATGTCTCAATCCCCAGATCAGCGGCTTTCTTCGCCTTTGACCCGGCCCCCGGCCCCGCGACCAGCAGATCGGTCTTGGCTGAGACCGAGCCTGAAACCCTGGCGCCCAACGCCTCGGCTGTGGCTTTCGCCTCGGCCCGTGTCATCTTTTCCAGCGTGCCGGTGAAAACAACCGTTTTGCCCGTAACCGGGCTGGAGGAGGTATCGCGTTTCGGCATCTCCTGCACGTCAAGCTGCGCGATCAGGCGGTCAATCGCTGCGCGTTCCTGCGATTGCGCAAACGCATCGGTCACCGAGGCCGCCATGACGCCGCCCACCCCGTCAATGCCGATAAGCTCTTCCCAGGCATCGCCTTCCTTTTTGCCCGCGTCGATCATCGCGGATTCAAAGGCCTGCCAGCTGGTGTAATGGTTCGCCAGAAGGTTCGACGCGCTTTCGCCGACATGACGCAGACCCAGCGCGAAGATCACCCGGTTCAACGAAATGCGGCGCTTTTCATCGATCGCGTCAAACAGGTTGGCCGCGGATTTCTCGCCCCAGCCCTCACGGTTTTTCAGCTTGGTCAGGGCGCGCCCATCGCGCTCACGCAGGGTGAAAATATCTGCGGGTTCTGTCACGCTGAGCTGGTCGTCGTGGTAAAACGCCTCCACCTGTTTTGCGCCGAGCCCCTCAATGTCAAAGGCTGCGCGGGAGACGAAATGTTTCAACTTTTCCACCGCCTGCGCCGGGCAGATCAGCCCGCCCGTGCAGCGGCGCACCGCATCGCCTTCTTCGCGCGCGGCGTCGGACTGGCACTCCGGGCATGATGTGGGAAACGCATAGCGCTGCGCCCCATCAGGCCGTTTCGACAGGTCCACATCAGCAATCTTCGGGATCACATCGCCCGCACGGTAGACCTGCACCCAGTCGCCTTCGCGAATATCCTTGCCGTCGCGAATGGGCGCTCCCTTAGCATCGCGCCCGGCAATGTAGTCCTCGTTATGCAGCGTCGCGTTGGAGACGACGACCCCGCCCACTGTCACCGGCTGCAACCGCGCCACCGGCGACAGCGCACCCGTGCGCCCGACCTGAATTTCAATGGCCTCCAGGCGCGTCCAGGCGAGCTCAGCCGCGAATTTATGGGCAATCGCCCAGCGCGGCGTTGTCGAGCGGAACCCCAGCCGCGCCTGCAACGCGAGATCATCCACTTTATAAACCACCCCGTCGATATCGTAGCCTAGCGTCGCACGCTGCTCTTCGATCCGGGCGTAATGCGAGATCAGCTCGTCCGGCCCGTCGCAAAGGGCTGTCAGCGGGTTCGTCTGAAATCCAAGCCCCGCCAGCCGGTCAATCGCGCCCATCTGGGTTGGGGCGAGCGGCGCGCTGAGCGCCCCCCAGGCATAGGCGAAAAACTCAAGCGGGCGAGATTTGGTGATATTTGCATCAAGCTGGCGCAAAGACCCGGCGGCGGCATTGCGCGGATTGGCAAAGGATTTCGCACCCGACGCCTCTTGCCTTGCATTGAGATCTGCAAAATCGTCATGCGACATATAGACCTCGCCGCGCACCTCAAGCACCTCCGGCGCGCCTTGCAAGCGATGCGGGATCGAGGCGATCATACGTGCATTGGCGGTCACATTCTCGCCGATCATGCCGTCACCACGCGTCGCCGCATAGACCAGCTGACCCGCCTCGTACCGCAAGGACAGCGACAGCCCGTCGATCTTGGGCTCTGCCGTGTAATTCAGCGCAGCGTCCTGCGCGAGCCCTAAGTATTTTCGGATACGGGCGTCAAATTCAGCGACATCCGCTGCGTCGAACGCATTGCCCAATGACAGCATCCGCACCTCATGGGTGATCTTGCCAAACCCTTCGGCCAGCGGACCACCAACCTGATCAGACGGGCTGTCTGTGCGTTTGAGACCGGGGAAGCGGGCTTCAATGGCCGCGTTGCGGCGCTTGAGCTGATCATACTCTGCATCCGAAAGGTCAGGCGCATCCTCTGTGTGATAGGCGCGGTTTGCTGCTGCGAGCACGTCCGCCAGTGCTGCCAGCTCCTGACGCGCCTCCTCTTGGGTGAGGTCATCTACCGGGCGCGATCTCAGGTCAGACATGTGGGTGGGGCTCCAGATCTCAAGGGCAATCGCCGGTTACGGCCAAAGGGACACGCAAGAGATACGTCGCCGACCAAGGCGCGTCCAGTCGGGGCCGTGCCAAGCAAGGTGAATTGACGCGCGGCCCTTGGGGGCGGGCGGGTCAAGCCAAAAAAAACACCCCGCTTGCAGCACGTGCAAAACGGGGTGTTTTCGTCCACCGGAGGGAGGGGAAGGTGTCGCGTTAGGCGCCGATGGCAATTCGTGCGGGATTGTCTTCTTCTTGCGGGGCAGGATCGCGCAGCACATATCCGCGGCCCCAAACCGTTTCGATATGGCTTTCACCGTCATTTGCTGTCGCGAGCTTTTTGCGCAGCTTGCAGATGAACACGTCGATGATCTTCAGCTCCGGCTCATCCATGCCGCCATAGAGATGGTTGAGGAACATTTCCTTCGTCAGCGTGGTCCCTTTGCGCAGCGACAGCAGTTCGAGCATTTGGTATTCTTTGCCGGTGAGATGCACAGATTTGCCCCCCACCTCCACCGTCTTGGCGTCGAGGTTGACGGCGATCTGCCCGGTGTTGATCACCGATTGCGAATGACCTTTCGAGCGACGAATGATCGCGTGGATGCGGGCGACAAGTTCTTCGCGGTGGAACGGTTTGGTCAGATAGTCATCCGCGCCAAAGCCGAAGCCTTTCAGCTTGTTCTCGGTATCATCCGCGCCGGACAGGATCAGGATCGGAGTTTCAATGCGGCTCAGCCGGAGCTGGCGCAGCACTTCATGGCCGGTAATGTCGGGCAGGTTCAGGTCCAGCAGGATCAGGTCATAGTCATAGAGCTTGGCAAGATCGATCCCTTCTTCACCGAGGTCGGTGGTATATACGTTCAGATTGGCATGGGTCAGCATCATCGAGATCGATTTTGCTGTCGTTGGGTCGTCTTCAACTAGAAGAACGCGCATTGGACTATCTCCGATAAGTCCCCTCGAAACACTCGATATTAAGAATTACCGAAAAAGGTTAACCTAAAGTTACCGGCCAATTCTCAAACTTGAAAAAACTCAAGACGACATGTCATGTTGTCTGAAACGCTGTAATGCAGTCGTTTTCAACGCTCCTTCCCCGAATTCGGACACGGCAGACCGCCAACTGTCAAGCTCTTCAAGGGAAAGTCCGTACATACTGCATGCTTCTTTGGCGTCAAGGAGCTCCGCCTCGACCGCTTTGACCACCGCAGCCTTACGGCTCGCCACCCAACGCGATGTATTCACACTTGGCAAATCGGCCCGGGACAGGGTCGTGCCATCGGCCAAGGTCACAACACGCGGCCCGGAGGGACGTTTAAGATACATTTTCGCTCTTCCATTTCGTGCAAGCTTGGCGCAGATGACGCCCAAGGGCTTAAGGAGCGGTGAAGCCCGCGCTTGTAGAAACCTAAGATTTTCCTATATTTTGCAGCGCCTCACCGCAAAACTTGCAATCAGGACGCATCGACATGGCGCTCGACTGGACAGACGGAAAACTCAACTCGCTGGGCTTTGCCAAAGCGCCCGCCGATACCCGCGTGGTCGTCGCCATGTCAGGTGGCGTGGATTCATCGGTCGTGGCCGCGATGCTGGCAGAGGAAGGCTATGACGTGGTCGGCGTTACCCTGCAGCTTTATGATCACGGCGCGGCCTTGGCCAAGAAAGGCGCCTGCTGCGCGGGCCGTGACATCCATGACGCGCGCCGCGTGGCTGAGGAAATGGCCTTTCCGCATTATGTGCTCGATTACGAAAATGTCTTTAAAGACGCCGTGATAGACGAGTTTGCTGACAGCTATCTGGCCGGTGCAACGCCGGTGCCCTGCATCCGGTGCAACGAGCGGGTGAAGTTCAAGGACCTGCTGGAAACGGCCAAGGATCTGGACGCCGATTGCATGGCCACGGGCCATTATATCCAGCGCAAAATGGGCCCCGAGGGTGCAGAGCTCCACTCCGCCGCCGATAGCAACCGCGACCAGAGCTACTTTCTGTTTTCGACCACCCCGGCGCAGCTGGACTACCTGCGCTTCCCGCTGGGCCATTTGCCGTCCAAGGCGGAAACCCGCGCGCTTGCCGCGCGTTACGGGCTGAGCGTGGCCGACAAGCCGGACAGTCAGGATATCTGCTTTGTGCCAAACGGAAATTACGCGCAAGTCATTGAAAAGCTACGCCCCGGAGCCGGTGAGCCAGGCGATATAGTGGATATGGACGGCCATGTGCTCGGCACGCATCAGGGCGTGATCCACTACACGATCGGGCAACGGCGCGGCTTGGGTATCGGGGGGCTTGAGACCCCGCTTTACGTGGTCAAGCTGGATGTCGACACGAAACGCGTGATCGTGGGCCCGAAAGAGGCGCTTGCGACGCGGCAAGTGCCGGTGCGCGAGATCAACTGGCTGGGCGATACCCCCTTTGCCAGCGCTGATGAGTGGCATGTCAACGTGCGTGTCCGCTCGACCAAGCCGCCCATGCCCGCCGTGATCCGGCCCGTGTCCGCGACAGAGGCGACGGTTGAGTTGCTCACGCCGGAGGAAGGCGTCTCCCCCGGACAGGCATGCGTCTTTTACGAAGACGGCACGACCCGGATCCTCGGGGGGGGCTGGATCTGGCGGGGCGCTTGAGCGCGCTCAGACCAGCAGGCCTGTCAGCCGCGCGATCAACAGCTCACTGACCACCTGTATCTTTGGCGTATGGGCAAATTCGGGCGCGCAGGCGACCCAGACCGGCACGGTGAATGCCGCGCCGGGCCAGTCGGCGCGCTCCAGCCGCGAATCCGCCTCCGCCAAGATGGTCGGAAGGAAGCTCTGCCCCGCACCCGCCGCCACCAGCGCTTGCAGTGCCATAAAGCTGTCCGAGCCCATGCCGATCTGCGATTTGCGCAGGCTCTGCGCCATCCACTCTGCCGCAACGGTGCGGCCAAGCGCGCCTTCCAAAGACAACCATGTCTGGGCGGCCGTTCCCTTGGCCCGATATGGCACGATGCGCAGCAGCCCGGCGCGCGCGCCGATCAGACTGTCATCAAGCGCCTTGGCCGGGCGCACGGTGATGTCAGCGCCCATGCGGCTGAGGTCAAGGGCCTGGTTGGTGCTGTGCAGCGTCAGGCGCAGGTCGGGATAGCCCCGCGCGATCTCATGGGTGAGGCCCGCCAGCACGGTCTGGCACAGGCTGTCTGTCGATGTGATCCGCACCGGGCCTTTGACCGCACTGGCCGATCCCGTCAACAATCGGTCCACGGCCAGAATTGCGGCCTCTACCTGATGGGCGGCTTCCAGAACGGCCAACTTGTCAGGTAAAACGGTGTAGCCCCGCGCGCCGCGCAAAAAGACCGGCGCGCCGTGGCGCTCTTCAAAGGCTGCGACGCGGCGCAGCACGGTGGCATGGGTCACCTGCAGGCTGCGCGCGGCTTCGCTGACCGACCCGGTCTCTGCCACGGCCAGAACAAAGCGCAGATCATCCCAGTTGGCTCTGTTCATAAATCGAAATTCAATTCACAAAAATGTGGAGTTCATTTCAATAATTGCTAGCGTAGACTTGCGGCGAGGGAAACAAAAATTTCAGCATGAACAGAGAGGTACGAAGATGATGAAGATCAAAGGCATGACGATGCTTCTGGCCGTGGCCACCGTTGGCACCATCGCCTATGCGGGCGGGCATGGCGGCAACCCCGCCGTGAAGGCCCGGAATGCGCATATGTCGCTTTACGCGTTCAACATCGAGCAGCTTGGCAATATGGCCAAGGGCGCCACCGAATATAACGCAGACGCCGCAGCGGCGGCCGCCGCAAACCTCGCAGCGCTCGCGGCACTGGATCAATCCACCTATTGGGTGCCGGGTACGGCACAGGGTGAGGTCGACGGCTCCCGCGCCAAGGCAGAGATCTGGACCGATGGCGGCATGGATGCAGAGCAGACGAAGATGATCAAGGCAACCGCGGCCCTGTCCGAGACAGCTGGCACGGGTCTTGAGGCCCTGCAAGCCGGGCTCGGCCCGGTCGGCGCGTCCTGCAGCTCCTGCCACAAGGCGTATCGCGGCCCGCGCAACTAGAGCTCGGGCCTATGTGGGGGCGCATCTTCCGCTGGGGTGTCTTTCTGGCGCTGGTAGGCCTTGGGGTCTACTGGTTTGCCACCCGGCCACAGACCGTTTCAGAACAAGCACTTGCCAGCCTGTCCTCAGATCCAGAGGCAGGCCGGCAGGTGTTTTATGCGTCGGGCTGCGCGTCCTGCCACACGGCCGAGAAGGCGGAAGGCGATGCCAAGCTGGTCCTGGCCGGTGGGCAAAGCTTCCCGTCGCCCTTCGGCACGTTCAAGGCCCCCAATATCAGCACGGACGCCACAAACGGGATCGGCGGGTGGAGCCGGGCTGACTTTGTGACAGCTGTGCTCAGAGGGGTCTCGCCCGCAGGCCAGCACTATTTCCCGGCCTTCCCCTATACGAGCTACAACAAGATGACGCTGCAAGATGCCGTCGACCTGCACGGCTTCATGCAAACCCTGCCCCCAGATGCAACCCCGTCAGAACCGCATGACGTGGCCTTCCCTTTCAACATCCGTCGTAATCTTGGCGGTTGGAAATTGCTGTTTCAAAGCGAGGACTGGGTGGCGGACGCCCCCAATGCAGAGCTGGAACGCGGGCGCTATCTGGTCGAGGCGCTGGGCCATTGCGCGGAATGCCACACCGCCCGCAATCCGCTTGGCGGGCTCGACACCGCCCAATGGATGCGCGGCGCGCCCGACCCGTCCGGCACAGGCCGCGTGCCCGGCATCACCCCCGACATCCTGCAATGGAGCGCCATCGACATCGCAGGCTACCTCAAGACCGGCTTCACGCCTGATTTTGATACTGCGGGGGGGCATATGGTCTCTGTGATCGAGAATATGGGCCAGCTCAGCGACGATGATCTGAACGCAATCGCGGCCTATTTGCTGGCACTGCCGAACTGACGCGCAAACCAGCTTAGCCGTAAAGGTCTTTCGCACGCGCCTCGAAGGCGCGGACGATGCGTTGCATGGCCTCGTTGAAAAACATGCTGGCCGCGCCCTGCATCAGACGGGATTTGAACTCGAAATCCACCTCGAAGCTGACCTCGCAGCCCTCCTCCAGCGCTTTAAATCTCCAGCTGGACTGCAAATGCTTGATAGGCCCGTCCAGATATTGTGTATCGATCCGCATATCCTCAGGCATCAAATCCACCCGGGAGGTGAATTTCTCCCGAAACACTTTGAAGCTGATGATCAGATCGGCAATGACGATCTCCCGGGCGTCTTCGGGTGTGCGCGACCTGATGCGGGCCGCCGCCGTCCATGGCAAAAACTCCGGATATCGCGCCACATCCGCCACCAAGTCATACATCTGCTGCGCCGAATATGGCAGGGTACGGGTCTCGGAGTGGCGGGGCATTGCTTACCTTTGGGTCGACGTCTGACGGGTTTTCGTTGCATAAAGCGATAAGTGCAAGAGGGTTCCATGTCACATCCACCTTATGAGATCGACCAGATGATCTCTGCCAAATCCATTGCCGCGCGGATCGAGGATTTGGCCGCCGAAATCCACGACCATTTCGCAGGGACCGACAAGCTGGTGATCGTGGGGCTGCTGCGGGGCTCTTTCGTGTTCATCGCCGACCTGGTGCGGGAGCTGGACCTGCCCGTCGAGGTCGATTTCCTGGAGGCCTCAAGCTATGGCGACAGCATGGAAAGCAGCCGAGAAGTGCGCATTCTGAAAGACTTGCGGGGGGAGATTGGCGGGCGCGACGTGCTGGTGGTCGAAGATATTGTCGACACCGGATTTACCTTAAGCCATGTCCTCAAGCTGCTGGACGCCCGCGCGCCCGCCCGCATGGAAACCGTCGCCCTTCTGGACAAACCCACTCGCCGCGAGGTGGACATCAAGGCCACCTGGACGGGTTTTGAGATCCCCGACGAATTCGTGGTGGGCTACGGCATCGACTACGCCCAACGCAACCGCAACCTGCCCTTCATCGGCAAGGTGCGCTTCACTTGATGGGATGGATCTGGCTGATCCGGGCGAAACGCTGGGTCCAGAA
>CAYLVP010000067.1:0-16895 GCA_964387155.1 uncultured Rhodobacterales bacterium | reverse complement strand
GAGGAGGCGGAGCGCACCTGCGTAGTCACCGGTGGTGCGGCGCGCGGCGGGCAGGAGGTCACCGTCGGCCTTGTTGACGAGGATTAGATCCGCGATCTCCATGATGCCGCGTTTGACGCCCTGCAGCTCGTCGCCGCCCGCAGGCGCCAGAAGCAGCGTGAAAATGTCCGACATCTCGGCCACCATCGTCTCAGACTGGCCGACGCCCACCGTCTCGATCAGCACCAGGTCGAACCCCGCCGCCTCACACAAGGCCACGACCGCGCGGGTGCGCCGCGCGACGCCGCCCAGATGCGATTGCGAGGGCGAGGGGCGGATGAAGGCGTTGGGATCGCGGCTGAGCCGCTCCATCCGGGTCTTGTCGCCCAGGATCGAGCCGCCCGAGCGGGTGGAGCTGGGGTCCACCGCCAGCACCGCCACCCGTTTGCCCTGCCCCGTCAACATCATGCCAAACGCCTCGATGAAGGTCGATTTGCCCACGCCGGGCGTGCCCGACAGGCCGATGCGCAGGGCCTCGCGGCCCGTCCTGGCCGCCAGCTCCAGCAACAGCTGCGCCTCCTGGCGGTGATCGGCCCGCGCGCTTTCGACCAGCGTGATCGCGCGTGACAGGGCACGGCGGTCTCCCGTGATCAGTTTGGCGCTCAACTCTTCAATATGTTTCACTGCTGCGCGGTCTTTCGCCTGTTTTTCCCCTCACAGGGGCGTGAAAAGGGTGGTGACCCTTTTTGGAAGCCCCAATATGAAGGGGCAAGCAGGAAATTGTAGCAAGTCAGGGGGCACCCCATGCGCGCATTCATACTGGCAGCGGGTTTTGCCGGGGCATTGACGGGGTCACCGGCCCTGGCCGACGGGCAGACCAACGCGGTGTTCAACGTCTCGATCCGGGGCCTCACGGCGGGGACATTGACCATTACCGGATCAGAAGCGGCGGGGCGCTATCAGACCACGGGCGAGCTGCGCTCGGGCGGGCTGATGGGGTTTCTGGCCAAGCTGAAATACACCGCCAAGGCGCAGGGCGCCGTGCGCGGCGCCAACTTTGCGCCGACGCGCTATGACGAGACGGCCGATACCGGCAAGCGGCAATCGCGCACCACCATGACATATGCGGGCGGCGTGCCCAAAGTGGTGACGGGCAGCACCGGCGATCTGAGCCCCGCGACCCAGAAAGGCACGGTCGACCCGCTGACCGCGATCTACGCGGCCTTCCGCAACGTGGGCCCGGATCAGGTCTGCAAGCTGAATGTGCAGATGTTTGACGGCAAGAGACGCTCCCAGGTGAAGCTGGCAAGCCCCCGCCCCGAGGGCGACCAGATCCTGTGCAACGGCGAATACCGCCGCCTCGAAGGCTTCTCGCCCGAGGATATGGCGGAGAAGTCGCGCTTTCCCTTCAACCTTTACTACACCCAGACCCCGCAGGGCGATTACCGGGTGGAGAAGGTCGTGACCCAAACGCTTTACGGCAACGCGGTGATGACGCGCCGTTAGAGGGCGGTTAAGACGGGCGCATGCGCATACCGTCTTCACCGACTGAGCTTCCGATCGAGGGGGTGATCCCCGACCTGCTGGCCCGGATGGCGGGCGGGGTCTGCGTGTTGCAGGCGCCTCCGGGTGCGGGCAAGACGACGCGGGTGCCGCTGGCGCTTCTGGAGGCTGGCAGCTTTGAGGGCCGGCTGATCATGCTGGAGCCGCGCCGCCTCGCCGCGCGCGCGGCGGCGGAGCGCATGGCCGATCTGCTGGGCGAGCCTGTGGGCCAAACCGTGGGATACCGGATGCGCGGGGCGTCCAAAACCGGCCCCGCCACCCGCATCGAGGTTGTGACCGAGGGTGTGCTGACCCGCATGGTGCAATCCGACCCGGAGCTGCCCGGCGTGGGCTGCGTGGTTTTTGACGAGTTTCACGAACGCTCACTGAATGGCGATTTAGGGCTGGCGCTGGTATGGGAAAGCCGCAGCGCGTTGCGCGCGGATTTGAAGCTGCTGGTCATGTCCGCCACGCTGGACGCAGCGCCCGTCGCCGCGTTGCTTGGCGGCGCGCCCGTGGTGACGTCCCAAGGGCGCAGCTTCCCGGTAGAGACACGCTGGCGCGACACGCCCCGCCGCGCGGGCGCGCGGCTGGAGGCGGATATGGCCGCGCTGATCACCCGCGCAGTAGCGGAGACGACCGGCGGCGTTCTGGCCTTCCTGCCCGGCGCACGCGAGATCACGCGGGTCGCAGCCGCGCTGTCTTTGCCCGCTGAGGTACAGATCCGCCCACTTTACGGCGCGCTGCCCTTTGCCGAACAACGCGCGGCCATCGCGCCCGCGCCACAGGGAGCGCGGAAAGTCGTGCTGGCGACCTCGATTGCAGAGACCTCCCTGACCATTGAGGATGTGCGCGTGGTGGTTGATGCCGGGCGCGCCCGGCGCGCGCGCTACGACCCGGGCAGCGGCATGTCACGACTGGTCACCGAACGCGCCTCAAAAGCGGAAGCGACCCAGCGGCAAGGCCGCGCGGGCCGGGTCGCCGAAGGCGTCTGCTACCGGCTTTGGACGAAAGCCGAACACGGCGTGATGGCCGACTTTGCCCCGCCCGAGATCGAGACGGCGGATCTGGCAGGCCTCGCGCTGGACTTGGCGGCATGGGGCGCGCAACCGGGCGCGCTGGCGCTGCTGAGCCAGCCGCCAGAGGGCAGCCTGGCCGAGGCCCGCGCCGTATTGCAGATGCTGGGCGCGCTGGACGGCGCGGGGCGGATCACCCCGCATGGCCGCGCTCTGGCGCGGGTCCCGCTGCATCCGCGCCTCGCACATATGCTGGCACAGGCGGATGCGCGGGCTGCGACCGTGGCCGCCCTGCTGGCCGCCCGGCCCGCGCCAGGACAAAGCAGCGATATCGGCGCGCGGCTGCGCGGCCCACTCAGCCACGAGGTCAGGGCCGAGGCCAAACGCCTCGCCCGGTTCGCCAAAGGCCCCAGGCGCAGCACCGGCGAGATGGTGGCCCTTGCCTATCCAGACCGCGTGGCGCTGCGCCGCAAAGGCGGCGAGGCTCGGTTTCACCTCTCGGGCGGCAAAGGGGCAGAGCTGCCCGGCGAGGACCCGCTGGCAGGCCAGCGCCTCCTGGCGGTGGCCGATCTGGATGGCGACACGCGGCAGGCGCGCATACGCGCGGCGGCCGCACTCAGCGAGGCAGAGCTGCGCGCGCTCTACGCCGATCAGATCAAATGGCACGACATTTGCGAATGGTCGCGCCGCGAGGGGCGCGTGCTGACCCGCAGGCGCGAGATGTTTGGCAAGCTGATCCTTGATGACCGGGTCTGGCAGGACCCCGATGCGGACGCCGTGGCGCGGGCGCTGTTGCAGGGCGTCCGCGATCTGGGGATCGACGCTTTGAATTGGAGCAAACCGGCCACGCTGCTGCGCGCGCGTGGGCGCTATCTGGGCGATGCGGTGGATTGGTCCGATGCGGGCCTGCTGGAGAGCCTTGAGGACTGGCTGCTGCCCCATCTTGGCGGCAAGAAAACCGCTGCTGATCTGAAATCCGTCAATCTGGCCGAGGCGTTGCGCCTGTCGCTGAGCTGGGAGGCGCAACAGCAGCTCGACCGGCTGGCGCCCGCCACCATCACCACGCCGCTGGGACGCCGCGCGCAGGTGGATTACGCAGGCGATGTGCCCGGCATCGAGGTCCGCCTGCAGGAGATGTTCGGCCTGACCACCCACCCCACCGTGGGGCCTGACCGGGTGCCGTTGAAGATCACGCTGCTGTCGCCCGGGCACAAACCGGTGCAGGTGACGCAGGATTTGCCGGGGTTCTGGGCCTCCTCCTATGCCGATGTGCGCAAGGATATGCGCGGCCGCTACCCCAAACACCCCTGGCCCGAGGACCCGACGCAGGCCCCGCCAACCGTGCGGGCCAAACCGCGCCGGGCATAGCTTGGGCGCGTCGCTGGGCTGGGGTCTTGGCCCGGCGGCCACAGGGGGCTTTGCGTCCCCGCGTTGCGGGCGCTAGGGTGCGCGCAGTTTTGCACGACCAAGGCACCAGATATGTTCGACCAGCTCCGCGCCCTTTTCGGCAACCCGACCGCCTACACCACCCCGCTGCCAGAGGCCGATGCGCGCCACGCGATGGGCATGCTGATGGTGCGCGCGGCCAAGGCGGATCAGCGCTACCTCTTTGCCGAGATCAAGCTGATTGACCGGGTGCTGGCCGCCCGGCATGGGCTCAACCCGGTCGAGGCGGCCCAGATGCGCGCCGCCTGCGAGAAGCTCGAGGCCGAAATGCCCGACACGGAAGAGGTCGCCAGGATCCTGCGCGATGCGGTCGGGCTGGCCGAACGCGAAGCCACGCTGCATGCGCTGTGGAAGGTGGTCTTTGCCGACGGGGTCAAACGCGACGTCGAGGAACAGGTGCTGCACCAGATCGAGGCCGTGCTGGGCATCCCGCCCGCCCGCGCCAAGGAGCTGCAGGAAGGCGCCGCGCCCTAAAGGTCGCAGCCCCCTGCCTCCCATTAAACTGGACAGCGCCTGCCCAAAAGCTAGTGTCGCATCAGCAGATGCGTCCATGCCCGCCCGCCATGCCAACCAAGGAGCGCCCCCATGAATGAGCAGACCACCAAATTCGGCACCGCCCAACCCGTGCGCCGCCTGGAAGACACCCGCTTTTTGACAGGGCGTGGCCGCTACACCGATGACACGGTGCCCACCGGCGCGCTGCATGCTTTCGTGTTCCGCTCTTCGGTGGCGCATGGCGAGATCACCATGCTTGATGTCAGCGACGCGCGCGACGCGGACGGCGTGCATCTGGTCGTGACCGCCGCCGATCTGGAGGCGGCGGGCGTCAAGAACAATATGGGCGCGTCGATCATCGACAATCAGGATGGCTCCAAGGGCGCGGCGCCCGGGCGGCCCATTCTGGCCACAGGAAGGGTGCGGTTTGTGGGCGAGCCGATTGCCGTGGTCGTGGCCGACACGATGGCGCAGGCCAAGGATGCGGCCGAGCTGATCATGTTCGATTATGACGAGCTGGATACAACGATGGCGCTGGCACCCGGCGGCCCCGCGATCCACCCAGAGGCCCCTGACAATGTGGCCTATGACTGGGCCGTGGGCGACAAGGCGGCGACCGACGCCGCCTTTGCCGCCGCCGCCCATACCGTGCGCCTGAAGGTCGCCGACAACCGCGTCATCGCCAACCCGATGGAGCCGCGCGCCTGTTTCGCGCAGATGCAGCAGGGCCGTTTGCATATGGGCTATGGCGGGCAAGGGGTCTGGGGGCTCAAGGGCTCGCTGGCTGCCACGCTGGGCATGGATAAGGCGCAGGTCCATGTCACCACCGAGGATGTGGGCGGCGGCTTCGGCATGAAAGCCTTTGACTACCCGGAATATTTTGTGGTCGCCCATGCCGCCCGCGCGCTGGACAAACCCGTCCGCTGGCAGTCGGAACGCACCGAGGCGATGCTGTCGGACAATTCGGGCCGCGACCTTTTGTCGACGGTGGAGCTGGCCTTTGACGCAGAGCTGAAGATCACCGCCTACCGCGTCGATACCCTGTCGAATATGGGCGCGTATAACTCGGGCTTTGCGCAGTTCATCCAATCCGATCTGGCCTCGCGGGTGCTGGCAGGGGTCTATGACATCCAGACCGCCTGGTTCCGCAATGCCGGCATCTACACCAACACCACCCAGGTCGATGCCTATCGCGGCGCGGGGCGGCCCGAGGCGATCTACAAGCTGGAGCGCGCGATGGACCACGCCGCGCGCCAGTTGGGCGTCAACCCTTTGGAGCTGCGGCGCAAAAATTTCGTCCGCCCCGACCAGTTCCCCTACACCACCGCAACGGGCGAGATTTACGATGTGGGCGATTTCAACAAGGTGCTGTCGCGCGCCGAGGCGGAGGCCGATATGGCGGGCTTTGCCGCCCGCAAGGCAGAGGCCGCCAAACGCGGCAAGCTGCGGGGTCAGGGGCTGTGCTACTACATCGAAAGCATCCTGGGCGATCCGTCTGAGACCGCGCAGCTGGAATTCACCCCGGGCGGCGTGACGCTTTATGTCGGCACCCAGTCCAACGGCCAGGGGCATGAAACCGTTTACCGCCAGCTGACCCATGAATATACCGGCATCCCGCTGGATCAGATCAGCATCGTGCAGGGAGACAGCGACCGCATCGCCAAGGGTGGCGGCACGGGCGGCTCGCGCTCGGTCACCACGCAAGGCACGGCGATCAAGGCCACGGGTGCTGCGGTGGTGGACAAGTTCGCCCCCTTCGTGGCGGACGAGCTTGGTGTGGCTGAGGTGGCGTTCGAAGACGGGGTGTTCCGCGCCGAGGGCTCCAACACGGTGATGACCCTGATCGAGGCCGCTGATCTGGCCCGCGAGAAAGGCCAGGACGACCTGCTGGTCACGTCAAAGACCACCACCCTGCCCGGCCGCTCCTTCCCCAATGGCTGCCACGTGGCCGAGGTGGAGGTCGACGCGGCCACCGGCGAGACCCATGTGGTCAAGTTCACCGTGGTCGACGATTTCGGCGTCTTGATGAACCCGATGCTGGCCGAGGGCCAAGTCCATGGCGGCGTCGTGCAGGGTATCGGCCAGGCGATCAGCGAGCATGTCGTCTATGACGAGGACGGCCAGCTTTTGACCGCGACATTCATGGATTACGGCCTGCCCCGCGCGGCGGATGTGCCGATGATCCACTTCCATTCCGAGCCGGTGCCGTCGACGGCCAATGATCTGGGCATGAAGGGCTGCGGCGAGGCGGGCACTGTCGGCGCGCTGGCTGCCGTGTCCAACGCCGTGCTCGACGCGCTTTGGGACAAGGGCGTGCGCCATGTCGACATGCCCTTCACCCCCCACCGCGTCTGGGGCTGGATGCAAGAACCGGGCTGAGCTGCCACGCGCGCGCATCCTAGGTTTTCGCGGGCGTTGAGCGCAGAGGAAGACAGCGCCAATGCCTGCGCGGATCGGTCAGCCTGTTGGCCGTGCAGCTTGCGTGTTGCGTCTGAAACTTGCAGGCGAGAACCCCGTTTCCTTTTTGAAGGCCCGCGCGAATGCGGATTCAGAGGCATAGCCGACCGTTTCCGCCACATCGGCAACAGAGTTATTGGGATCAAGCAGTGCCTGTTTCGCCAGCTCCATGCGCCAGCTGGTCACGTAATCCATCGGCGTTATGGCCATCTGTTTTTGGAACGCGACCGCGAAACTGGTGCGCGACATGCCTGCGGCATGTGCCAAGGTCTCGACCGTCCAGCCTCGATGCGGCGCTTTGTGAAACGCATCCAGTGCCAGCGTCAGGTTCTTGTCCGAAAACCCACTCAGACCTGAATGCTGGGCGGCGTCGCTTTCAAGAAAATTGCGGATGGCCTGTGCAAGAATGACCTCGGACAATTTGAGCGCGATCAAATCTCCGCCCATGCGATGGCCCCCGGCCTCGTCCCCGATGATACGCAATGTGGCCTCCATCCATTTGCCCGCGGTCTCGCCATAGTTTTTGATATGAACCAGGGGGGGAAGGCGCTCGAAAAGGATGTGGCGCGCATGTTCTTCGAAAGAAAAATGCCCGCAGATCAGCTGGGTTTCACTGCCAGGTTTTTCGCCGCCGCCATAGACCAGCACGCCTGAACCATCATAGCCAGAATCCTCAAGAACAGTCTCCAATGGGGGGGCCGTTGTTTCGGGGGCGTCGTCGGAAAAAAGCGCGTGCGATGCGCCATGCGGAACAATGACCAGATCACCCTGTTCGACGATCACAGGCTCATCGAGCCCTTCGACCGCAATCCGGCACGCGCCGCGATGCGCGTAATGAAACCGCGCGACCTTTTGGTGCTGGGGAACGGTGACGCCCCAGGGTTTCGTGAAAGATGTACGGAAATAGAGCGTTCCACGCATCGACAGTCGGGTGAGAATATCACTCAGCAGATCCAGCATGATCCACAAGAAAGCAGAAATGACGCCGCCATTCAACACTTGAACGATCTGCACAAAAATTCGAACAGATGGGCATGTTTTAGTGGCTCTGCATCGAAGCAATGTACCCCTACGCCCTTTTTTTTCTGGAGACCATTATGAAGAGATTTGCAACCACACTGGCCCTCACCGTCGCGATGATGACCAGCCAGGCCGCCGCACAGGATATTGCCGCGATGAACGATCTGGAATTCGCCCATATCGCCTATACTGCTGATAATATTGACATTCGCTATGCGCATCTTGCGCTGGCACTGTCCAAAAATCCTGACGTCCACGAATTCGCGCGCACCATGATCCGTGACCATGAGGCCGTGAACGCCGCCGCGCTCGACCTGCTTGCGAAACTCGGCGCAACGGCCCAGGACAACCCGGTCAGCCAGTCACTGGAAGTCCGCGCGGACAAGATCATCGCCGGTTTCGTCGAACTCGAAGGGGCGGCCTTTGACAAAGCCTATGCCGAAAATGAACTGGCCTATCATCAGGAAGTGAATGCGCTGGTGGGTGGCACGATGATCCCCAATATCGACAATGCCGAGGTCAAGGCGCTGTTTGAGCAAGGCTACGAGATTTTCAAGGCCCATGAGAAGCACGCCGAAATGATGGTCAAGAGCCTGAACTGATGGCGGCCTTCGCGACACGCCGAAAGTTCTTGGAAGGGGCGGTTGCATCTGCGACCGCTCTTGCCATTGCAAGTAAAGCCGCGGCCGACCCCGTGACCCATGAGGTGCGGATCACCGGCTTCGCTTTTGTGCCCGACCGCCTTGAAGTGCGCGTTGGTGACACCATTCGGTGGATCAATGATGATCTGGCCCCGCACACCGCGACTGCAAATGAATTTGGCTGGGATACGGGCGAGCTCGTGCGACAGCAATCTGCGGAGCTGGTTGTGACGGCGGGGATCGAGACTGACTATTTCTGTGTGTTTCATACACATATGAAAGGCAAGCTCGTCGTGATCTGAACGCGCGCGCGCGGCTCAGCACTGCGATTGCAGATCGTGGCAGGGGCCACATTAACGGCCCCGCCGCCCTGCACAGGTTTTGCCCGACACACCTGCCGCTTGCCGCGTGACCCGCGCCTTCACCGGCCGAAATCAGGTCCGCCGCAGCCCCCTGACCGACGGCCTGCGCTCACCTGGCCTCACATGCGCGTCACCTTAGATGACACAGCGCGCGCTCTCGCCTAAGCTGCCTCAACCGTTGCAATAGAAAGCTGTTGACGTGCGCCTGACTAAGAAGATGAAAAACCTGCTGGGGCATAGCTTGTCTATGTCGCGTCGTCTTCAGCATGTTGCGGGGTTTGGGTCGGGTCAGGCCATGGTCAACCCCTCCAAGGCCGCGCGGCGCGGGCCGGTCACCCATGTCATCATCCTCGACGGCACCATGTCCTCGCTTGAGGAAGGCTACGAGACCAATGCGGGCATCACTTATCGGCTGCTGTCCGAGATGGCGCCCAACAAGGCCGTATCCCTGAAATACGAGGCGGGGATCCAGTGGCAGGGGGTGCGCCGCGCCATTGACGTTGTGGCGGGCATCGGCATCAACCGCCAGATCCGGCGCGCCTACGGGTTTCTGGCCTCGCGCTACCGGCCGGGTGACAAGATTTTCCTCTTTGGCTTTTCGCGCGGGGCCTATGCCGTGCGCAGCCTTGCGGGGGTGATCGACCGGGTCGGGCTGCTCCATTCCGATTGCGCGACCGAGCGCAATGTCCGCCAGGCCTATCGCCATTACCGCACCGACCCTGACAGCCTGGTGGCGCAATCCTTCCGCGCCACTCATTGCCACGAAAGCGCCGAGGTCGAAATGGTCGGCGTCTGGGACACGGTGCGCGCGCTGGGCCTTCGCGCGCCGATGATCTGGCGCTTCTCCCCGGTGGAGCATGAGTTTCATCACCACCATCTTGGCAACACCATCCGCCACGGCTTCCACGCGCTTGCGCTCAACGAGACCCGCAAGGCGTTCGAGCCGGTGCTCTGGGACAGCACCCCGGGCTATACCGGCACGATCAAGCAGGTTTGGTTTGCAGGCAGCCACGGCGATGTGGGCGGCCATCTGACCGGGTTCGAACCTGCCCGGCCGCTGTCCAATATTGCGCTGGTCTGGATGCTGGAACATGCCGAAATGTGCGGCCTGCCCCTGCCCCCGAACTGGAAGGAGCGCTATCCCCGCAATGTCGACGCGCCCTCGGTGGGCACGTTTCGGGGGTGGAGTAAATTGTTTTTGTCCCGCCGCTCCCGGCGTCTGGGCCATGACCCGTCCGAGGCGGTCCATGCCAGCGTGCATGCCCGCGCGCAGGGCTGGGCGCGCCGCCTTCCTTGGGTCAAACGCCCCGATCTCAGGCAGGTTGGGCGGCCCTAGCCACGGGCCGGTGGCCACGCCCACACAGTGCCCCCGCCGACGCGTTTGCAAAAAAATTTGCGGTATCTAAGCACCGCTGCTACCGTTTCCCCAATGCGTCAGTCATAGTTTGCAGGTGAACGCTTATGGGTATGCGTCCAATTCTTGTCTCCACCTTTGTCCTGCTCAGCGCGTCTGCGGGCGTCGCGCAGTCGGTCAATCTCGAAGTCGCCAAGGCCATCAAGGAATTTGCCGATGACATTTGCGGCGTCTACGAGCTGAGCGGCGAGCGGCAGGAGACCGAGCTGAAAGGCGTCGCCGCCGCCCGCGTCAAGGGTTTCGTGGCCAAGCTGGCAGAGCTCGGCATCGAAGGCTCAGCCGTGCTGAAGGCCGAGGAATATTCCAATGTCAGAAGCGAAGAGCTGGGAACGGAATTGCAGGACATCCGCAAATGCCGCCGCTCGGTCTGGGAAGACATGAACGAGGCGCTGATCGTCAGCCCCGAGCAATCGGGCGCGCTGGACCGCCTGCCCCGCATGGGGGGCTCCGGCAATGCTTAGACAGCTCGCGCTCTGCCTCACCGCCACAGCGTTTCTGGCCCCCGCAGCCCAGGCGCAGGTTAGCTCTCAGATCGACATGATCGACGAGTTCGCCAACACGATTTGCGGCGCCATCGAACGCTCGGGCTACCAGAAGACTGACAAGATCGACGCCGGGCTTGAGGGCAAGCTGACCGACCTGCTCAACGAGGCGCAGGCCAATGGCACCCTCGCGCGCAATGTCGAAAACTACACCAATGTCTTGCAGCAGCACCTGCCGGAAGAGCTGAAAAGCGTGCGCGAATGCCGGCTGAAAATCTGGAACGACATGCATGTGATCTTCTTTGAGGATGGCAGCAGCCGGGTGGAATTGTCCGAAGGGATGTTGTTGCAGCAGGTCAGCAATGTGCCCTCCGGCCCGGGGCTGACGGATAAGAGGGAGCTTGCCCAAAAGCTGGGAACCTCCTTCCGGCAATTCGCGGTGCGCGGCGATCTCAACCCGTCATTTGACTGCTACAAGGCGACCACCACGTCCGAGAAGGTGCTGTGCAGCCATGGCGGGGCCGCGCGCGCCGATGCGGTGCTTGGCCTTGCCTACCGGGAGGCGCGCAGCAAAATCGGCCAGGCGGACCGCACCGTGCTGCGCCAGAGCCAGCGCAACTGGATCAAGTTCCGCGACGATGTCTGCGTGATCGATGCCGATTACGAGCGGCTGGACGATGCGACCTATGAGGCCTTCGCGCGCTGCCTGGAGCGGGAGACGCAGAACCGGACCTTGCAGCTGATGTCCTACCGCTAGGCTGGGCTGTGCCGCATCGACACCGCGCTAGGCATGCGCCCCCGCAGTGGCCAGCCCGATGACGCCCACCGCGATCAGCGAGACGGCCCAGACCGCGTCGAGATCGAACCAGCTTTTGCGCAGGACATGCAGGCCCAGCCAGCGATAGACGGCATAGGCGATGCCGCCGCCCGCGATGACCATGGCCGCCGTATGCGCCAGCGTGACGCCGATCAGGATGCCGCCATTGCGCGCCAGCAATTCTGACACGGCCAGATGCCCGCCCTCTAACGCGTCGGGGCCGCACAGGCCCAGATAGATCGGCACCAGCATCAGCGCCGCCCCGTGGACAATCGCCACCAGAAAGGACCAAAGCGCCAGCCGGTGCGGCGGCACGCGCGACAGAAATCGCGGGTGGCGGCGGGTGATCAGCAGGTAAAGCCCCAGGCCGATGACGATGACGCCCGCGCCGATGCGCAGCTCCCGCTCGTAGGTCAACAGGGAGGTCAGCATGGAAAACGGCAGCAAGATCAGCATCATGGCCGCGAAGTGCCCCAGCGCCAACGCGCCCAAAGCGGCAAAAAGCGCGGTTGGCCGCCGCTCCATCAGGGCGGAAGACACGGCCAGCGGCCAGCCCATCCCCGGGTTCAGCCCGTGATAAAGCCCGCTGAGCACCACGGCGAGCCAAAGCCCCGCCGTGGTTGTGAACATCTCGGCCATCTACACGTTCGGGTAGCAGAAACTGTCGGTGGAGCAGTCGCCCCCCTCCAGCCGGATCTGGTGCGACCGGTAGCCCTCCGGGAAGTCGATCCAGAAATCCTTGTCCAAGGCAAACTTGCCATCCTCGGCCCGCGCCATGACCATGGCCGCGCCCCGCTCGCCCGGGTAGAACTGGTCGTCCCATGTCGAGTAAAGCGAGTTGGTCCAGTAGACCCGTTTGCCGTCGCGGCTGATCTCGACCATTTGCGGCCCGTAGCCAAACTCCTTGCCATTGGGGTGCTTGTGGTTCGCGACGATGCCGCCGATCTCCACCTTGCCCGCAAGCACCGGGTTCATCGGGTCGGAGACGTCATATTGGTGCATCTCGCCCAGGCCCCAGCAGGCGACGTAAAGGAACTTGTCGTCCAGGCTCAGGTCAATATCCGTCACCAGCGGCGGCACTGCGCCAAAGCCCTTCAGAAGCTCCGGCAGGTCGTCAGCGTCGGCCGGCACGGGGTCGATGGTGATGGTTTTCTTGGCCTGCCATTCGCCATCCTCGTCGCGCCACCAGGTGAAAATCGCGCCTTGCAGGTTCGTGGTGTCGACCACCACGCCGCAGAACCCGTATTCCTTCACGGGGTCATGGGCGGGCCGAATTTCCAGCGCCATCTGATAATTTTCGCCAAAATCGATGGTCTTGGTCACTTTGCGGGCGCGCAAATCCCAGAAATGGATGGAATGCCCGTATTTGTTGGACAGCAAATCCTCGGGCACCACGCCATTCTCGAACTGCGGCGGCAGGCCCCATTCGGAGCTCACCATATAGTCGCGCGGCAGGTTCCACCAGAAGTCGTAATGCTTGTCCTGCACGCCGCGCTCCATCTCGTAGCGGCCGAGGATGTCAAAGGTCTGGCAGTCCATGATGAAGATGCCCGGAGGGCCATCCGTGCCGTCCTCGCCGCCGCCCCCCAAGGTCGAGACATAAATCCCTTCCGGCCCGCAATGGATCGTATGTGGCCGCGAATAGCCCGTCTTGGCAAACAGCTCTTCGGGCTCGATGGTCTTGTGGATCTTGGCCTTCAACGGGTCTTTGACGTCGATCATGTAAATCCGCGAAGACCGGATGCCGGGAATAATCAAATAGCGGCGTTCAAGAAAGGCGTGGCCGGTCAGCGGCGACAGCGCGGATGAACAGGCGTTCCAGCCGAAATGGTGAAACTCGTCGCCCAGATTGGGCACGTAAAGCTCATGCACGATGGTCCCATAGGTCTTCGAGCTGGGGTTCACATCGACCACCGCCAACCCGTCGGGCTTGGAGCCGTCAGGGCTCAGCATCAGCGTGAAAGCGTAGTTTTCGACGGGTGCTTCCATTGCCATTTTGGCCGAAGGGTAGAATGTCGGGTCTGGTCTGAGGTTCATTCGGGTGTCCTCCCATTGATCTTCGCTGTTGGCAGATTTTTTGCTGTTAATTGTCTGACATTTGAGCGCGCCGCATGCCGCCACGTCAACAAAATTCAAAGCTGCGCTGCAGCGAGCCGGTAAGGGCCAGATCGGCAGCACAGTCCGTTGGCGACGTGATCTAATGTCGTTTTCTGAAAAGCCTCTGGCCACCTGCCCGCCCTTCACTTATCAGGAAGGAGACGCAAATGCTGGCATCACTCTTGCTTGAAGACGGCTCGCTCCCGCAGGCACTGGCCGCACAATATTGGCAGGACGGGTTTTTGTTTCCCCTGTCGGTCATGTCACCCGATGAGGCCATGGCATTCCGCGCCGAGCTTGAGGGGATAGAGCGCGATTGGCTGGATGCGGGCCTGCCCCTGCCGCTCAACACCTATAAGCGGATCAACGCCAATATCGTTATGCCCCTGGCCCACCGAATTGCCACGCATCCGGGCGTTCTAGACGCGGTCGAGGGCATTCTGGGCCCCGACATCCTGATCTTTTCTGCCGAATTCTTCATCAAAGAGCCCCGCACCACGCAGATCGTCTCCATGCATCAGGACCTTACCTATTGGGGCCTCGGCGCGGTAGACGGGTTGGTCACCGCATGGATTGCGCTCAGCCCCGCTACCCCCGCCTCCGGCTGCATGGATTTCGTCCGCGCCAGCCATAAGCAAGCGATCCTGCCGCATGAGGACACGTTTGACGAAAATAACCTACTTTCGCGCGGACAAGAGGTGCGAGTTGATGTGGTCGATGCTGATAAGGTCAATATCGAAATCCACCCCGGCCAGATGAGCTTGCATCACGGGCTCACGATCCACGGATCCGGCCCCAATGTCTCGGATGATCGCCGGATTGCGGCAGTGGTGCGCTACATGCGGCCAGAGGTCCTCCCGCAGGACGGCCACACCGACGCCATGCTGGCACGCGGCACCGACACATCCGGCCGCGCCCATCTGATCCCCGCCCCGAAGGGAAATTTTGAACCCGCCGCGCTCGCGCGGTATGAAGCGATACGACAGGTCCAAGCCAAGGTCATGATGGACGGCGCGACCAAAAACAAAGGGATCTACGCATGACCCAAAAGGTCAAATTCACGGCCATGAAGGACGGCGACAAGGCGGATTACGATCTGTTGCACCCGCTGGAGGTCGACTATGCCGCAGGCACGGCTGACAGGCTGCTGGGCGCGCTGGTCTCGCTGGACGAAAGCCTGTCGGGCTATCAGGTCACGCGGCTTGGCCACTCCCTGCAATCGGCCACGCGGGCCGAACGCGACGGCGCGGATATCGACTGGATTGTTTCAGCACTTCTGCACGATATCGGCGATATTTTCGCGCCTTATAATCACGACGCATACGCCGCCGCGATCCTCAAACCCTTCGTGCGGGAGCAATGCACCTGGGTGGTTGAAAAACACGGCGACTTTCAGATGCTCTATTACGGCCACCATGTCGGCGGCAACCCACACAAGCGCGACGCCTATCGGGGCCATGCCTATTTCGACGATTGTGCGGCGTTTTGCGAGCGTTGGGATCAGTCCAGCTTTGACCCGGCCTATGACACCCTGCCGCTGGCGCATTTCCAGGACCGGGTGCGCGCCGTCTTCGCGCGCAACCCCTATGATCCCAGCGTGATCCGCCCGGGCGTCCGGGAACCGTTGGTCAGACCGTAAAGGCGGTTAGCCCCGCTTGAAGCGGCGCAGGCCCGCAAAGCCCACCAGACCGCTCAGCAGCAGCGCGCCGCCCGCAGGCAAAGGCACGACGCTGAGGTTGGCGCTCAGATTGGCGGCGGTGAACACGCGCACATAGTCCCCAGGCGAACCCGCGCGCCAGTCCAGCAACAAGCGGTTGGCGTTGTTCTGGTCTATCTCGACCGAGTCGCGCCGCTCCAGGCCGCGCAGCTTCGGGGACAGGTAGGTTACGCTGTTTGAAATCAGCGCATCTGTCGCCTTCAGCGTGGCGGTCGTTGTGGCAACCCCAAGAATGTCGCCGTCAAAATCGACATAGCCCTGCTGTTCAGACAGCCGAAGCGGGTCGAAGAACACGTAATGGCTCGACACGCGGGTACCGGCCATCAGCGGGCTCATGCCCAGCTCCAGCACCAGATCGTCGGTCAGCACAAAATTCTGCGTCTCGTTGAACGCATAGAGCGCGTCAGTATCGAAGTTGTTCTTGCCGACGCTGAACGTGGCGTCGCCATCCAGCTCGACAAAGGAGCCCACGCCCCCGGTCACGGCGCCGCCAATCACCGCCGCACTGGCGGGGGCTGCGAGGGAGAGCATGGCGCTCAAAAGGATAAACGGCGTTTTCATATCGGCTCCGGTTCACGTCTATCGAGGTCACGCGTGTCGCGCCGTGCCCCCGTACTGTTTCAAACTACTTAACGCATCTTAAGCGGGTTTTCGCCGCAATATTACCGCAAACGCACCTGAAAGATGGTTTTTTTGCGCCGGTGCAGCGCTAATACCCCATGATTGCTGGGCTTTGTTTTCGGTTTGCGAACAATTACCCCAGTCAAGGTTAAATTATGCCGCCCAACCCTGCGCGACCCTGCGAATCATCCCTGACACGGCCCCGCCCCCCGATCAGCACTTTTCCTCACGCCGCCGCCCCGCTATGTCAGCCCTCAAGCAAAAGGACGGGCACGATGGCACTGGAAAAGACATTCGACGCGCAAGAGGCCGAGGCACGGCTCTCGGCCGCATGGGAAAAGGCGGGCTGTTTCAAGGCGGGCGCGAATGCGCAGCGCACTGAGACCTTCTGCGTGATGATCCCGCCCCCGAATGTCACGGGCGTCCTGCATATCGGCCATGCCTTCAATAACACGCTGCAGGACATCCTGACCCGCTGGCACCGGATGCGCGGCTTCGACACGCTCTGGCAGCCCGGCACGGATCACGCAGGTATCGCCACGCAGATGGTGGTCGAACGCCAGCTGATGGAGACCCAGCAACCCAAACGCACCGATATGGGCCGCGATAAATTCCTGGAGAAAGTCTGGGAGTGGAAGGCGCAATCCGGCGGCACGATCAAACAGCAGCTTCAACGCCTCGGCGCCTCCTGCGATTTCTCGCGCGAGGCCTTCACCATGTCCGGCGCGCCAAACGCGCCTGCGGGCAACGAGGGCAATTTCCACGACGCCGTCATCAAGGTCTTTGTGG
>CAYLVP010000066.1:0-17078 GCA_964387155.1 uncultured Rhodobacterales bacterium | reverse complement strand
AGGACGGCGTCACGGTCCTGAAACAGGGCTTCAACGTCGACCCGCTCTTGCAGCGCCAGGCCGATTGCATCTCCACCATGACCTATAATGAATATGGTCAGGTGCTCGATGCGGGGGTCTCCGAGGATGAACTCGTCACCTTCAAATATGAGGAACAGGGCGTGGCCACTTTGGAAGACGGCATCTACGCGCTGGAAGAGAATCTTGAAGACCCGGTCTTCAAGGACAAGATGGTGCGCTTCGTGCGGGCCTCCATGAAGGGCTGGAAATATGCCGAAGCCAACCCGGAGGAGGCCGCGGGCATCGTGCTCGACAATGACGAAACCGGCGCCCAGACCGAGGCACATCAGGTTCGTATGATGGGCGAGATTGCGAAGCTCACCGCCGGGTCAAACGGTGCGTTGGACGAGGCAGATTACCTGCGGACGGTGGAAACGCTGCTGGCTGGCGGGTCGGATCCGGTGATCTCCAAGGCGCCGACAGGCGCGTGGACGTCAGAGATCACGGATGCGGCGCTGAACTAGGTCAGACCCCAAAACCTATGGCGCGCGGGACACCATGCCCGCGCGCCATCTCATGAGCTGCCCACGAACATCTCGGCCAGGGCGATGAAGAGCGGGATGCTCAAAATCGCCACGGGGGTGCCGAGCCCGGTCGAGGTCCCCACATAGGCAGATGAATTCGCCTCAGGCAGGGCGGCGCGCATAGTGGGTGGGCCGGAAATGTCCGAGCTGGAGGCGGCCATAATCGACAAAAGCACAATCCCACCAGCGGAGAAGCCCGTCAGCTCATGGGCGATGAGGCCGACGCCAAAGCCCAGCATCCCGTGGATCAGTGGCGCGGTGATCCCATACAGGATATAGGCATGCGCGACCTTGCGCAGCTCAGAGATGCGCGCCCAGGCTTCCATCCCCATGATCAGCATCAGGATCGAGAGCAACCCGCGGAACAGCGGCTCGTAGAAGCTGGCATAGACGGTGTCGGGCTCGGTCAGAAGGCCAATCGCAAGCCCTATCAGCAAGGCCGAAATGGCGGCGCTGCGCAGCGTGTCGGTCAGGATCCCTTGCAGCAGGCCCTTTTCAATCGGCGCGTCACCGGGTTGCGGCCCAGCGGCACCGCCCATCTGCAACGTGCCGTCTGCCGACATATTGGCGCGTTCTGCCTCTCTGCGGGCCTGTGCGAGCTTGGCCAGCACGATGGCTGTGACGAGCGCTGCGATATCCATAAACGGGTAAAGCGCGCCGATGAAGCCCTCATAGGCCACGCCGCTTTCATCAAGCACCGACATGCCAGCGGCCAGCGTCGAGGCTGATACCGCGCCAAACAGCCCCGCTGTGGCAAGCGCGTCAACCTCGCTGACGCCTTTCCAGCGGGCGAGCGTCCATTTGCCCAGAAGCACGACGCTCACACCGATCGCTGCGGCCCCCAGCGCAGGGACAAGCAGCGCCATCAGGTCCGCGTCCCGCATCGAGATGCCCGCGCCCAGGCCCACCTTGAGCAGCAGCAGGATGACGATGAATTTGTAGACAGGTTCGGGGATGTCAAACTTGCTGCCAAGCGCGGCCAGCATCATCCCGGCAATGAGGAAGGCGAGGGTGGGTTTTTGCAGCTGGTCGCCGATCGTGGCGAGAATTGTCAGGATGGTCTCCATGGCGCGCTCCTTCAATGGCCTGAGACGGGGGTACGGCGCAGAAGGCATAAAGAAAAATATTCATTTTTGCAGATAATGTTCTATTTTATCAAACTATGGCGCAACTCAACTATCATCATCTTCGCTATTTTCGCGCAGTCGCAAATGAAGGCCATCTGGGCCGTGCGGCGGAAAAACTGAATGTCTCTCAGTCGGCCTTATCTATTCAGATCAAGCAGTTGGAAGAGCGTCTGGGCCATGCGTTCTTTGACCGCATCGGGCGCAGCCTTGTTCTGACAGAGGCCGGGCGCATCGCGCTGGATCATGCCGACCGCATCTTTGCAACGGGTGACGAGCTGCTTGCCACGCTGTCCCAGCAAGAGGGCGTCATGCCGCCGCTGAGAATCGGCGCACAGTCAACACTGTCGCGCAACTTCCAGCTGCAGTTCCTGCGCCAGTTGCCGGCGGCAGAGGGGCTGGCTATCCAGCTCCGCTCGGGCAGCACGTCCAGCCTGATGGCCGCTTTGGAGGCGTTGGAGCTTGATGTGGTTCTGAGCACGGAAGTGCCCAAAAGCCGGCCTCATCTGTCGATTGCCGCAGAGCGGATCGCCGCCCAACCGGTAGGGTTGCACGGCCACAAGGCACGGCTAAGGCATGGCTCCTTGGCGGAGCTGCTTGCCGCTGAGCCCGTGATATTGCCCACCGAAAGTGGCATTCGCGCGGGCTTTGGCAGTCTGACGGCGCGGCTTGGTGTCAGCCCACGCATTGTCGCCGATGTCGATGACATGGCAATGGTGCGCCTGCTGGCGCGCGAGGATGTGGGGCTGGCCGTTGCCCCGGCTGTTGTTCTGGCAGACGAGATCGCCAGCGGCTTGGTGCAAACCAGCCCATTCGGCTTGGGCATTGTCGAGACGTTCTATGCCGTGACATTGCCGCGCAAGTTCCCGCATCCGGCGTTGATTGCGATGAAAGCGGCGGGCTAAGCCTCTTCATCGTCACCCGGTTCGACCTCCAGGATATCGCCGGGCTGGCAATCCAGCGCCTCGCAAATCTTGGCGAGCGTGGCAAAGCGGATGCCGCGCACATTGCCGGTTTTGAGCAGGCTGAGGTTTTGAACGGTGATGCCGACCTTCTCGGCAAGGTCTTTGGATTTCATCTTTCGCAGCGCCAGCATCACGTCCAGCCGGACAACAACGCGCATCAGATGAACCCTTCATTCTCGTCGGCAAGTCTGCGGGCTTCAGCCAGGATCCAGCCGATCAGATAGAAGCCGCCGCCGCACACGATCAGGCCAGCAGGCTCGGAATCGAAATACCAGCGGACAGGTTCCATTCCGCCCGGGTTCGTCAAAGATAGCATGGATGGGGTCAGCAGGTTCGCCACGAAATCGGTCAGGCCTGACCCGCTTGTGCCAATCCCTGCGCGGCGCAACAGGCTGCTGACCTGCGCATCAAACAACACGCCGCGACGCACCAACCGGATCATCCGCAGCGCGCAGATGACAGCGTAGACCCCGAAAGCCACGGGCAGTATCCACACCAGAAAGTAAAGCGCGCGCTGCCAAAAAGGCACCGGCGCATCGGGATCCACCCAACCGCTGTCATACCAGCGGTCTGGGTCGAGAAACGCAAAATTCAGCGTCCCGCCAGCGGTGAAATAGATATAGAGCACCGCAAATCCAATCAGGAGCGGGATCAGAGCGGTTGTGCTGCGCTTTATTTTTTGCATTGACGAATTATTGTTTTACGATGATAAGTGATCGCATGATAGCCATTCAATTGCTGGGTGGCAATAGCTGTGCGATGCGGCATCCGGCGGTTTGCCCCCGGCGTGGCAAAGCTGCCGAGCGACATTCAGATCGATTAAATTCAAAGGGGAAGCGTTATGACAAAAAGACTGATGACCTGCGCCGCAATCGCGGCCCTGACCTGCATGCCGGTCCAAGCGGCCACGTTGAGCGACGTGTTTACCAGCTTCTATGTGCTGGGTGACAGCAACAGTGACTTCGGCAATCTGGGCGATTTCGGCCCGCCGCCGCCCTATTTCATCGGGCAGTTTTCCAACGGGCCGGTTTGGGCGGACATTCTGGACGACCAATTCGAGACCGGCGATCCGGATGATATCCGCACCTGGAATTACGCCTTTGGCGGGGCGCGGGTGACCGAAACTTCGGATGTGCCTGACCTGCCAAGTCAGCTTGGTCTCTTCGGAGCTGATCTTGATCCTACAGTCGACGATCCGCTGCCCGGCACACCGGTTCTGGGGGATAGGCCGCTCGTCTCGATCTGGTTCGGGGCCAATGATATCCGCGGCATTTACCAAGAATATGAGGCCGCGGTGGACGCTGCCGCCGGGCTGGATGACGCCGCCCGGCTTGAGGCTGAGGCCATGGCGCGCGCGGCGGCACAGGCTGCGGCAAGCGGTGTTGGCGCGCTCTATGGCGCGACGCTCGAAAATATCTCCCGCGTGCCACAATTCGGCGATCTTTTGTCTTTCAACACTGCAGATTCCGGGGCAACGCCGGAATATCCTGACCCGGCTGACTCGCTGCTGCTGACCGAGCTGAGTGCGCTCTTCAACTCCGAGCTTGATGCCTCGCTTGGGCGTATCATGGATCAGGGCGTCAACGTTTACTCCGTCGATATCTTTGGGCTGCAACAACAGGTCCGGGCGGATCCTGCGGCCTTTGGGCTAAGCAACGCAACGGATGCGTGCCTGACCTTCACGTTGACCGGCCCGGTGATATGCGATGATCCCAACAGCTACCTGTATTGGGACGAGGTCGGCCACCTATCGGGTGCCGCCCATGCAGCCCTTGCGGGAATTGTGGAAGAGACGGTGCTATCCGCGGCGGTGACGCCTATACCGTTGCCAGCCTCCTTGCCTGCATTGGGCGCGGGGCTGGGGCTTTTGGGCCTGCTGCGCTGGCGCGGGACGCGCAGCCCAGCGTGATCAAGACGCCCGGTAGATACAGAAAAACGGACCGCACCCTTTCGATGGGGGCGGTCCGCGATATGGTGTTTAGCTTAACCGGCCCTTAGGCCCGTTTGCGACGGCGCGCCAGCATGCCGAGACCGAAAAGGCCCGCGCCCAACAGCGGAAGGCTTGCCGGCACAGGAACCACAGCCACGTCGAAGCTGATATTGTCGAACCCGCCAGAGCCGTTTTGATCGACCTGACCGCTCGCGACATCATCGATATCGAGGAAGAACGAGACAATCCCCGCACCCCTGATGGTCAGGAACTCTGCGCCGGTGTTGTTGCGGAACCCGGCGCTGTCGACCACGTTGCCGTCCTTGTCAAAGCCGGTCAACGAGATCACATCCGTGTCGAAGCGTTGCACGTCACCTGCGCCGATTTGCAGGAAGCTGACGGCCTTTTGGAATGTGCCGCCCACATCATCGCCCTGGAAGTTTACCGGGCTGGGTGCGAAAGCGACGATGCCTTCGGTGGCCGGGGCGTTTTCAAGAAAGCCTTGGTCGCTGAACCCGATGGAGCGATCCAGCGTCAGCCCGCCGCCAATATCTGTCCCAGCCGCGACCCGGTCGCCGCGCTTGAAATTCTCGAAGTCGATTGTGATCGTGGCCGCAGTCGCAGGTGTTGCCAGAGCGAGTGCGCTCATGGCCAATGCTGCTTTGATACTCAATGTCACGGATTACTATCCTTCCTTTTGAGAGGGAGAAGTCCCTCTTACGTAAAGAACGGATGACGGGCCGTGAAAGTTTCACCTTTTTTTAAGTAATAGTTTTGGTCTGATGGATCATGCCGTCCGGCAGACCGGTTCTAGCCCTTGTGCAGCATGATCTGCTTCCAGATCGAGACCTCATCAAAAAGGGTGAATTCATGGCGCAGGCCCCAGGGGCCAAACTCTGCATGGGTGATGCCCATCACATGAACCTCTGCCCCTGACGGTGCGCCGAAGAGGCCGAAGCCATCATGTGTGCCGCTGAGCGACCAACGGATCGCAGCGCGGGGGCTCATCATCGGGTCCTCACGCCCGATCTGATGATGGATGTCGAACCGCGCATCGGGAAAGGACGCGCGCAGTGGCAGCCATGCCCGGTCTGCCCCGTCATGGCTGAAGCTGTCCCGCGCGCCGGGGTGATAGATGTGGCAGGCCCGGTCGTATTCCGCCGGGATCACGGCAAAGTCTTTCTCCATGATCCGGGTCAGAATATCGGCCAGCCGCTGGCCCCATTCATTGTCATTGCCGCGCGCGGTATAGGGGCCTTGCACGTCTTGGTCAGGGGTGAAGGGGCGGGTTGCGGCCTCCGGCCCGCCTTCGCGGGCGATCATCTTGCGGGTGAATTTCTTGACGTCCTTGCCAAGCTGCCTGACGATGCCCGAGACGTCGCGGATCAGCCATTCATCATTGATCGCGTTGTCCTTCGCCGCGCAATCGGCCAAGGCGCGTATCACGAAACGCTTGCCGGTAGGCTTGCCAAAGGCACCGTGCCCCAAATGGGTGCCGGTGGTCAGGATGCGGTGGGAGGACAGGAAGCCGTCATCCTCGTTGCCTGACCAGATCACGTCTTCGCCCAGAAGCTCCCGGTCGGGAAATTCGGCGATTGTGGCCATGGTGCCGTTGATCACCGCCTGATTGCCCGTCACCAGCCCGGAGGGGAACCGCATTGCCAGATCGGGGGCATAGTACTCGTTCAGCGTGGCCAGCCCGCGATCTTCCCAAATCTCGCGGGTGATTTTCAGAATGTAGTCCGGCAGGTCTTTGAACTCGTTGGAAAACCCTCTCATTGATACGACCCTTCCGGTTTGCGTGTTGAGCCCCTGATGATCAGCGGGCCGTCTATTTCTATATGTTTGGGCCCGTCGGCCCGGCCTTCGATCTGGGCGAGCAGTGAGGCGACCGTTGCCTCCACCATGCGGTTGGCGGGTTGGCGCACCGTTGTCAGATCAAAGCTGGGCCAGGCGGCCATGGAGACATCGTCATATCCCACCACCGAGACGTCCTGACCGATCTGCAAGCCCAGCTCTGCGCGCATCACCTCAATCACGGCGAAGGCCATATGGTCATTGCCGACGAAAACCGCATCCGGCGGGTTGCCGTCTGAAAACAACCCGCGCGTGGCCGCTGCCGCCGCTTCGCGGGAGAAGAGCCCGCTGACGACGGCATGAGGCTCTTTCCCCTGATCTGCAAGCCCGGCGAGAAACCCGTCCTGGCGGTCGCGCCCCGTCGAGGCACCCAGCCAGCCCGAGATATGGGCGATGCGGCGATGCCCGCCCGCCACAAGGAATTCCGCCACCTTCCGCCCGCCGGCATGGTTGGCAGACGTGACCGCGCTTAGGCTTCTGTCGCTATGGCCACGGTTGAAGAGGATCAGCGGCACGCCTTCTTCCAGCAAACGGGCCGTCAGCGCCGACGAGGTAGAGACCGACGCCAGAATGATGCCATCCACCTGATGGTCCAACAGCTCATTGACCACCTGATCCACATCGCCTGCATGGTTTGCGGCCATGAAGATGATGATGTTGTAGCCCCTGGCCTTTAACACCGTGCTGAGCTTTTCCAGCGCCTCGACATAGAACGGGTTGTCGAAATAGGCCACGATCAGCCCGATGGTCATGGACTGCCCGGTGATCAGCGAACGGGCCAGTGTGTTAGGCCGGTAGCCCAAAGCGTCTGCCGCTTCGCGCACCTTTTTCTCCAGCGCGGGGGAGACCTTGACCCCCGGCGTGAAGACCCGGCTGACCGTCGGCTGAGAAACCCCAGCCTTGCGCGCCACGTCCTGGCTTGTGATTTTAAGGCCCGCCACGCGTCCTACTCGGCTGCGTCCTTATAGGGCGCCGCGCCGCCATAGGGGACGTTCAGCCCGCCGTAGCGCCGCACACGCAGGTTGCATTGCTCGGCATGGCCCACGAAACCTTCCAGCAGGCAAAGGCGAGACCCGTAAGCCCCGATATCCGCCGCCGCCTCATCGGTGGTGATTTTCTGATAGCTATGGGTCTTGAGATATTTGCCGACCCAAAGCCCGCCCGTGTAGCGTCCGGCTTTCTTGGTGGGCAGCGTGTGGTTGGTGCCGATCACCTTGTCGCCATTGGCCACATTGGTGCGCGGCCCAAGAAACAGCGCGCCGTAGCAGGTCATGTTCTCCAGGAACCAGTCGTCGCGGTCCGTCATCACCTGCACATGTTCGGACGCAATGTCGTCGGCCACCTCAAGCATCTCTTCATATGTGTCGCATAGGATGATCTCGCCGTAATCCTCCCAGGATTTCGATGCCGTATCTGCCGTGGGGATGATTTTCAAAATGCGCTCGATCTCTGACATCGTGTCCTCTGCCAGCTTCCGCAAGTTTGTGACCAGCACAGCGGGGGAGTTATATCCGTGCTCTGCCTGGCCCAGCAAATCTGTGGCGCAGATCTCGCCATCCACAGTGTCGTCTGCGATTACCATCGTCTCGGTCGGCCCAGCAAACAGGTCTATGCCCACGCGGCCAAAAAGCTGACGCTTTGCTTCTGCCACGAAGGCGTTGCCGGGTCCCACCAGCATATGGACGGGCTCAATCGTTTCAGTCCCCAGCGCCATGGCGCCGATCCCCTGAATGCCGCCCAGCACGTAAATCTCATGCGCGCCGCCCAAATGCATAGCGGCGATCACCGCGGGGTTCGGCTCGCCCTTGAAGGGCGGGGTGGCGGCGATGATGCGCGGCACGCCCGCGACTGATGCTGTGGCCACCGACATATGCGCAGACGCCACCATCGGGAATTTGCCGCCCGGCACATAGCAGCCGACCGATTGGACTGGGATGTTCTTGTGGCCCAGGATCACGCCCGGCATCGGTTCCACCTCGATATCAAGCATCGAGTCGCGCTGCGCCTGCGCGAAGTTGCGGACCTGTTCTTGGGCGAATTTGATATCGGCCATGTCGCGGTCAGAGACCTTGGCCATCAGCGCCTCGATATCGGATTGTGACAATTTGAATTGGGCGGGGGAGTAGCCGTCAAACTTCTCCGAAAGCTCGCGGACTGCTGCGTCCCCGCGGGCCTCAATGTCCTTCAGCGTGGCCTCGACCACCTGGCGCACCTTGCTGTCATCGTCCTGGCGTTCTGCCTCGGGTTTTCCGCGTTTCAGATATTCAATGGTCATCAAACAGTCCTCCGCTGGCAGCTGGCGGGCATAGCCCTGTCTTCCGTACTACCATTATTGAATACGTATTCAAGAGCATTTGGTGCCATTCCCCTACGGCTGCCGGGTGCCGCTTATTTGCCGCTTGCTGGGCTCTGACATTGACCCTAGCGTCGGGGCATGACCGCCTCTGTCTTTATTGCCGTGCTGACGGCCGCCATGCTGCATGCGATCTGGAACGCGATGGTCAAGGGCGGGGCCGACAAGCGGCTGAACATGGCAGGCGTGGTGATCGGCCACCTGACCCTGGCCGTGCCGCTGCTGTTTTTCGTACCTGCGCCCGATCCGGCGAGTTACCCCTATTTGCTGGGCGGCATGGTGCTGCATTTCGGCTACCAAACCTTTTTGCTGGCCTCCTACCGCATTGGTGATCTGACCCAGGTTTATCCCATCGCGCGGGGCTCTGCACCGCTTTTGGTCGCGGTGATCTCGGTTGGGGCGCTGGGCGTTGCGCTGAGCGGGTTGGAGCTTTTGGCCATCGGGCTGATCGCGGCAGGTATCATTTCGATTGCGCTGGTGCGGGGGGCAGACGGGCTGCGCAACCGCAATGCTGCGGTGCTGGCCTTGGTCACGGGCTGCTTCATCGCGGGCTACTCGCTGGTTGACGGGATGGGCGCGCGGGTGGCGGGGACGGCCTTGGGGTTCTACGCCTGGCTCGGCATTGCCAATGCGCTGATCTTTGCGGTTTTCATGGCGCTGACGACGCCGCAGGTGATGCGCGATCTGCTTGGCAAGGGCCGGATGGTGTTCTTTGTGGGCGGGTCCGCCTCCTTTGCGGCCTATAGCCTCGTGATCTGGGCCTTCACGCAGGCCCCGATTGCGCTGGTCACAGCGCTCAGGGAAACCTCGATCATCTTCGCCCTGCTTATTGGCGTCTGGTTGATGGGGGAGCGGCTGAGCCTCGGCAAGGTCGGGGCCACGATGCTGACGCTGTTGGGGGTCATCGTGCTGCGCTTTTCGCGCAGCTGATCTGCGCCCATGGCTGACCAAAACGTGAGCGGGTCAGGACACCCTGTCGCGCCCTGCTTGCCTTGACCCCCGGGCTGGCAAGGGGCAGATAGTTCGACAAGACGCCCGGCCCCAACGAAACCTCGAAAGGCCCCGCCACTGTGATGACCCCAGAGTATAGCCGACATGATACCTGAGCTCGGACAATTCGCCCTTGCCCTCGCGCTGATGGCGGCGCTGGTGCAATCGGTGCTGCCGATCTGGGGCGCTGCGCGCGGCAATGCCTTGTGGATGGCCAGCGGGCAGGCCACGGCCGTGGTGCAGGCCTTGCTTGTGGCTTTCGCCTTTGGCGCGCTGATGCATGGCTTCATCGTCAGCGATTTTACGGTGGTGAATGTGGTGGAAAACTCACATTCGCTCAAGCCGATGATCTACAAGGTTGCCGGCACTTGGGGCAGCCATGAAGGCTCCCTGCTGCTATGGGTGCTGATCCTGGCGGTTTTTGGCGCCGCTGTGGCGGTGATGGCCAGCAATATCCCCGCTGAGCTGAAGGCGCGGACTTTGAGTGTGCAGGCCTGGATTTCGGTGGGCTTTTTGTCCTTCATGATCCTGACCTCCAACCCGTTCGAGCGGGTCTTCCCGCCGCCACTTGACGGGCAAGACCTCAACCCGCTGTTGCAGGATTTCGGCCTCGCGATCCACCCGCCGCTTCTTTATATCGGCTATGTCGGTTTTTCGATCGTCTTCTCCTTCGCCGTTGCCGCCCTGATCGAGGGCCGCGTTGACCCGGCCTGGGCGCGCTGGGTCCGGCCTTGGACGCTGGCCGCCTGGATGGCGCTCACTGGCGGGATTGCTTTGGGTTCATGGTGGGCCTATTACGAGCTTGGCTGGGGTGGCTGGTGGTTCTGGGATCCGGTCGAAAACGTCTCCTTCATGCCGTGGCTGGCGGGTACTGCGTTGCTGCATTCGGCCATCGTGACCGAGAAGCGCGACACGTTCAAAGCCTGGACAATCCTGCTGGCGATCCTGACCTTCTCCTTGTCGCTCTTGGGTACATTCATCGTCCGTTCAGGGCTGCTGACCTCCGTTCACGCCTTTGCCGTCGACCCGGAGCGCGGCGTCTACATCCTTGGCCTGCTGGCGGTCTCCATCCTCGGCTCTCTGGCGCTGTTTGCCTGGCGCGCCCCGTCGATGGAGGGCGGCGGACTCTTCGCCCCGATCTCCCGCGAGGCGGGGCTGTTGATCAACAACCTGCTGATCGCCACGGCCACGGCGACGGTGCTTTTTGGCACGCTTTACCCGCTGTTTCTTGAAGCAATCACGGGGGAGAAGATCTCCGTAGGCCCGCCCTTCTTCAACGCCTCCTTCATCCCGATCACGCTGCCGCTGATCCTAGTCATGGGGCTAGGCCCGCATCTCAGTTGGAAGCGTGCCGATCTGCCGGGGGTGCTCGCGCGACTGAAATGGCTGGGTTTGGCCGTGCTGCTGGGCACTCTGATCGTGTGGTGGCTGACCTATGGCGGCCCGCTTCTGGCAGTCATCTCGATGGGCATCGCCTTCTGGCTGATTGGTGCCACGATCCAGGACTGGGCGCGCCGCGCCAAGCTGTTCGAGCCCGGCGCCTGGGCGCGGATCAAACGCCAGCCGCGCGCGAGCCATGGGATGAGCATGGCGCATCTGGGCCTCGCCGTCCTGATGGTAGGCGCGATTGGCGCAAGCGCGTGGAAAACCGACACGGTCGCCTTTGCCGAGCCCGGCACGGTCGTGCCGATTGCAGGTTTCGATGTGGAGTTTCGCGGGGTCGAACAGGTGCGCGGGCCGAATTACATCGCTCAGGTCGCAACCCTACATGTGACGCGAGAGGGCGACTATGTCACCCAGCTTTTCCCGGAGCGGCGCTTTTACCCCGTCGCGGGCTCCAGCACGACAGAAAGCGCGATCCGGCAGACGCTGGCGGGCGATCTTTATGTCTCGATTGCCGAACCTGCCTCAGACACCGCAGAGGGGCTATGGACCTTGCGGCTGATCTATGAGCCGCTGGTCAATTTCCTCTGGATCGGCTCGGTCATGCTGGTGCTGGGCGGGGCATTGTCTTTGTCGGACCGCCGTTTGCGCGTGGGCGCGCCGCGCCGCCGGGCGGCCCCGGCCAATGCCACACCTGCTGAGTAGACCGCAATGAAACGAGTTCTCTTCGCCATTCCGCTGGTCCTGGCTGTCATTATTGGCGGCTTCGCCCTGTGGGGCCTCAGCGGCGGGCGCGACCCGTCGGCGATCCCCTCTGCGCTGGTGTCCAACCCGGTGCCGGACTTCGCGCTCGATCCCATCGAGGGCGTCGACACGCCGGGGCTTGCCACGGAGGATCTCAAAGGGCAGGGGCTCACCCTTGTCAATGTCTTCGCCAGCTGGTGCGGGCCTTGTCGGGCGGAGCATCCGATCCTCACCCGCATGGGGGAGGAGCAGGACCTGCGTATCGTGGCCATCAACTACAAGGACAGGGCGGACGCCGCCGCCGAATGGCTGGATGAGCTGGGCAACCCCTATGCGCGGATCGGCTGGGATTTTACCGGGCGCGCAGGGATCGATTGGGGCGTGACCGGTGTGCCCGAGACCTTCATCGTCAATAATGACGGCGTGGTCGTGCACCGCTTTGCAGGCCCTGTTGTGGGGGATGGCCGCCGCCGTTTCCAAGAGGCACTGGACCAAGCGAAGGCGCAGCAATGAGGCGGCTTCTTCTCCTGCTTTGCCTGATCGCAGCCCCGGTTTTTGCGGTTGAGCCTGACGAGGTGCTCGACGATCCAGCGCTTGAGGCGCGCGCGCGCGCGATCAGCGCTGATGTGCGCTGCGTGGTGTGCCAGAACGAGCCGATTGACAGCTCCAACGCCGGCGTCGCCCGGGATCTGCGCATGATCATCCGCGAGCGGCTGGTCGCTGGCGACACGGATCAGGAGGTGTTTGACTATCTCGTTCTGCGCTACGGTGATTTCGTGTTGTTCAACCCGCCATGGCGTCCCTCTACCTATGCGCTTTGGCTAGGCCCGTTTGTTATCCTCTTTGGCGGCTTTGCCGCCGTGGCTGTCACGCTGTATCGCAAGCGGGGGGCAATGCAGGTGCCGCTGAGTGCCGAGGAAGAGGCCCGTTTGGCCACCCTGCGCAAGGAAGACGAGACGTGATCTGGATCATCATCGCCATGATGGCGGCATGCACCGTGCTGGGGTTGATCTGGCCAATGGGCGGCCCGAAAGAAGATGCGGATGGGCGGTCCGCCAAGGCCATGGCGATCTACGAAGATCAGCTGGGCGAGGTGGACCGCGATGCGGCCCGTGGCCTGATCACCCCCGAGGAGGCGCGCGCGGCCCAGGTGGAGATCAAGCGGCGCATGCTGGCAGTGGACAGCAGCACGGACCGTCAGATCAGCGTATCTGGAAAGCTGGCCGTGATCATCGCGGCGCTCTTTGTGCCAGCGGCGGGGTTTGGGCTTTATTTGCAAGTGGGCAGCCCTGATGTGACCTCCATCCCCTTTGCGGATCGGGTGCAAGAACAGCAGGACGCAGCCGAGGTTCAAACGCTGATTGCCGAGCTGCGCTCGCGGCTGCAAAGCGATCCGAACGGGGGCGATCTGCGCGGCTGGGAGCTGCTGGGCGCCACGCTGATGAACCGGGGCCGCATTGCCGAAGCCGTTGATGCGTTTCAAAGCGCCTCTGCCCTGCCTGACGCGACCTCAGGGACCTGGTCGCAATATGCCGAGAGCCTGATCGCGGCAGAAAATGGCGTCGTCACCCCTCTGGCCAGCCGTGCGATTGCGCGCGCCGAAGAGCTGGACCCGAGCAACCCTGCCGCCACGTTCTACCGCGCGGTGGAGCTTGAGCAATCGGGCCAATCCGCCGAGGCAAGGCAGCGCCTGCTGGACCGCATCGCGACCGAGGGCGCACCGGCCCCCTGGATGCCCGCTTTCCTGCAAACGGCCAATGAAATGGGCGCGCGTCTTGGGCTGGAGCCTGCCACTCTGCCCGAGTTTGGCGAGGCCCGTGGCCCTTCGCAGGAGGACATTGCCGCCGCTGCCGAGATGACGCCGGAGGAACGGCAGGAATTCATCCGCTCCATGGTGGATGGGCTTGAGGCGCGGCTGCAGGATGCGCCGGGCGACCTTGACGGGTGGCTGCAACTGGCGCGCGCTCTCCTTGTCATGGGGGAGCAGGAACGCGCGGTCGAGGCCCTCCGCAGCGCAGAGGCGCTGATCACGGATCTGCCGCCACAAGATCAGCGCAGGCGTCTGGTCGAGGAAGGTCTCAAGCGGTTTGCCGCAGAATAAAGCGGCGCGCTAACCGCGTGCCTGTGCAAGCGCATCCATGACCAAACCGGGTGTCAGCAGCTCGGGCAGGGCGATGCCATCGGGCGCGCCAGGGCCGTAGACGATGTTAAACGGAATGCCCGCACGACCGTTCATTTTCAGATAGCCCAAGATGGTGTCATCGGGCCGGGTCCAGTCGCCCATCATCGCGGTCACGCCGTCTGAGGCCAAGGCGTCCACTACCGGCATGCGGTCCAGTACCAGCGCCTTGTTGGCCTTGCAGCTGAGACACCAATCAGCGGTCACATCTACAAAAACCACTTCGCCTGCGGAAACACGGCCCGCAATTTCTTGGGGGGCGAATGCCGTCCAAGCGACAGGGCCATCAGCGCGCGGCGCGGCTGGGCGCGTATCAGGTGCGGCGAGAAGCGTGGGCAAAGCGATGCCCGCCGCAAGACACGCCACCACCATGCCCCAGCGCAACGTGCCGGCCCGCATCAGCGCCACGACGAGAATGGCTGCGACAAAAAGCGCAAGGCTCATCAGCGCCACGTTCCGCCCTGCCACGCCCGACAACACCCAGATTAGCCAGGCCGCCGTTGCCAGAAGCAGCACGCCCATCACGCGCTTCACCCAATCCATCCAGGCGCCGGGCTTGGGCAAGCCGCGGACCAATCGGGGCCAGACCGCCACAGCAAGATAGGGCAGCGCCAGTCCCAGCCCCAGCGCGGTGAAGATGGCCAGCGTTTGCCCCGCGCTGCCTGCGAGCGCAAAGGTCACGGCTGTCCCCAGAAACGGGGCAGAGCAGGGGGTCGCCAGCACGGCGGCAAGCGCGCCGGTCGCGAAATCACCGCCCAATCCGCTGCCGCCCGCCCCGGCCATGCGGGTGTTCCAGGATTGCGGCAGTGTGATCTCGAACAGGCCAAATAGGTTGGCCGCGAAGAGGGTCACGATGCCCGCCATGACAGCCAGAAAGACGGGGCTTTGGAACTGGATACCCCAGCCCACCGCACCGCCGCCTGCCCGGATCGCAATCAGGGCAAGCGCCAGGGCCCACATGAAAGCAAGCACGCCAAGGGCGGTTGCCAAAAAGCCGGCCCTTGTGCGTGCGGCGGTCTGATCATGCGCCTTGACGACAGAGGCGAATTTGATCGTCAGCACCGGCAGGACACAGGGCATCACATTGAGGATGATGCCGCCGATGAAGGCCAGCAGGAAGAACCATGCAAGACCGGACGGCGCGGATGCCGTGGGCAGGGCCGTGCCCAAAGCCGGTGTCAGCTCTGCCGCGCGGGGGCCATCCCGCGCGATCACGGCGAAAGGCGGCAAGGTCTCGGGCAGGCTCAGCACATCGAAGCCCACGCGCGCCGAGGTCGCACCCGTCCCGAGCACGATCTCTGGGGGCCCGAATGCTGCATCCAGACCCAGATCCGGAATGACGCTGAGTGCGGTCATCGGCGCGTCACTTTGTAGTGCGATCTCCAACCGCGCGGCGTCGCGGTCAAGCGTTGCTGCGGTTACGGTGAAGCCTGCGTCTTGCACTGGCAGGGCTTGGACGGCGGCGGCGATTTTTGCACCGGCATCGCGGTCAATGCCTGTGCCGGGCGGAAGGACAAGGGACAGTGTGAACAGCTCCGGCACGCACAGATCGGCGCAGACGAGCAGGTTCACATCTGCCTGCAGGATGACCGATTTTCCGGGCTCTTCCAGCAGCGCGCGGATCGGGAAGGTGACGGCGGTCTCATAGCCGTAATTTTCAATGTCGAAGGCCTCAAACCGGGTTGGTGCAGGCCATTGAAATTCGGTGCCCGCGAGGTTGGAGGAGCCGGACCAGTCAAGCTCTGCCGGGTAGCCGACGGCCCCGGGGGCGCGCCAATAGGTCTTCCAGCCCTCGGCAAGCGTGATCTCCAAGGCCGCCGAGATCGCAGAGGCCTCTGGCCCCACCCCATTTTCTGCCGTGATCAGCCGGGCCGTGATCCGCTCGCTGCTATAGGCCACCGAGCTGCCCGCAGTGGCGCCTGACGCTGCCAGAAGCAGTGCCGCAACAAGGCTGATCATGAACTGGCGCAGACGCGTCATAGCAGGGCTTTCGGCTCGGGTTACGTGGCAAGTGGGGGCTTGCTGCGCCAAGGTCAATCAAGATCTGCGTGAGCGCAAGGAAAGCCGGGTGATCTCACCCTCCTGTGATGGGCAGCTGTTTGACAATCGGAGGGGCAAAGCTCACGATTGCGCGCGTGTTTTGAAGCCCATGATATCCAAGGATTGCCGCCCATGTTCCGACCCCTAGCCGCAGCGCTGACCGCCTTTGCCTTCGCACTTCCGGTGCAGGCGCAAGAGATGGATGAGACGGCCCTGCGCGCCTTGATCCTGGAGACCATTCGCGACAACCCGCAAGTCATCATGGAAGCGATTGAAATCCTTCAGGCCCGCGACGCCGAAGAGAAGGCCGCAGCCGCCAGCCTGGCTTTGCAAGAGCAAAAGGGTGCGCTTCAGAATGACCCCAATGCGGTCGTGCTCGGCAATCCTGATGGCGACATCACCATTGTCGAGTTCTTCGACTATAATTGCGGCTATTGCCGCCGGGTTTTCCCGGCTGTGAAGGCGCTGATCGCAAGTGACGACAATATCCGCGTCGTCATGCGCGAATGGCCGATCCTCGGCGAAGAAAGCGTGTTTGCAGCCCGCGCCTCGCTCGCCTCACGCAATCAGGGGCAATACGAGGCATTCCATAACGCGCTGATGGGCCAGCAGGGCCGCGCGAGCCAAGCCACGGTGTTGAGCATTGCGGATGATCTGGGGATGGATATTGACCAGCTGCGCGCTGATATGGAGGCGCCCGAGATCGACGCGCATTTCGCCGCGAGCCAGCAATTGACCCAAGCATTGGGGCTGAACGGGACCCCCGCTTTCGTGTTTGAAGACCAACTGGTACCGGGCGCGATTGAGCTGGAGCAGATGAAAGAGCTGGTGGCCCAAATACGCGGATAAGAGGTTTCGCCGCAGCTTCGCTGCGCCCGCCCCGGGGGGGGGGGGGGGGGGGGGGGGGGGGGGGGGGGGGGGGGGGGGGG
>CAYLVP010000065.1:0-17130 GCA_964387155.1 uncultured Rhodobacterales bacterium | reverse complement strand
ACCTCCTCAAACGGGGCGGCATTGCCTGAGACATTGATGAACACCACGTCGCGCCAGATATGGGAGCGGATCTCAATCAGACCCAGCGTGTCGCGGTCGATTGCGTCATGCGCGTTCTGCCCCGGCCCGCCGACATGCGGCGTGGCCACGAGCTTGCCGTTGGTGGCGTAGCACCAGGAGTGATAGGGGCAGCGGATTGCGCCCTCGATCTTGCGCGGCGCGTCTACGAGGATCATGCCGCGATGCCGGCAGGTGTTTTGAAACACCCTGACCTGCCCCTCCTTGTCGCGCAGCAGCAGAAGCGGCAGGCCCAGAAACTCCAGCGGTTTGGCATCGCCCGGCGCAGGCACATCAGCGGCCACGGCCAGCCCCGCCCAACTGGCAAAGAGCACCGCATCGCGTTCTTCGGCAAACACGGCCTCATCAATGTAATGGGCGTTGGGCAGCCCGTTGGCCTGCGTGATCGGGCGTTTGACAGCGGCGAGATCGGTGGGCATGACGCGGCTCCTCTGGGTCGTGATGCCCGCGCGGGGCCCTCTGACGATGCCACGATTCGGGCCAAAACCGGTGGTCACACCGCGACAAAACCACTCCCTGTGCGACTCGTGGGGCTTTGTCGGAAACCTGCCGACGGGGCAAACCGCGATGCGCCAGCCTCCGCCGAGACCGGATCGGGCGGGGGGCTTTGCGCTTTTTGGGCAAGCCCATGCTGGCGCACGAGAGGTAAAACGGCGTGGCTCTGCAGGTTTGGCGGGGCACGCGGCCAAGGCGCTGACACGGCCGGCCACGCCCTTCATCTTGCATGGGCGGTCGCCGGAAACGGGGGCCGTAACACACTCAGACAACACTCAAGGAGAGTTGACATGAAGAGCGTATTTATCACCACAGTGGCGGTTCTTGGTCTGTCCGGCGCAGCTTTTGCCGCGTTGAGCAAGGTGGATACGGATGGCGACGGGGTCGCCTCCTTTACCGAGATGCTGGTCGTCTACCCCACTCTGACCGAGGACGGGTTCGCAGCGATGGACGCCAATGGCGACGGCGTCATTGACGCGGCTGAAATGGCTGCAGCGGTCGATGGTGGCCTGATCCCGGAGGCTTAACCCAGACCGTTCAGAGGTCCGATGTCTCCCAAGACAGGACCTCTTGGCGCGCCCGGAGGCTTCGATGACCTGCCTCGGGTAAGGCTTCGGGCGCCTCAGACACCGGCAGCAGGTCTCCTCCCGACTGCGCGCTGCCCGGTGTGGCCGGGGCCTCCCCTCACAGAGGCCCTGGCCTATGTCACGAAGGCTCTTATTTTGCGCCGCGCGACAGGGCCGCAACGCCGGTCCGCGCGACCTCGATCAGGCCCAGAGGGCGCATAAGGTCTGCGAAAGCATCGATCTTTTCCGAGGTGCCGGTCATCTCGAACACGAAGCTTTCCAGCGTGCTGTCGACCACATTGGCGCGAAAAATCTCTGCCAGCCGCAGCATCTCGATACGCTTCTCGCCAGAGCCTGCGACTTTGAACAGAGCCAGCTCCCGCTCGACCGAGGCGCCTTCTTCGGTCAGGTCGTGGACGTCATGGACAGGCACCATGCGGGCAAGCTGCGCCTTGATCTGCTGGATCACCTCAGGCGTGCCGGTGGTGACCACGGTGATGCGCGACCGGTGTCCTTCATGATCGACCTCAGCGACGGTGAGGCTTTCGATGTTGTAGCCCCGGCCAGAGAACAGGCCGATGACCCGTGCCAACACGCCGGCCTCGTTGCTGACGATGCAGGCCAGCGTGTGGCGTTCGATCACATCGGCATGCGGATCCTTCAGATCATAGGCGGATTTGCGGGACGTGCCTTTTTTGATTTTGAGCGGCGACATAGGGTGTTTCTCAGATCCAATTTCTGCGGTTGGGCGTCAGGTTACGCGCTCTATGCGGGGGGAGCCAGAGCCAGCCCGACATTTTCGCTAAGTCTCTGTTAATTTCTTCGTCGCTACAACGAGCCAGTCATCCTCGTCACAGCGGGCCTATGTCCAGTATCCCAGCGCCTTTGCCGCTCTCCAAGCTGATCGAAGACGCCACAGCTGCCTCGTTCCGCGAGATCAGCCATCTTGTGCCGCTTTGGTTCTGGGAAACGGATCCGGATTATCTGGTCACCTATTGCAGTGACAATCTGGAACCGCTCACGGGCATCACCCCGCAGGAGCTGGTCGGAGTGTGCATTCTCAATCCTGTCTATGGGCGCGGTGAGGCGGAGGCAGGGCTGAAAGATTACCACGACGCGCTGCGCAGGCGTGAGGTGATCGAGAATTTCTGCTATGAGCGGATCCTTGTATCAGGCGAGCGGGTGGTGCTGCTGGACAGCGCCATGCCCCAATTTGACAGCCAGGGCGAATTTACCGGCTATTCGGGGATTTCTTTTCATCTTAGCAAAGCGCTCGACGTGGCCGGGGGCAATGGCAGCCTTGTGGGCACGCTGAAAGACCGGGCCGACGCGCTGGAACTGGCGTTGTCTGAACGCAACAAGGAGCTTGCGAGCTCCAACAGGCTTTTGGCCGAAGTATTGGACGCGCTGGGCGAGGGGCTGCTTGTCACCAGCGGCGAGCAGTTGCAGGGTCCAGACAATGTGGTTGAATTCGTGAATCCCGCCCTGCGTGACTTGATCGGCCTGCATGAAAAGGAGGTCTATCAGGGCATGCGGACCGGCGAATTGCGCGACCTGCTGGATGCCCGTGTCACGTCAGAAGTTCCAAGCGACAAACTTGCCACGCTGCTGTGGCATGGGCACAAAATTCTGATGCATGTCACCAAGACCGGCAAGTTGCTGGAGGTGAAAGGCCTGCCACGCCCCAATGGCGGTATGGTCGTGGTGATGAGCGATATCACCCAGCTTCAGGCCCGCACCCGCCTTTTGGAAAAGGCACGCCAGGATGCCGAACAGGCGACCGAGGCCAAGTCGAATTTTCTTGCCTCCATGAGCCATGAGATCCGCACGCCGATGAACGGCATTATCGGCGTCTCTGAGCTTTTGTCAGAGACCCCGTTAAATGGAGAACAATCGCAATTTGTCGAAACCATCCGCCGCTCTGCCATGGCGCTGACAGAGCTGATCGGTGACATTCTTGATTTCTCGAAAATCGAGGCGGGCCATCTGCGCCTGACGCAAGAGACGCTCAATCTTGCAGAGCTTTTTCAGGACGTTTCCAACATGATGACGCCGATGGCGCAGGCCAAGAACATCAGCTTCCGCGTCGATATTCGCGAGGATGCGCCCCATTGCGTGTTGGGCGACAAGCTCCGCTTGCATCAAATCCTGATCAACCTGTTGGGCAATGCGATCAAGTTCACCCAGCAGGGCGGCGTCACCCTGACCGTCTGGCCGGAGGGGGTGAACAGGGTTCGCGTCGATGTGACAGATACCGGAGTGGGCATCCCGCCCCAGCATCTTGATACGGTCTTCAATTCCTTCGAGCAGGTGCAAGGTGGCTTTCAGCGGCCCTTTGAGGGATCAGGTCTGGGTCTGGCCATCACGCGTGAGCTGGTCGATGCGATGGGGGGGCGGATCTGGGTCAAGTCCCAGCTCGGGCAGGGGGCGACCTTCTCCCTCGATCTGCCGCTCATAACGACAGAAAATGTGATGGCTATCCCAGAGGCGATTGCCGCGCCGGCGCTGGATCTTTCAGACCGCCGCATCCTTCTGGCAGAAGACAATCTGACCAACCAATTTGTTGTCAAAAAGATGCTGCAACGCCTTGGTGCCAAACCCAAAATTGTTGGCAACGGCCAAGAGGCCTGCGATGCCATGGCGCAGGATGTGTTCGATCTTGTGTTGATGGATATTTCGATGCCGGTGATGTCAGGGCTCGACGCAACCCGGCGCATCAGACGGATGGAGCGGGAGCGGGGACGCCCCCCATGTCACATCATCGCGCTGACCGGCAACGCGTTTGAAACCGACAGGCAAAGCAGCGTTGACGCAGGGATGGACGGGTTCCTGACGAAACCCATCCAGAAAGATCAGCTGCAGCGCTGCCTGTGTGACGTTTTGAGCATTTCGGAATGCGGCGCGCCCTAGACGAGGACCGCGCCCGTATCTCCGATGGCATCCTCGACACCGGCCTCGCCCAGGATCATCTCGTTATGCGGGGCACCTGATGGGATCATCGGGAAGCAGTTTTCATGCTTCTCAACCAGGCAATCAAAGATCACCGGCCCGTCATGGTTCAGCATCTCCATGATTGCATCGTCAAGGTCAGATGGGTCCGAGACGGTGATGCCCTTCGCCCCAAAGGCCTGCGCCAGCAACATGAAATCGGGCAGCGCTTCGGACCAGCTATGCGAATAGCGGTTGCCATGCAGCAGGTCCTGCCATTGGCGCACCATGCCCAGCCGTTCATTGTTGAGAATGAATTGCTTGATCGGCAGGTTGTATTGGCGCGCTGTACCCATCTCTTGCATGTTCATCAGCCAGGACGCCTCACCAGCCACGTTGATCACTAGCGCGTCCGGGTGGGCCACCTGCACCCCGATTGAGGCGGGCAGCCCGTAGCCCATCGTCCCGAGCCCCCCGGAGGTCATCCACCGGTTTGGATCCTCAAAATCCAGATACTGGGCCGCCCACATCTGGTGCTGACCCACTTCGGTTGTGATGTAGCGGTCCTTGCGGTCCTTCGTCAGCGCCTCAAGGCGCTGCAACGCATATTGCGGCTTGATCACCGTTTCGGAGTTCTTGAAGGCCAGACAACGGGTCTTGCGCCACTCCTCGATCTGAGCCCACCATTTGGTCAGCCCTTCGGCATGGGTCTTGCGCCCCCGCGATTTCCACACGCGCAGCAGGTCTTCGAGCACATGGGCAATGTCCCCGATGATCGGCACGTCGACATGGATCACCTTGTTGATCGAGGAGGGGTCGATATCGATATGCGCCTTTTTGGATTTCGGGCTGAACGCGTCAATGCGCCCCGTGATCCTGTCATCAAACCGCGCGCCGATATTGATCATCAGATCGCAGCCATGCATGGCCATATTGGCCTCATACAGCCCGTGCATGCCCAACATCCCCATCCACTGATCGCCCGACGCGGGGTAGGCACCCAGCCCCATCAGGGTGGAGGTGACAGGGAAGTTCGTCTCCTTCGCCAGCTCACGCAGCAGCGCCGTCGCGCTGTCGCCCGAATTGATGACCCCGCCGCCCGAATAGATGATGGGCCTTTTCGCGGTCTCCATCATTTCGGCAAGCGCGGTGATCTGCTCGATATCGCCTTTCAGCTTGGGCGCGTAATGGCCGGTCGGGGCTTTTGATTTTTCCGTATAGCTGCCCTTGGCGAATTGCACATCCTTGGGGATGTCGATCAGCACCGGGCCGGGGCGGCCCGAGGTGGCGACATGGAAGGCTTCATGCACGACCCCGGCCAGCACCTCTGTGTCCTTGACCAGATAGTTATGCTTCGTGCAGGGCCGGGTGATGCCCACCGTGTCGGCTTCCTGAAACGCATCCGTGCCGATCATGAATGTGGGCACCTGCGCGGACAGCACAACGATCGGCACTGAATCCATCAGCGCATCGGTCAAGCCGGTCACGGTGTTGGTAGCCCCAGGCCCCGAGGTCACAAGAACGACGCCCGGCTTGCCCGTCGAGCGGGCATAGCCTTCGGCCATATGGGCCGCCCCCTGTTCGTGGCGCACCAGGATGTGCTTGATCGTGTCCTGCTGAAACAGCTCGTCGTAAATCGGTAGCGCTGCACCGCCGGGATAGCCAAAGATTGTGTCCACGCCCTGGTCGATCAAGGCCTGGACTACCATTTCCGCTCCGGTCATCTGACGTGTCATCTGCTTCACTCCGTTTACGTCGTCTGCGTTGCTCACAAAAAAGCCCCCGTCTTTGGCGGGGGCGCATGGTTACCGGTCTGGTTGTCGGACTACCGACCCATGCGCGCTTTTCCTACAATGACTAGTACCGATCCCATATCGGGCTCCTTTGTGCGTGGCGCGACATTATCAGCGCACCCCCGGGCGTCAACAGTCAAAACGCTGAATAATCTGTCGCTGCGACAGTTTTTCACGTATTTTTATTTCGAAAAACCGCCTGAGCGCGGAAGAACTTGAAAAAGGCTGCAGGATAAATGCCCGAAATCATCCAAATTACCCCGTTTCTGCTGTGCAACGACATCCAGCGCGAAATCGCCTTTTTCCGCGACCGGCTGGGATTTGAGCTGGGTTTTGAAGGCACAGAGCCAAACTACGCCTTCATGCGGCGGGACAGGGCGGCGGTCCGCCTGCTGGAAACCGAGGCCGCCCTGACCGACCGCCGCCAAGAGCAAATGGTATATCTCGACGTGAGTGACGTGGATGCACTTTGGGACGAGATAAGCCCGCAATTGGCAGATCTGCCCGCCCACCGGGTGCGCGCGCCGTTCAACCAAGTCTACAATCAGCGGGAATTTCATGTCATCGATGAAGGCGCTTGCCTTCTGATGTTTGGTATGGCCCATCCTTACCCTGGCGAAGCGAAAGGGGATCACAATGGCAAAAACGCGCATCCTGAATGAATTTGGCATGGGCTCATCCCTGCGCCGCACCGACTATACCGAAGCCGCCTTGCGGGCCATCAAGGACGCGCTTTGGCACAACTCGGTCAGCGTCGCGCCCGCCTTTGGTTTCCCCAAAGAGGCGATGCTGATCGATGTGGAGGTTGGCGTGCAGGAGCCCGCACAGGTCGACACATCCAAACTGCTTAATGTGTTTCCCTACGGCCAGCCCAAGATCCACGTGGTTAAGGGGGGCCTCGATGTGCCCAAGCCGGACGGGTCGGGCGTCACCGTGATTGCCAATGTCGCGATTTGCGTCAGCTTCGATATGGAGGAGGCATGATGCGCGAAGACAGGCTGATCCTCGAAATGGGCATGGGCAACGACCTTTACGGCATGGATTACACCAAGGCTGCGAAGCGGGCCATTCAGGACGCGCTGCACCATTCCTCCATTGTGATGTTCAAATCCCTTGGGCTGCCCCATGAAGAAATGCGCGTGCAGGTCACCATCGGCGTGCAGGAGCCCGACAAGCTCGACATTGCGGCACTCGAAGCAGAACTGCCACGCGGCAGGGCCGAGGTGACAGGCACTCTCGGGGGCCTCAACGTCCATGATCCCGATAATGACCAAACCCATGTGATCGCCACGGCCGCGGTGGAGGCATTCCTGCTCATCGACAAATCAAAATGGAAGCTCAGCGGCACCTGACCCTCATCATTGTTCCAAAAATATCCTGGGGGTCCGGGGGTGAAACCCCCGGCGGATCGGGGCGGCGCAGCCGGCCCGAAACCATATATTCTAAAAATCCGCGCCAGTGCCTTGCAGCACGCCATGCTCCAACGCGTAGCGGGTGAGACCCGCGGTTGAGTTGATCCCGAGCTTGCGCTTGATGTTCTTGCGGTGGGTTTCGACGGTATGAACCGAGATATCCAGCTCGCCCGCAACGGCCTTGTTTGAGAGGCCACGGGCCAGTTGCAGCAAAATCGTCTGCTCGCGGGCCGTCAGCACGTCCTCGCTCCCCGCCGTATTGTCGGGGCTGAGCGCACCGCTCGCGCCCGAGCACAGATAGGTCTGCCCCTTCATCACGGTCAGGATCGCGGTGTAGATCTCCTCGGTCGGCACGTCTTTTAGCAGATAGCCCCGGGCCCCGTGCCGCATCGCTGTCGAGACATATTCCGGCGCGTCATGCATGGACAGGATCAGCACCCGGCAAGAGGCGTCACGTTCCAGCAGGATTTCCGTGGCCGACAGCCCGCCCAGCTGCGGCATGTTGAGATCCATCAAGATCACATCCGGCGCGCGCGCGTCGACCTGTTCGACAACCTCCTGGCCATTGGCAAGCGTGCCGACCACCTCGATATCGTCATAGCTTTCCAGAATGGCGCGGATGCCGTCCGCCACCATCGGGTGATCATCGACGATGAGAACGCGAATCTTGGTCATGCGGTCTTCCTGCTGTCTTTCGTTTGCGGCGGCAACATATGGCTGAGCGGCACCGAGGCCTCAATTGTGGTGCCCTGATCCGTGCTGAGCACCCGCAGGCTGCCATTGAGCTGATCGATCCGCTCCTGCATATTGCGCAGGCCCAGCCCGCCTGGCCGTTTGCCCTGGTCGATGCCGCTGCCATTGTCCTGAATGCGCATCGTCGCCCCCCTGCGATGCCCGAACACCTCAAGCGACACCTCACCGGCGTCGGCATGGCGTTCCACATTGGTCAAGGCTTCCTGCGCGATGCGGTAGAGCGCGATTTTGGCATCCTTGTCGAGCCTGTTGCGGAAGACGACCGTCTCAAATTGCGTCTTGATCCCCGTCCGCGCCGCAAAATCATCCATCAGCGATTTCAGCGCCGGGCCAAGGCCCAGATCATCCAGCACGCCGGGCCGCAAATCAGCAGAGATGCGGCGGACTTCGTGGATAGCTTCCGTCAGCCCATTGATGCCCTTGCCCAGATCACCGGCTGCGCGCGCGTCACCGCTGCTGACCCGCCTGCGGGCAAGCTCAAGTGTGTAGCGGATACCAATCAGGATTTGACTAATAGAATCATGCAGTTCGCGGGCGACCCTGCCACGCTCTTCCTCCTGCGTGTCAAAGATCCGTTCGGTCAGCGCCTTGAGCTTGCCATCAGCCAGGCGACGCTCCCGGATGTTGAGCAGGAGCCCCGTCACAAAGACCGCCAGCAAGGCGGCGATGGTGATCAGCGCGATCTGCAAAAAGGTCTGGCGGATGCGCATCTCTGTATTGGCACGGGCGGCGGCAACCGTTGCCACGACATCGTCAATGAAGATGCCCGTGCCCAGCGCCCATTTCCAATCCTGCAGCCCGATCTGATAGGTCACCATCTGCGCGGTCTCGCCGGTCGAGGGTTTTTCCCAGTCAAATGTGTGGTAACCGCCGCCCGAGCGTGCGGTCTCGATGATCGTATCCACGACCGGGACGCCATTGCGGTCCTCCAGCCCGGCCCAGTTTTGCCCGATCAGAAAAGTCTGGCGCGGGGCCACAAGGTTTTGGCCGTCATAATCATAAACGAAAAAGAACCCGTCCTGCCCGTAGATCATCGCCGACAGGGTCTGCGTGACCTTCAGCTTTGCCTCCGCATCATCGGGCAGGGCATTGCCATAGACCGACCCGATGGCCGTCCGGGCCAGGCTGAGATAGTTTTTCAGCTCCGCCTTCTTGGCCTCGATCAGCTGACTTTCAAGCTCGCGGATTTCGGTTTCGGCCAATTGCCGGGACTGGTTGGCCACGACGAGCGAAATGGCGGCGACTGCCAGCACAAGCGGCAGGGTCGCCAGAAGGAAGACCTTCTGCCCGTAGGTTAACGAAATGCGATCGCGCATGCGCATTCTGGGTGTCATCCGCCGTTGAAGCCGAATCGAGCATGGGGCAGGGGACCGGTGCCCGTCAATCACTCCGACTGGGTAGAAAATTGCCTCAACCCGCCGCAAACAGCACGAAAGTTAGGCGGATCACTACCCGGCACTGGGTATGGCATCCCTGGGGCGGCCTCGCTATGGTCGCGACACCGTAACGATCCATCTGCGGGGCGTGTCTTGCCCCGAACAGATGTAAACCTTGGGAGGAGACACCTATGGATCGTCGTTCTTTTCTGAAAACCTCTGCTGTTGGCGGCACCGCTGCTGCAGCCTCGACCCTGGCCGCACCGGCCTATGCGGCCGGCCACCGGACGCTGACAATGGTCACCACTTGGGGCCGCGGCCTCGCCGGTGTGTTTGATTCGGCACAAAAAGTTGCTGACGATATCAATGCCATGTCGGACGGCACGCTGACCGTCGATGTGAAAGCTGCGGGCGAGCTGGTTGGTGCGTTCGAAGTGTTCGACGCTGTGACCGCTGGTCAGGCCGACATGTACCATGCCGCTGACTACTATTTCGGCGGCCAGCACCCAGGCTACTTCTTCATGACCTCCGTGCCATTCGGCATGACGGCGCAAGAGCTGGTCAACTGGTACGAGCATGGCGAAGGCAAGAGCTTCCACGACGAGCTGGGCCAGATCTTTGGTCTGAAATCCTTCCTGGCCGGGAACACCGGCGCGCAGGCTGGCGGCTGGTTCCGTAAGGAAATCACTGGCCCAGAAGACTTTAACGGCCTGAAATTCCGTATGCCCGGCATGGGCGGCGAAGTGCTCGGCAAGCTGGGCGCATCGGTGCAGAACCTGCCAGGTGCGGAAGTGTACCAGGCTCTGGCCTCCGGCGCGATTGACGGCACCGAATGGATCGGCCCATGGGCTGACGAGAAGGCCGGCTTCCAGGAGATCACGAAGTTCTACTACACCGCCGGTATGCACGAGCCGGGCGCAGCCCTGACGCTCGCCACCAACCGCGACGTGTTCGACGAGCTGACCCCTGCGCAGCAGAAGATCATCGAAGTGGCTTCGGGCAACACCCACCAGTGGAGCCTCGCTCAGTTCCTCAACAACAACGGTACCGCGCTGCAGCGTCTGCAGTCTGGTGGCGTGAAGGTTCTGGAATTCCCTGACTCTGTCTGGGACGCGATGGGCGCGGCCGCAAGCGAGGTGAAAGACCAGTATGCGGGCGACGACATCTATGACCGTCTGCGCGCAAGCTACGAGGCCTCTCAGGCCGCGTCGTCGGGTTGGATCACGCGTTCGGAAGGCGCGTACCGGACCCAGCGCGACCGGATCATGGGCTAAGCCATTCCGCAAAGATACGTTTTGGGGCCCGGCATCAGCCTGGCCCCAAAGCCGCGCCGCGCCAGATCAGGCGCTGCCACTAACGGGGACAGGGCACCGCGCACCACGTGCTTCGCTGCGGGCCTGACATTGGGGGGGACGGCCCATGCTAGACGCAATAGTCTGGTTTTTTTCCAACATCCTAGCGGCGTTCAAGAATTTCTTTCTGGCCGTGACAAACACCGACATGTGGCTGTCCTGGGTGCCCTTCATCAACGGACAAATGCCCGAGGTCGAGCAGAAGGAAGCGCTGATGCGCTTCATCTATTACGGCGGGTCGGTTGAGCTTTTCTTTGTCCTGATCACCTTCCTGCTGATCATAACCTTGATCGGGCTGTTCTATAACCGCTTCATGTGGGGCTGCGTGCAGCTGTTGGAAGGGTTCGCAAACACCATCGGGCGTTTCTTCGCCTGGGCCGGTCTTTTGATGGTGCTCCAGCAGATTGTCATCATTTTCATTCAGCGCATCTTCGCGCGGGCCGAAATCTCGATGGGGTTCGGGATGAATTTTTCGCGCGACCTGAGCTGGTGGTCGGAAGAGCTGAAATTCTACAACGCGCTCGTCGTGTGCATGTGCTGCGCCTACACCTTTGTGCAAGGCGGCCATGTGCGGGTGGATCTGGTTTATTCGGCGGTGTCGTACCGCACGAAGAAGGTCATCGACATGGTGGGCTCGCTCATCTTCATGATGCCAGCCGCCATCCTGACCTGGATGTATGGCTGGTACTTCCTATGGCGTCACCTGGTCACGCCTAAACCCTCTGCCTCTGACGAGCTGGACCGGCTTTTAACCAAGGCGCGCGCGGTGCGCTGGAATGTCGAGACGATCAGCTTCTCCCCCAACGGGTTTGACGCCTACTGGCTCTTTAAGCTGCTGCTGGTGTTCTTCGCGGGCATGGTGTTCCTGCAATCCATCGCCTTTTTCTACCGCTCCTTCCTGGAGTGGAAGGAAGGCCCCGCCTCTGAAGGCGATTATCTCGACAAAGACGTGCTGGGCGACATTGACGCCGAACGCGCGGCAGAAATCCACTAAAGGGGCGCGCAGATGTTATTCGGACTTGATGGCGTAGAAATCGGCCTGCTCATCGTTTTCCTGTGCCTGTTTGCGGGGATCTTGTCGGGCTTCCCGGTGGCTTTCGCAATTGGCGGCTCTGCCGTGATCTCTTTCGGGATCATCGCCGCGCTGGACAGTGGCGGGCTGCTGATCCACCAGGCCATTGACACCAATGCGGCGGAATACGCGGCCCTCATTGCGGAAGGCATAAAGGCCGAGACGATATCCGTGTTCCGATACCCGGACTTGCCGCGCGTGGACCAACCCGTCTTCCTGCAAGGCTGGGAGACCGCGCTGGACCGCAACGTCTCGTTCATCGTGAACCGGATGAACGAGCGGGTTCTGGCCGGCGCCTCCATCGAAACCCTGCTGGCCGTGCTGTTGTTCGTGCTGATGGGGATCACGCTGGAACGCTCCAAAATCGCCAATGACCTTCTGACCACCATGGCGCGGGTCTTTGGCCCGCTGCCGGGCGGTCTGGCCGTGTCGGTGGTCGTTGTGGGCGCGTTCCTTGCGGCCTCGACCGGGATTGTGGGGGCCACGGTTGTGACCATGGGGCTGCTGTCGCTGCCCACCATGCTGCGCAACAACTATTCGCCAGAACTGGCCACGGGTGTCATCGCGGCCTCGGGCACGCTGGGGCAGATCATCCCGCCCTCGATCGTGATTGTGCTCTTGGGCACGCTGGCGGGCGATCTTTATTCCGCCGCGCAAGAGGCGCGCGCGCAGGAGGTCGGCTGCTCGGACGCGTTGACCTATCTGGGCGAGCCTGCGGTCGTATCGGTGGGCACCTTGTTCCAGGCGGCGTTGCTGCCTGGCATTCTGTTGGCCGTGCTCTACGGGCTCTACGCGTTCGGCTACGCGCTGGTGAACCCCTCCAAAGCACCGGCGGTTGAGCTTGGGTCCTCCAATAGTGAAGTGATCACCCGCTCCGGCGCGCTGACCTATTTCCTTTTTGCGCCCATCGGGCTGATCGTCGGGCTGATCCTGTTGATGAATGTCAATATCGTGGGCAGCCAGTCGGTGATTGTCGATAGCTTCTCTGATGCGGGTCAGACGGCATCGCTGCGCACCAATGTCTCGGAGAGCTGTCAGGAGGCGATGATCGACCTGCACGGGATCGAGGCGTGGGAGACAGCCCTTGCCGAGCAGGCCACGATTGACGAGGCGGGCGGCGTGGCGCAATCGGTCAAGCTGACCGAGGAAGAGCTGGAAGCCGCCTTCCTCGCAAAGATCGAGAATGCAGCCCCCATCGGGACCGGCATCGCGGTTGGTCTGCTCTTGGCATCGCTGATCTTCACCACAGCACGCGGCGTGGCGCTTGCAAGCAACCCGCAGCCGCTGATCATCGGCGCGATAGGGATCCTGCTGGCGCTGGTCATTGATATCGTGCTGATCACGCCGGTCACCTCTCCGGGCAACACGGTGCTGTTGCTGATCGTGCCGATTATCATGATCCTCTACGCGGCAAAGCATGCGGCTGTGGCGCTGGGCAAGAACGAGCTTTTGAGGGTCGTCTTCCCGCCCTTGGTGCTGATCGTTGCGGTTCTGGGCTCGATCCTGGGCGGCATCACCAATCCCACGCCTGCCGCAGCGCTTGGCGCGGGGGGCGCGATCCTGTTGGCCGCGTTCCGCAAGCTGCAGGACACCCATCAGTCGGGCCGGATCATTCTGATGGCGACATTTGCCATCGTGATCATGATCCTGATCGGCGTGAATTTCGATCTGCGCGTCAATATCGGCGAGGTCTCGTTCGAGAATATGGTGGCCTTCATCGTCGCGAAATCTGCTTATATCTTCGCGATGTTTGGCATCCTCTTTGCCTGTTGGGTGCTCTTCTCCAACGGGGTGCTGAGCCCCGTGGTGCGCGAGACGGCGAAAGTGACCTCGATGGTGTTTACCATCCTGATCGGCTCGCAGCTTTTGAACCTGGTCGTGATCTCCTTCGGGGGGGAGCATTATATCCAGCAGTTCCTCAAGAGCTTCGACAGCGAGTTCCAGGTCTTCATCATCGTGATGCTGGTGCTGTTCATTCTGGGCTTCGTGCTCGACTTCCTCGAGATCATCTACATCGTGATCCCCATTGTGGGGCCAGTGATCTATGGCGGCACGATGGACCCGAAATGGGTGACGATCATGATCGCGGTGAACCTGCAGACCTCGTTCCTGACGCCGCCATTTGGCTTTGCGCTGTTCTACCTGCGCGGGGTGGCCCCGAAAGAGGTCACCACCGGTCATATCTATCGCGGCATCATCCCCTTCGTGCTGATCCAGGTGCTGGGGCTCGCACTTCTGGCGCTGTTCCCGCAGGTCGTGACGATCATCCCGAACCTGCTGAGTTAAAAGCAGCAACACGGACATGAAAAAACGGCGCCCCTCGGGGCGCCGTTTTCATTTGAGCTGCAGCAGATCCCATCGATTGCCCCAAGGGTCGCGCCAGACAACGACCTTGCCATAAGGCTCGTCCCGGGGAGTTTCCTCAAAATGGATACCAGCCCCGCGCATCCGGTTGAAATCGGCATCGAAATCACTTGTATGCAGGAAGAAGCCCACGCGGCCGCCCATCTGGTTGCCAATCGCGGCCTGCTGAGGCGGCCCGTCAGCGCGGGCCAAGAGGATATGCACATCGGCACCTGCTTCAAGAAGCACCCAGCGCTTGCTGTCAGACAGCTGAATATCCTGTGCGAGCTTGAGGCCAACCTTGCCCACATAGAAAGCGATCCCCTCGTCGTAATCCGGCACGAAGATGGTGACAGCGTGAAGCTGCAGGCTCACTCTTTCGGGGCGCGGGTGTCGGGCAGGGTGATCCGGGCGACCTGCTCTGCAATCGGGTCGACGGCCAACGGGTGCGTTTCAGCCGCGTAATCATGGCCGTCCTGGATGTCATGCCAGTCGCCGCTCCGAAACACCTCTAGTGCCGAAAAGCCGGACTTATATCCCATCTTGGGCGAGCCGGGGACCCAGTAGCCCAGATAAACGTAAGGCAGCTTGGTCTCCTGCGCGATGCGGATGTGGTCGAGGATGATATAGGTGCCAAGCGAGTTGCGGCTCATATCAGGCCGGTAGAAGGAATAGACCATCGACAACCCGTCATCGAGCACATCCGTCAGACAGGTCGCGATCAGGTCTTCGTTCGGGCCGCTGCGGTCCCAGTATTCGATGACCCGGCTTTTGACCGGAGTTTCCTCGATCATCGCCGCGAATTCGAAAATATCCATATCGGCCATGCCGCCATCGGCGTGACGCGATTCGAGATAGCGGCGGAACAGCTCATATTGCTCCTCCGTTGCCCAAGGGCTGCGCGCCTCGCGTTGGAGGATTTTGTTGCGCTTCATCACCCGCTTTTGCGATTTGGAGGGCTCAAAATCCGCAACCCTGATCCGGGCCGACAAGCAGGCCGAACATTCCGCACAAGAGGGGCGGTAAAGCACGTTCTGCGACCGCCGAAACCCCTGCTTGGACAGGGTGTTATTGAGCGTCGTCGCATGTTCGCCCTGTAGCGCTGTAAACAGCTTTCTTTCCCGCCGGCCCTCGAGATAGGGGCAGGATTGCGGGGCAGTTACGTAGAACTGCGGAGCAATGGGCAGCGTATGGCGCATATTTGGCTAAGATGTCCTAGATTTGGGCAGAGCCTAACAACGCAGGCACGGCACGACAAATTCTTTTTCATCTGCCTTAACAACGCGTTAACGTCAGGCCGATTGATGGCTTTAGTAGCGTGATGGTTTGTTGATTGCAGCTGTGCCGCACAGAAGATCATGCAGGGCCTGTTTGCGTTCGGTGGCCAACATCAGCACGATCGAGGCCAGCTGCGGCAGGAAGAACCCCGCCGCGACCATATAGGCTGCCGTGTGCAGCACGGCCTCCGCGCCTTCAAGGGGGCCACCATGGCGTCCGCGCAGCTCGATATTGAACAGGCGCATCCCCCATGTGGCCGAGGCCGAAGTGATCGTCGTCGCGCGGTAAATGAAGTTCAACACGATGAAGATCAGCGGCAAGAAGAACCACCCGAGGAAAAAGGGCAGGGTCGCCACGACAGCGGTCATCAGACCCACGACGAAGACATCTACAATCCAGGCCAAAAGGCGTTTGAGGGGCACGCCCTCGTAGAAGGCGGATTGGGTCACCGGGTCGGGAAGATCTGTGTCGCTCATGGTCGCAGACATGGGGGTTAAAGCCTCGAATGTGAAGGGTCAGACGCGCGAGGGCTCGCGCGCCAGTGTCGTATATACGCCGCGTCAGGCGTTTTCTTTGTCTTCCTTGGGGGATTTCGCAACCTCGGCGCGCTCCTCCATGAAGCTGTCAAACTCAGACTTGTCCTTGGCCTCCCGCAGCCGTTCCAGGAAGCTTTCGAACGCGTGCTGTTCATCCTCAAGACGCTTGAGCATGTCGGCCTTGTAGCTGTCAAAAGCCGTGTTGCCGGAGGATTTGAACCCGGCCGCGCGGGCGGGGGAGGCGGTACTGCGTGTGCTGCAAGATGTGAACATGCGTTTGCTCCAGATCATATAGGCCAGAAGGGCAAGGCCCACGGGCCAGAAGAAGATAAAGCCGAAGACCATGGCTGCGATCCAGGCGCCCTTGCCGCGCGCGTCCAGCCAGGCTTCGACCCTTGAGAGCCACGAGGGCTGCGAATGTGCGATGGTGGTATTCATCATATGCTCCTGTTGACGTGTGTAAGTGAATGTTATTCACATTTACATATTTGGGGTATCTGCGCTGCCGATCAAGAGCGGAGGGACCGATTTATTGAAAAATCGCGCAAACCTATTAGGAGATTGACAATTTCCTCCGACGGATCGGCCAGAGCGGCCTTGCCTGATCTTCAGGTTTGGACAAATCTTGCCGCTGCGACGCGTCAGCACATTGCGAGATGTTATTTTATAACATATCGTTCAAGGAGCCCGCAGGATCGCACGCGTATCTGCCAAACAGGCCCCGGTGGAGATTTGGTCGATCTGGTCACACCACATGAGAGGACGTATCCTATGAACCCGACGCTCCCCCTTCTTTTCGCCAGCCTTGCCACGGCCGCCTTTGCGGAGGCACCGCGCCAGCTTGATGCGCATGAACATGGGGTTGGGGCGCTCAACATAGCGGTTGAAGGAACGCGTGTGGTGATGGAGTTCCGGGCGCCCGGGGCAGATATTGTCGGGTTCGAGTATGAGGCCGAAACCGCCGAAGACCGTATGGCAATTGACGACGCTGTCGCGGCTCTGGCCCGTCCGCTTGATCTGTTTGTGCCGTCGCAGGCGGCACAATGTTCCGTCACCAAAGCAAGTGCCGAACTTGAAGTAGAAGGCGGGCATGACGATCACGAAGAACACGACGATCATGAGGAACACGACGCGCATGATGACCATGA
>CAYLVP010000064.1:3083-17391 GCA_964387155.1 uncultured Rhodobacterales bacterium | reverse complement strand
CCGTCGCCAATGTGGAGACGCCAGACAATGGCGCGACCATCCTTGCAGGCAACCAGAAGGTCCTCTTCGCGCGCCTGTCCGACGCGAAATTCTTCTGGGAAAACGACCTGCGTATTGCTCAGGCAGAGACCGAGCCGCGCATGAAACCATGGCTCGACGCGCTCGAGAACGTCACCTTCCACAACAAACTTGGCAGCCAAAAAGAACGCATCGACCGCATCGCCGCCTTGGCCCGCGAAATCGCCCCCGTTGTCGGCGCTGACGCCGACCTAGCAGAGCAAGCCGCCCGCGTCGCCAAAGCCGATCTTAGCTCCGAAATGGTCTACGAGTTCCCCGAACTCCAAGGCTTTATGGGCCGGTATTATGCGGAAGCCGCAGGCCTGCCCGCCGAAGTCGCCAATGCCGCCGAGGAACACTATTCACCGCTCGGTCCGTCCGATGACGTCCCCACCGCGCCTGTCTCCGTGGCCGTCGCGCTGGCGGATAAGTTGGACACGCTCACTGGTTTTTGGGCGATTGATGAGAAACCCACTGGTTCGAAGGACCCGTTTGCGCTGCGGCGGGCGGCGCTTGGAGTTATTCGTTTGATCGCTTTCAATTCAATCAGAGTCGACCTAAGCCCAATACTACGAAATCGCATTACAGCCTACATGGCCCGCATCTCTGGAAAAGTTGACGCTTCAGAAGCTAAAGCGGCCGCGCTGGCTCTGGCCAAGGTTGGAAAACAAGAAGAAGCGGTCAAGCTGTTCGAAGAACTTAGGAAAGAAACGTTAGATAGCATCGACTCTGACGAGCTCTTTAATGTGATGCTTCTGATCTACTTTGACCTCCTTTCTTTCTTCCACGACCGCCTCAAAGTCTTCCTCAAAGACAAAGGCATCCGCCATGACGTCATCGACGCCTGTATCGCGATGCCCGGAAATGACGACCTGACCCTCTTGGTCAAACGCGCCGAAGCGCTCTCCGAAGTGCTCAAAACCGAAGACGGCGAGAACCTCGTGCAGGGCTTCAAACGCGCCAACAACATCCTCAGCAAAGAGGAAGAGAGAGACGGCGTCTCCTACGAGCTCGACCCGAAGCCGGAGCTGGCCGAGACCGACGAAGAACGCGCGCTGTTCGCAGCACTCGACGCCGCCGAGGCCAAGATCAAACCCGCGATGGAGGCCGAAGATTTCGGCACCGCGATGGAGGCCATGGCTACCCTGCGCGCCCCCATCGATGCCTTTTTCGAGGCCGTCAAAATCAACGCCGACGCCCAAATCGTCCGCCGCAATCGGCTTTGCCTTTTGAACCGAATCCGCGTGATCTGCGGCGGGGTTGCGGATCTGACGAAGTTGGAAGGATGACGCCGTCCCGCCGTAACCCGTAGGGTGGGTTTTTAACCCACCAGAGGCCCGACAATTTTACTACAAAATGTACAAACTGGTTTTTCGGTTTGCTGCATTTTGTAGCAAAACCCGGTTTGCGCTGCCCTGCCGATAGGCAACACGATCTTAACTTTCCGTAATGTAACAGTTGAATGACACCGTAACCCCTCTATGCTGCACCGCAGTATAAGGCCGTTCTCCCATGTTGGACTCGATCAATTTCGAACGTATCACCCCAACAGCCAGCATCTCCCGCAGGCTGCATGGCCATCGTGCAAAATGCCTGCAACGCCTTGTAAGACTTGATCTTCCTGTCCCCGACACCGTCGCTTTGTCGATCCCGCTGGTGCGTGAAATCGCAGCCGGGCAGCGCCCCGATCTGGGCGCGCTCATGGCTGAGTTCGGCTCCTGGCCCGTGCTGTCGGTACGCCCCAGCCCGGTGGAACCCGATTGGGGCGGCCCCTCAACCCTTTTAAATATAGGCATGAATCGCGCTAATGAGGCGTTTCTTGCATCGCGCTTAGGTGCCGATGCTGCACGTGCATTGCATCTGAAATTCATCCGCTCCTACGCCATCGAAGTCGCCCGGCTGGACGATGATATGTTCGACCAGCCCGACCTGAGCGTCGAAGACGCCTATGACGCCTACGAGCAGGAGATGGACGAGGAATTCCCGCAAGCCCTTGATATTCAACTGTTTGAAGTGCTCAAATCCATGTCCCGCGCCTGGGAAGGCACGACCGCGCGGCTGCTGCGCATGTCCAAAGGCGCGCCGGAGGAAGCCGGTCTCGGGCTGGTGATCCAGCGCATGGCGTTTGGTCTGGGCAAGGGCGAAAGCGGTGCAGGCGTCATCCAGTTCATCGATTCCGCCACCGGCAAACCGCAAGACACTGGCCGCTACAAACGCCAATCGCAGGCCCGCGACGCGCTCAGCGGCGAGGGCGACACGATGTATCTGACCAAGGATGCGCGCGGCCCATCCCTTGAAGATGATCAGCCTAATATATTTAATGAATTGAAGCGCTTGGGGGGCGTTGCTCGCACTGGTTTGCGCGAAGAAATGCAGATCGAATTCACGCTGGAAGGCGGCAAGCTCCACATAATTGACGCGGTGGTTGCCCCGCGCAGCGCCCGCGCCTCCGTCGCCACAGCCGTCGCCCTGGCGCAGGATGATGTGATCTCGCAAGCCGACGCGGTGCTGCGGATCCTGCCCAAATCGATCCCCGATCTCCTCCACCAGCAAGTCGCAGCCGACGCCCCGCGCGACGTGATCTCCCAAGGGATCGCGGCCAGCCCCGGCGCGGCCAGCGGCAAGCTGGTCTTCGATGCCATGGCCGCCCAGACCGCCGCGTCACAAGGCGAGGCCTGCATCTTGGTGCGCCGCGAAACTGCGCCAGAAGATATACGCGGCATGCACGCGGCCAAGGGCATTTTGACCGAACGCGGCGGCCAAACGAGCCATGCCGCCGTCATCGCCCGCGGCCTTGGATTGCCTTGCGTGTCGGGCGCTACAGATATGGAGATCGACGCGAAGGCCAAGCAGCTGACCACCCAGGACGGTCGGGTTTTCGCCGAGGGAGATCAGATCACTTTGGATGGCACGGCTGGCCAGGCGCTGGCTGGCGCGATGCCATTGATCGAGGCCGGCATCGGCGGCCCGCTCGAGACGCTTCTTGGCTGGGCCGACAATTATCGCGACATCTCGGTGCGGGCCAATGCCGATACCCCGGCGGAGGCCCGGGTCGCGCGTAATTTCGAAGCCGAGGGCATTGGGCTGACCCGCTCCGAACATATGTTTTTTGCAGAAGACAGGCTGACTGTGCTGCGCGAGGCGATTTTTGCGGAGAAGGGGGCCGACCGGACTGCGGCGCTTGCGCGGCTGCTTCCCATGCAGCGCGATGATTTTGCAGAGATTTTTGCCATCATGGCCGACCGGCCTGTGTGCTTGCGCCTGTTTGATCCGCCCTTGCATGAATTCCTGCCCTCCAGCCGCCGCGGCATCAAGGAGATGGCGGAATCCATGGGGCTGAGCGCGCGTGAGGTGCAAATGCGCATCGACGGTCTGGTTGAATTCAACCCGATGCTGGGGATGCGCGGCGTGCGGCTGGGCATCACCGTGCCTGAGATCTACGACATGCAGGCCCGGGCGATTTTCGAAGCTGCGCTGCAGGTTCAGGCAAAATCCAAAGCTAAGGTCGTGCCTGAGATCATGATCCCGCTGGTCTCTGCTAAACGGGAGGTCGAGCTGGTGAAATCCCGCATCGAGGCCGTCGCTTCGGAGGTCAAATCCCGCACCGGCGAGATGGTGGACTACAAGCTCGGCGTGATGGTCGAGACACCACGCGCAGCACTCAGGGCAGGCGATATTGCGACCCATGCGAGCTTTCTGAGCTTTGGCACCAATGATCTGACGCAGATGACCTATGGGCTGTCGCGCGATGATGCGGGCCGGTTCATGTCGACCTATGTACAGCAAGGCGTGTTCCCAGAGGATCCGTTCCTGGCGCTTGATCAGGACGGGGTCGGTGAGCTGCTGGCGCTGGCCGTTGAGCGGGGCCGGAAGGTGCGCTCCAAAGTGACGCTGTCTGTCTGCGGCGAGCATGGGGGCGACCCTGACAGCATCGCGTTCTGCCGCAATCTTGGGCTGAACTACGTGTCTTGTTCTCCTTACCGGGTGCCGATTGCGCGGCTGGCAGCGGCGCATCTTGCGATTCGTGATCCAATGGTTGAAGCCAGCGATTTTGACGGTTTGGATGACACCTACTACCTCCACGACTAGCCTTTAGCGGTCAGAATTTTGCTGACGCTGCGTCGTGTTATGCGGCGTTTCGCCGGTCGGCTGGACGAAATGGCCACGACCGCTTATATCCGACGCTCAGAAAAGTAAGAGACTAGAGGCGTCCAGGGGGGCGTCGCGTGCTGAGTGGTCGCCATCGGGGACCGGCACAAGAGAGGTGGGTTAGGTGTGATGTTAAAACGATCTCTGACGGCAGCCGCAGCTGCCGCCATGTGTTTTTTTGGCGCTGGACCGGCAATCGCAGAACATGCCTTGAAAGGGGTCGGGACGACCTCGGGCGATCCGTCTTCTGCTACGACTGCGGCCGAGGGGAGTGTGATCAGCTCTGCATTCCTTGAGCTGATCGAAGCCGACAAAGCGGGCAAAGCGCGGCTGCGCAGCAAGCGATTGTCGCAAATCACCGCACCAGTAAAAGTTTCAGCTCCCAAAGGGTCGGGCAAGCTGACCTACGATCCCGGCGTTCTGGCTGCGCGCCCTGCGGCCAGTGGCGGGCCCGAATGGCAATGCCTCAGTGAGGCGCTCTATTTCGAGGCACGGGGCGAAACCCTGAAGGGCCAAATCGCCGTGGCCGAAGTGATACTGAACCGCGTTGCCTCGCAGCGCTTCCCCGACACGGTTTGCGCAGTGATCAATCAGGGCACGGGCCGCAAATATGCGTGCCAGTTTACCTATACTTGCGACGGACGCCCGGAACATATCACGGAGCCAGCCGCCTTTCAGCGGGTCGGCAAGGTCGCACGGATGATGTTGGACGGTGCGCCACGCAGGCTTGCGGGTGGTGCGACCTACTATCACACGACCGCCGTGCGCCCGCGCTGGGCGCAACGTTTCGAGCGGACGACAAAGCTGGGCGTGCATCTGTTCTACAGGCCAAGCTAAGCCGCTTTTTGGCGGTGCTGCGGCGGGTTTTGCCCATGCCAGCAGGCACGGGGCCTGCTAAGAGATGCCAGCAGTGATTGCCCGGGGGGCCTATGACTTCTGAAATCCGACTGGCGTTTTCGCACCCGTCCGAACGGGCCGAGGCCATGGCTGACGAGCTCTGTGACCGCATTTCACTGCGCGATCATATCCGCGAGGTCGAGATCGGCGCGTTCCAGCAGGAACGCGGCACCACCCAGCGCATCTGTTTCAACGTGGTGGTCGAGGTGCGCTTGCCCGATGGGCTCGACGATGATGTTGACCGTATTTTGAGCTATGACACGATCACCGATGCGATAGACCGTGAACTCAACGCGGAGCGGTTGAACCTGCTTGAAACTTTGGCTGAACGCGTGGCCGAGGGTATTTTGATCGACCCGCGTGCGGCCCGTGTCTTTGTGCGGATTGAAAAGCTTGATCGCGGCCCCGGCGCGTTGGGCGTCGAGATTGTGCGCGACAGGCAGGCCGCGAGCCCCGTCGCGCCTGAAATTGTCCAGCCGCAGGTCGTCTTTTTGGACAATGCTGCCGTCCATGCGGCCGGGCTGGCCGCGCGTCTCGATGCGCTGACCAAGGCGGACGCGCCGGTGATCTTGTGCGTGGGTCACGGCGACACGGCGCGCCCGAGCGCCGCCCATCCCACCACCCAGCGCCGTATTGATCTGCTGGCATTGGAGCAACAGGCGTGGGTGCTGGCCGGGCGCGACAAACGCTGCGTGGTGGTTGAGACCCGGACCGAGCTGGAATGGGCCATGAAACAGGGGCAGATCAGCGTCTGGGCGCCGTCGAAAATCGTACTCGACGCGGCGCATAAGCCCGACCTGAGCGGTATTGACGCGCGGACGCTCACCGCGTGGTTCGCGCAAGAGTTTCAGGCGGCAGACCTGGTAGAGTTGACCGCCGATGGCCCGGTTCCCTTTATTGCATGAGCCGCTACTTCCGCCCTATTGTCCAGACTGATCTGGCGCGCCCCGACGGCGCGCAACCGCTGGCTGGCAGCGCACGTCTTTGGTTCGACAGGGTCGAGGTCATTTCGCGCGCGGAGCCATCCCATTTGATATCCGCTGACGCCGTGCCGGACGCGGTGTTGGCGCGGCTGACCGCCCCACGCCCGCCTATCTCTGGGCTGGATATGGGCGCGCCAAAGCTGATGGGGGTGCTCAACACCACGCCTGACAGTTTCTCGGATGGGGGCCGCTATACAGAACTGGACACGGCGCGCTCCCACGCGCTGGCCATGGTCGAGGCGGGGGCGGATATCCTGGACGTTGGTGGCGAATCTACCCGTCCCGGTGCCGCTTTCGTACCGGCGGAGGAAGAAATCGCCCGCACCGTCCCCGTCATTGAAGCGCTGCGCGATCTGCGGATCCCGATCTCTATCGATACGCGCAAGGCAGCGGTGGCGCAGGCCGCGCTGGATGCAGGGGCTGCGATGCTCAATGATGTCTCGGCGCTGAGCTTTGATGCGGATATGGCCCGCGTCGCGGCAGAGGCGGCGCGACCGATTTGCCTGATGCATGCGCAGGGCGACCCCAAGACGATGCAGGACAGCCCGCATTACGGTGACGTGCTTCTTGATGTGTATGACTATCTGGCCGAACGGGTGCAGCTGGCCGAGGCCGCCGGGATCGCGCGGGAGCGGATCATTCTTGACCCCGGTATCGGCTTTGGCAAAACCGCTGCCCATAATCTGCGGCTGATCGGGGGGCTGAGCTTGTTTCACGCGCTTGGCTGCCCAATCTTGCTGGGAGTGTCGCGCAAACGCTTCATCGGGACGATCGGCAATCAGCCACAGGCAGATTTGCGGGGGCCGGGCTCTGTTGCTGTGGCGCTTCACGGGCTTGCGCAGGGTGTTCAGATCATCCGCGCCCATGATATGGAACCTCATGCCCAAGCCTTCGCGCTTTGGCGCGCAGTGCAAGACCAAAAACAGGACGCATAAGCTCATGGCACGCAAGTTATTTGGCACCGACGGGGTTCGGGGCCGGGCGAACACATTCCCGATGACCGCCGACATGGCTTTGAAGATCGGGGCCGCCGCCGGGCGCTATTTCCGCAAGGATCAGGGGCGGCACCGGGTGGTCATCGGAAAGGACACGCGGCTGTCGGGCTACATGCTGGAAAACGCGCTGACGGCCGGGTTCACCTCCACCGGTATGGATGTGCTGCTGCTGTCGCCAGTGCCGACCCCGGCCGTGGGGATGCTGACCACCTCGATGCGGGCGGATGTGGGGGTGATGATCTCTGCTTCGCATAACCCGCATTACGATAACGGGATCAAGTTCTTCGGCCCTGACGGGTTCAAGCTGTCGGATGAGGATGAGCACGAGATCGAACGCCTGCTCGACAGTGAAATCCTGCCCGCCCAGGCTGAAAATATCGGGCGCGCCAAGCATATTTACGACGGGCGTTTTCGCTACGGCGAACGGGTCAAATCGACCCTGCCGCATGGAATGACGCTTGCGGGGCTCAAAGTGGTGATCGATTGCGCCAATGGCGCGGCCTACCGAACCGCACCCGAGGTCCTGTGGGAGCTGGGGGCCGAGGTCATCCCGGTGGGCGTGAACCCGGACGGGTTCAACATCAACGAGGGCTGCGGATCGACCAATACGGTGACGGCTGCCGAGGCTGTGGTGGCCCATGGCGCGCATGTGGGCATCTGCCTAGACGGCGATGCCGACCGGGTCATGGTGCTGGACGAGACCGGCACCGTGGCTGATGGCGATCAGATCATGGCGCTTCTGGCCAGCCGCTGGGCCGAGGCCGGGCGTCTCAAAGGGGGTGCATTGGTGGCCACGGTCATGTCCAATCTGGGGCTTGAACGGCATCTGCGGGGCCTTGGGCTCGACCTGATCCGCACCGGCGTGGGCGACCGATACGTCGTGGCCAAGATGCGCGAAGGCGGGTTCAATCTGGGCGGCGAGCAATCGGGCCATATCGTCATGACCGATTATGCGACCACCGGTGACGGGCTGGTCGCGGGGCTGCAGTTTCTGGCCGCGATGGTGCAAACCGGCCAACCCGCCTCTAGCCTCGTACGCCAGTTTGAGCCCGTGCCGCAAATGCTCGAAAACGTGCGCTTTGGCGCCGGAAAACAGCCGCTGAACGACGCGGGCGTCCAAAAGGCCATAGCGGCGGCGGAGGCTGATTTGGTTGCCGATGGCCGCCTGTTGATCCGCAAATCCGGCACGGAACCTCTGATCCGGGTGATGGCGGAATGTGAGAATGAGGCGAAGCTGAAAGCCACCGTTGGCGCGGTTGTGAAGGCTGTGGAGGCCGCAGTTTAGCGCGCAAACAGCGCAGAGAGCGAGCGGGATTGACTGATGGCGATCCCCGACAGGATCAGCGCGAGCGCGAAGAACAATTGCCCTGGCAGGGCCTCCCCCATCAGCGTGATGCCGAAGATCACCGACCAAACGGGCACCATGTAGCTGGTCAGCGACATAAACAGGCTGCCCGCCGTGGTGATGACCCGTACGCGGATCACGGCAGCAATGGCGGTCGGAAACAGGGCTGCGTAAAGCAGCGCAGCGGTCGGGCTTAGCGGGAAGTCCGAGGGCAGCCCTTCGGTCACCAGCGCAATCGGCACCAGAATGAGGGCTGCGATCAACAGCGAAGAGGCCGCAAAGGCCAAAGGGGGCATCTTTGGTGCACGGCGCGTGATGACGGAGCCTGCCGCATAGCACCCCGCCGCCGCGAGGCAGGCAAGACGGCCCCAGACCTCTTCGGCCGCGCCGGTGGGGTTAAGCGCCTCCGGGCCCAGCAAGATCGCAAGCCCGATAAAGCCCAGGATCAGACCGATGATACGGCGCGGCCCGATGCCTTCTTCGCGCGAAAATATCGCAACAAGGGGCAAAACCAGCAAAGGCACCGCCCCCATAGCGACGCCTGCAAAGGCGGAGGGGACGAATTGCTGACCCCAGCTCAGCATTGCAAAGGGCAGGGCAACCGCGCCCGTCCCGATCACGGCCGAGAAGGCCCAGGCGCGTGGCGATGGGATGGTCCGCAATCCCTGGCCCATCACTTCACCCACCGCCCAAAGCACGACCCCTGCGATGCCGGTGCGTGCGGCGGCTACGGTCCAGGGGCCGAACCCATCGAGCGACAGGCGCACCGACATAAACGCCCCGCCCCAGATCACGCCAAGCGCCAGGATCAAGATCCAGTTCAGCGCACCGGGATTTTGCGGGGAGGGTTGGGTCATGCTGGCAGGTGTAACGGGTTTCCCCCGGCGGCGCGAGGGCCCAAACGGGCCTGCAACCAGCCTGCACGGGGCCTGCACGGGGGCCTGCGCCAGGGCCTGCACGGGGGTGCTGCGCGGATCTGTCTTGGAACATCGCGGCGCAGACGGCGTTGCCTCTTCAAGAAATTGCAAAAAGGAGAGATATCATGGAAAGCTTCCCGCTCGTATGGGTCTTGCCGATTGCCACTTTTGTGCTGTTCATCGCTTACGCGGTGTGGGGCAAGATAAAGCTGGAAAAGCAGATGGACGATCCCGACGCGCCGAAATCAAGCCTCGCGAAAGATGGGCCAAGTCACTAACCCATGCGCATTGGATCATGAATGACAAAAGGCGGCGCTTTGATGCGCCGCCTTTCGCGTTTCAGCAGGGCTGATCAGTTCTTCGACTTATCGACCATCTTGCCATCAGAAATCCAGGGCATCATGCCGCGCAGCGTCTCCCCGGTCGCTTCAATCTGATGCGCGTCGTTGATCCGGCGGGTACCCTTGAAGAAGGGCTGACCAACCTGATTTTCTGACATGAAGTCGCGTACGAATTTGCCGGTCTGAATGTCGGTCAGGATCGCCTTCATGCGGGCCTTGGTCTCGTCATATGGCAGCACGCGGGGACCAGAGACATATTCGCCATATTCGGCCGTGTTCGAGATCGAATAGTTCATGTTGGCGATGCCGCCTTCATAGATCAGGTCCACAATCAGCTTCACTTCGTGCAGGCATTCGAAATAGGCCATTTCGGGCGCATAGCCGGCCTCAACCAGCGTCTCGAAGCCCATGCGGATCAGCTCGACCAAGCCGCCACACAGAACCGCCTGCTCACCAAACAGGTCGGTTTCGCATTCCTCACGGAAATTCGTCTCGATAATGCCCGAACGCCCACCGCCGATGGCGGAGCAGTAGGACAGACCGATTTCAAGCGCTTTGCCTGATGCGTCATTGTCCACGGCCACAAGGCAAGGCACGCCGCCGCCTTTGGTGAACTCGCCGCGCACGGTGTGGCCGGGGCCTTTGGGGGCCATCATGATGACGTCGACGCCCTCTTTCGGCTCGATCAGGCCGAAATGCACGTTCAGCCCGTGGGCGAATGCAATCGCAGCACCCTCACGGATGTTGTCGTGGACGTATTTTTTGTAAGTCTCGGCCTGCAGCTCGTCGGGCATGGTGAACATGATGACGTCGCACCATGCCGCTGCCTCGGCAATGCCCATCACTTTGAGGCCTTCCCCTTCGGCTTTCTTGGCAGAGGCGGAGCCTTCGCGCAGCGCCACAACCAGGTTCTTTGCGCCGCTATCGCGCAGGTTCAGCGCATGGGCATGCCCTTGCGAGCCGTAGCCCAGGATGGCCACTTTCTTGTCTTTGATCAGGTTCACATCGCAGTCGCGATCGTAGTAAACGCGCATATCGGTCGTCCTCTTCATGGGGTTCATTTCTGGGCGCAGATTACGGCATCGACCAAGAGATGACAGATTGAATAGCTGCATCTTTTGTCATTATTTGAATTTGCAATTCGTATTATTGAAGAATATGAAAAATTCATGCTTGATGACATCGACCGTCGATTGCTGCGTTACTTGCAGGCCGACCCCGAAGCCCCGCTTTCGGAACTGGCGGAGCGGTGCAATACGCAGCCCGCCACCGTAACCCGCAGGCTCGACAAACTGTCCCGCCAGGGTGTGCTGAAAGGTCAGCATGCGGTGATCGACTGGCAAGCGCTGGGCTATGCGGTTGAGGTCTCGCTGCGCTTCACGCTGGATAAGACCCAAAGCACTGCCTTTGATGACTTCCTTGCGGCGGCGCGCGAAATACCCGAAGTGATCGCGATCCAGACCTTCCTTGGCCGCGTCGATGTGCGGCTTTCGGTCATCGCGCGCGACATGGCGCATTACCAGCGGCTCTACCGGGACGACATTCTGACGCTGCCCCATATCGCCGAGCTTGAGGCGCTGATGCATGTGGCAACGATCAAAAGCTCGGAGGCCTTGCCGATATGATCGCGCTGGACGAGATCGATCATCAGATCCTGCGGGTGCTGGCGCGGGATGCGACGCAAAGCGCGGGCGGGGTCGGCAAGCATCTGGGGCTCAGCCAGCCCGCCACATGGCGGCGCATCAAGAGGTTGCGGGATGCCGGAATCATCACGGGCCGCCGCGTTGATCTCGATGCGGAGAAGCTGGGGTTTGCCGTCACGGTCTTTCTGGGCGTCAAGCTCGCCACCAAGGGCCGCGTTAGTCTGGAGGATTTCGAGCGGGCGGTCACCGCCATCCCCGAGGTGCAGACAGTGCAGCACGTGTTGGGCCTTTATGATTACCGCCTGCGCGTCGTGGCGCGCGACCTGTCTGATTTTGAACGGGTGCTCAGACGCCGGGTCATGACGCTGCCGGGTGTCGGTAATGTCGAGGCAAATGTGCTTTTGAGTGAGGAGCGTTTGCCGGGCCCAGTTTGATCCCTGCGACACTGTATGCCCAAATAGACCGTGCGCGTCGCCACGCGACCGGGTAAAAGGCGCGAAAACAGGGAAGGATAGGAATTATGGCATTGCTCGACAGCGTAGACCCAACCGGCCTCGAAGAGTTCAGCGTGGTTTTCACCGACCGCTCTCTCAATTCGATGTCGCAATCCTTTCAGGGGGTTATGACTGATATCTCATCCATGCTGAAAGAGGTTTATAACGCTCATTCGGTCGCCTTGATCCCGGGCGGCGGCACATACGGGATGGAGGCCGTGGCCCGTCAATTCGCGCGTGGCAAGAAGGCCCTTGTCGTCCGCAACGGGTGGTTTTCGTACCGCTGGTCGCAAATCATCGAGACGGGCGGGTTGACCTCTGAGGCCATTGTGATGAAGGCGCGCCAGACCGGCAATGATACCCGCTCGCCCTTCCGTCCGGCGCCCATCGAAGAGGTTACGGCGCGCATTGCCGAGGAGAAGCCCGACGTGGTCTTTGCCCCGCATGTCGAAACCTCCGCTGGCGTGATCTTGCCGGATGACTACGTCACCGCGCTCGCCGCGGCCGCCCATGAGGTTGGCGCGTTGATGGTGCTCGACTGCATCGCATCGGGCTGCGCCTGGGTGGATATGAAGGCCACTGGCGTGGACCTGTTGATCTCAGCCCCGCAAAAGGGCTGGTCTGCGACGCCCTGCGCAGGGATCGTGTGCCTGTCTGAGCTGGCCCGCGCCCGGATCGAGGACACGACCTCTGACAGCTTTGCCGTCGATCTGAAGAAATGGCTGCAGATCATGGAAACCTATGAGGGCGGCGGCCACGCCTATCACGCGACCATGCCCACCGATGGGCTGCGCGCGTTTCGCGACACAATGGTCGAGACCCGCGATTATGGGTTCGAGCGGCTGCGCGAAGCGCAGTGGAAGCTCGGCAATGGGGTCCGCGCCTATATGGCCTCGAAAGGCATCACCTCTGTCGCTGCAGAGGGGTTTGGCGCGCCGGGCGTCGTCGTGAGCTACACAGATGATCCGGCGATCCAGAACGGGTCAAAATTCGCGGGCGCAGGCATGCAGATCGCGGCAGGTGTGCCGCTGCAATGCGATGAGCCGGATGATTACCGGACCTTCCGCATCGGTCTTTTTGGTCTCGACAAGCTCTATGATGTTGACGGCACGCTCGCCCGCTTTGCCGCCACTGCCGACAAGCTGTTGTAATCAGCGCAGGCCCAGGCCCATCTGCATCAGGGTTTTGCGCAAGGGGGCGGCGTCATGGATGGCGCCGATCCCCCAACTGCGCAGCTCCCGGAACCAATCCATTTGCGATTGCGACGTGCGGTTAAGCAGATCGATCCCGGCCACACGCAACTGCACATTGCGCCGCCGCTCCGCATCATAGGCGCGCAGCATGCCCTCACTGCCCAGATCATGGGTCTGGCTCAGCTCAAGCAGCGATTGCAAATCCGCAAGGCTCATATTCAGCCCCTGCGCACCGATGGGCGGCACGACATGCGCGGCCTCCGCCACAATAGCGAGCCTGCGGGCCGAGAAACGCGCCGCGACCTGGCTGATGATGGGCCAGATGGTGCGGCGCGAGGCGAGCGTTAGGGGGCCAAGCAGATTGGCAGAGCGATCTGTCATCGCGCTGTTGAACTCCGGCTCGGGCAGGGCGTATAGCGCCTGCGCCCGCGCGCCATCCTCCATCCATACGACGGCCGAAGAGGGTTTGCCCTGATGATCGGGCAGCGGCACCAGCGTGAAAGGTCCGCCGCTGCGATGCACCTCCGTGGAGACATTGTGGTGCGGGGCCTCATGCGTCACGGCAAACGCCATGGCCTTTTGTCCGTAGCGCCGTGTTGTGACGTCGATCCCGGCAGCCTCCCGCAGGGTGGAGTTGCGGCCATCCGCGGCGATCACCAGATCGGCGGTGACCGAGCGACCATCGCTCAGACGCGCCTTCGCACCGGTGCTGCGGGCCAGCATTGAAAGCGTGCTGACGCCGGGGCAAAATTCGACCGGTTCAAGCGCGTCCAGCCGAGCCGCGAGCCCCCGCCGGATCAGCCAGTTGGGCAGGTTCCACCCGAAGGGCAGCTCTGATATGTCGGCGGCATCAAAATCGCGGGTCTTGCGCGCGCCTGTCTTATCTGCATCCACAATCCGCATCACTTGCAGCGCAGTTGCGTGGCCAGACAGCTGATGCCAGACGCCCGCGCGTTCCAAGACCTGCACCGAAGGTTGCAAAAACGCGGTTGAACGCAGGTCCGCCCCATCTGCCTCGCGGTCCGTAATGGGCGGCGCGGGATCGACGCAGAGCACGCGATGCCCGTTGCTGCCAAACAGCGCGGCAGCGGTCAGCCCGGCAATGCCGCCGCCAGAAATGAGGATGTCATAGCGATTGGTCATAGCTCAGATGTAAGTGCTGCGCTGTTGACGCCAAGCCCTAATCCACAAGCTGCGCCAGAAAGCCGCTCAGCGTATCCGTGTGGTGATGAATATAGGGCGCGGGCGCGGCGGTCGGGGCCACATGCACGGTGCGCAGCCCCAGCGCATGCGG
>CAYLVP010000064.1:0-2983 GCA_964387155.1 uncultured Rhodobacterales bacterium | reverse complement strand
ACGGAGAAATCGATATCATGCACATCGATCATAAACGGCTCAGGGTCCAGCCCATGCTCGTCCATGAGCCCGGCTAGCGTGGTCCCGTGGGACGCCCAATACCGGGCGCGCAACCTGTCCGCCTCCGCCCGGTCAACGCCCAGCTGGTCCATCATATAGCGCACCATGCGCGCCTCGATCTGGTCGAACAGCCGGATATGCGGGGGGTAGAGCGTGTTATCGAGATCAAAAACCCATGTATTGATATGCGAGAAGGCGTCTTTCATGGGCGCGACCCTATGGAGTTGATGCGTGGGAGCAAAGCGCAGAATGGCTTGTCTGCGACAGTTTCGCTGTCTAGTTTGCCTGACAGATTACCGGCATGCGGGGAGAGTATGGCAAAACCTGTCGAAAGCGCGACCTATAAGGCGATTTTGCACGCGATTGACGTGGGCGTCTACAAACCCGGCGACCGTCTCGTGGAAAGCGAGCTGGCCAACCGGTTTGGCGGATCGCGCACGCCCATCCGCGAGGCGCTTCAGCGGCTAGAGACGCAATCGCTTTTGGCGCGCGACGGTCGGTCCCTGATTGTGGCCTCGCTGGATCATGACCAGATGGCCGAGCTTTACACGGTGCGGGGCGCGCTTGAGGGGCTGGCCGCCGAGCTTGCAGCCCAGCATGCAGCGCCCGAAGAAATCAAGGTTTTGCGTGACATGGTCGAACGCGATAAGGCGCTGTTGGACAAACCTGCCGAGCTCAGCCAGTCAAACCGGCGGTTTCACCGGCAATTGCACCGCGCCTCGCATAACCGCTACCTCGTCCAACAGCTTGATCTGGTCTACCGCTCCATGGCGCTTCTGGCCACGACCTCACTGGCGGTGGACGGGCGCGGGCAGGTCGCGCTCGACGAGCATCTGGCCATTGTCGACGCGATTGAGGCGCGCGATGCCGCTGCTGCCAGCAAGGCGCTGCGCGACCACCTCTCTGTTGCCTATGAGACCCGGCTGATGATCGATGCGGCCCGCGAGATCTGACGGCTCGGCCGGGCTGACCCCGTGTTCGGTTTTGTCCCAGAAGAAGGGGCGGCGGAGCATCTCGAAAATGCCCTTATAGGCGGCCAGCGTGGCCAGCATGAAATAGGCAGGCAGGGTGAAGACCCACAGATATGACGGACGGCGTGTCAGCTTGCGCCCCGCCGCAAGATAAACCCCGAGCGAGACGCCCTCGCAGGCCAGAAAGCCCACGGTCAGCGCGCTGATTTGCGCAGGCGTCAGCCCGGCAGGCGGGGGCACGAAACCGCCCGAGACGAAATGCGCGAAACCCCACCAAAGCACGGGCGCCAGACAGAAGGACAGCAAGGTTCCCAGAAACAGCAGTTGAAAGCCCACAAACTTGCGCGTCCCCAGGTCCCGCCAAAGCCGGACCGGGTTGCGCATATGCACGCACCAGGTCATCGCATAGCCCTTCAACCAGCGGGAGCGTTGCCGCACCCAGGGCCAAAGCCGGTTATTCGCCTCTTCATGCGTCACCGTGTCGATCATTTCCGAGCGGTAGCCGAAACGCGCAAGCCGCATGCCCAGATCAGCGTCCTCGGTGACATTATGCGCGTCCCAGCCCCCCAGCTTGACCAGAGCGTCGCGGCGGAAAAATAGCGTGGTGCCACCCAGCGGAATGGCAAATCCCAGCCGCTGCAGCCCCGGCAGCATAACCCGGAACCAGGCGGCGTATTCAAAGCTGAAACACCGCGCAAGCCATCCCGCGCGCGGGTTGTAGAAGCTCAAGACGCCTTGCAGGCAGGCGAGCTTTGCATCGCTTTGACCAAATGTCAGCGCCACCTTGCGCAGCTGATCGGGGTCCGGCGCGTCCTCGGCATCATACACCCCGACGATCGAGCCGCTGGTGAAATCCAGCGCATAATTCATGGCGCGCGGCTTGGTTTTGAGCGTGCCGATGGGCACAGTCACCGCGCTCATGCCATGGGGCAGGGTGGTGCGCGCCAAAGCTGCCTGGGTCATATGGTCATCGGCTTCCGTCACCAGACAGATATCAAGCAGAGGGGCAGGGTAGTCGATGCGTTGCAGCCGGGTGATCAGGGTTTCCGCAATCCGCGCCTCCCTGAAAAGCGGCACGAGGATCGAGATTTTGGGCAGGCGGGGCGATACCTCCGCCACAGCGCGGTTGGTGGTCTCAACGGGGCGTCGACGCCGCAACGCGGCCCCCAGGCACAGGAGCTTCAGCCCTGTATTGATCGCAAGCGTCGCGACGGCGGCCCAGAACAGAAGCTTCGAGACCAGAAACGGCCCGGCCAGCACCAACCCCAAGAGCACCATAAGCCCTATGCCCGCCATGCGTCTGCCCGACCAACCCCGGCAGCTTTGCGCCTGCGGCGTGCGCTGCTCGGCCAGTTGCGTCAAATCGGCCCTGTAGAGGGTCGTGATGGCGGCATTGACCGCCGCCTCATCGGCCAAAGCCAAGCGGGCGGGGCGCAGCGTGTCAGGCAAGCGCCGCAGCAGGGTCGCGGCCTTGCGGGGATCAGCGCAGGCCAGAATGGTCATTGCCCCTTCTTTGCGCCAGATGACGGTCTTGTGCTCAAGGCAATCCTGCGCGGGGATCAGCCCTGCAAGGCGCGGATCGGGAGGATGCAGGGACAGGTCCACAAAGGCCGTGCCATGGCTGCGCGCCAGAGCCTGCGCGACCTTTTGGCGGGGCAATTTGCCCTGACTGGCCAGAATTTCACCGATGGGCGCGTCGAGCGCTAGTTGCAGCTGCAGCGCTTGGTCCAGCTCTCCCGGGCTGAGCGCGCCGTCTTCCACCAGCACCTCCCCCAGCCGCAGGGCGCGTGGCCCTCGCCCCGCCAGAGCGGGTAGGGTGTCGGGTGGGCGATGCGTGTACTGGCAAAGCGGGGCATTCATGACTTTGGCACCTGCGAGGACGTCCCGCAGACCATGCGCCGCAGATGGTTAAGCCAAGCTTAATTCCCCAGAAAGAGCGAGGGGATCAGGCC
>CAYLVP010000063.1:10863-17943 GCA_964387155.1 uncultured Rhodobacterales bacterium | reverse complement strand
TGGCAGGCTGCGCGGCGGTGCCATTGGCGGTGCGGCTGGGGCTGGGCTCGGTGCTAGGCTATCTGGTGGCCGGGGTGATCATCGGCCCTGTCGCGGGGCTCGTGGGCTCCGAGACCGAAAGCCTGCAGCATTTTGCCGAATTCGGCGTGGTGATGATGCTGTTTCTCATCGGGTTGGAGCTGGAGCCGCGCGCGCTGTGGGACATGCGCCACAAGCTGATCGGCTTGGGCGGCTTGCAGGTGTCGGTCACCACGGCGCTCATCGCGCTTGCTGCCGTCGCGCTGGGCCAGCCCACATCCGTTGCAATCGCCATCGGCATGATTTTCGCGCTCTCCTCCACCGCAATCGTGTTGCAGACGCTCAATGAAAAGGAGCTCATGAACACGGCTGGCGGGCGCTCGGCCTTCTCGGTCCTTTTGACGGAGGATATTGCGGTGATCCCGATGCTGATCGTGATCCCGCTGCTGGCCGTGCCGGGCTTGGTCGGGGGGACGGCCAGCGGCGGCGGGCATGCGGGCGGCGCAGGACAAGAGGCCGAGGGGGCCACCTATGCGATGATGTCGGTGATCGACACCCTGCCCGGCTGGGGCGTGATGCTGGTCACCCTCGGGGCTGTCGTGGCGGTGGTGCTGGGGGGCCATTTCCTGACGCGGCCGGTGTTTCGCTATATCGGCTGGGCGAAGCTGCGTGAGATGCACACGGCTGTCGCCCTTCTGTTTGTCGTGGGCGTCGCCGTGCTGATGCTGATGGTGGGGTTGTCGCCGGCACTTGGCACGTTCCTTGCCGGCGTGGTGCTGGCCAATTCCGAATTCCGCCACGAGCTGGAATCCGATATCGAGCCTTTCAAAGGGCTGTTGCTGGGCCTGTTCTTCATCACGGTGGGGGCGGGCATCAATTTCCAGATCCTTTTTGGCGCCCCGGCCACCATCGTAGGGCTGACCATCGGCGTGATGGCGATAAAGGCGGCGGTGCTATATGCGCTGACGATCGCGTTCAAGATCACATCCCGCGACAGGCTGCTGTTCACGCTCAGCCTCGCCCAGGCTGGCGAATTTGGCTTCGTGCTGACCAGCTTTGCGCTGCAGCAAAGCGTGATCCCTCAGGAGCTGTCGCAAACGCTGTTGCTGGTCGTTGCCCTGTCGATGCTGCTGACCCCGCTTTTGTTTATCGCGCATGATCAGATGGCCAAGCGGCTGCAGCATACTGGCCCGGATATGGCCGCTGACGAGATTGACGCGCAAGGCGCGGTGATCATCGCGGGCATCGGGCGGTTCGGGCAGGTGGTCAACCGGCTGGTCACGCAATCGGGCTTCAAGACGACGGTGCTGGACCACGACCTTGAAACCATCGAGCTGATGCGCCGCTTCGGCTTCAAAAGCTTCTACGGCGACCCGACCCGGCCCGACCTGCTGCATTCCGCCGGGCTGGAGAGCGCGCAGGTGCTGGTCGTGGCGTTAGATGACCGGGAGGCCGCGTTGAAGCTGGTCCGCCACGCCCGCTCTGTCCGGCCCGATATCCACATCATCGCGCGCGCCTATGACCGGGCGATGGTCTTCCGGCTCTACCGCGCCGGGGCGAATGACATCGTGCGCGAGATGTTTGACAGCAGCCTGCGGGCGGGCCGCTATGTTTTGGAGAATATGGGCCTGACGGAATACGAGGCGCATCGCCAGACCACGACCTTCTACGACATGGACCGGGACGGCATCAAACAGCTGGCCGAGCTGTGGCGCGATGACATTCGGCCCATCGACAACGCGCCTTATATCGATAAGGCCAAAGAGCTGAACCGCGACCTTGAGGCGGCCTTGCTTGGGCTGATGAATGAACGCGCCGAGACGGATGCCGCTGAATAGCCGTCAGCCGGGGGCTTGGACGAACTCCGGGTCGCGCAGCCCGTGCAGCCGCCGCGCCGCGTGGCGGGCAAACTTCGCCGTCAGCAGCTTGCGCCGGGCGGGCGCGAGCTTGGTCTCCTCCCCCATGCGGATGATCTCAGCGTCATAGGCATCGGCGAGGATCAATCCGGTCTCTGACGGCAAAAGCTCGGAGGGGAAGGCGTCATCGACCGCCCAAAAGAACCGGTCGCACCATGGCAGGTAGCCCTGCCACTTCTTGTCGGTCTGGAAATCCGCGCGGGAGGATTTGCACTCCACCACCCAAATCTCACCCTTGGGGCCCAGCCCCATCACATCGACGCGCAAACCGCGCTCGGGCACCAGTTCTTCAACACAGGCAAAGCCGTGGGAGGCCAGGTGCCGGCACACCCCGCGCGCCAGAAGCTGGCCGGGTTGGGTGTGCACGGATGGGGTCAGATCGTCAGGCATAATGGAAATGTGAACAAAACATAAACAAAAATCAAGAGCCACGATGCGCTGTCTTGGCAGCGACACGGTTTGGCTCTGCCGTCAGCGTCGCAAGGGCACCCGGCATGTCAGCCACTTATGGTGCGGTATTGGCCTTCGGTTGCGCCATTTACGCGCCTCTGGCCCAGCGGCAGGTATCGCAGACTTGCCAGCCTGCCCCCGCCCCCCTATCTGAAGCAGTGACGGTTCTGCCCATCCCGTGCCATAGGGACTACATTCCGGTGGCCTTAAGCAATTCCGCGGGAGCTGGCTCTGTCTGGACCCTGGTTCAGTTACCTGGCGCCCACCTGTATATACAGGTCTGCGGGAATAAGCTCCCTTACGTTTGGGTGGTTCCGTCGCATTCCCCCTTGCGGCTGACGCTTGGCGGCGCGCGCGGCTGCGGCTAGCATCGCCCGGAAGCTGGCCCAGAGGGAGGACCACATGCTGACATCACCACATCCCGAAATCTGGCTTGACCAGTCCTGCGGCACGCTGGACGGGCTCAAACGCCTGACGGAGCGGCAGACCGACAAGGCCGACTATCCTCTGGCCAACCGGATCGAGAAAAACACCGTCATGTATGACGGCGAGACCTTCCGCACGGCCACCGACCCGCGCCCGCTGATGAGCGAGCTCAACCGCGCCTTTGATCAAGGCCCGGGCATTGTGGTGATCAAGGGGGCCATTGAAGACGGGGCCGTCATCGACAGGGCGACAGAGCTTTTCGAGCGGATCATCACGCAAGAGCGTGGCACCGGCGGCGGCGACCATTTTGCCAAGCCCGGCGCGAATGACCGGGTCTGGAACGCCGCGCAAAAGCACTGTCTGGCCGATCCCGCCAATTTCGCCGCCTATTTCGACAGCCCCGCCATCGACCTGCCGTGCCGCGCGTGGCTGGGGCAAGGCTACCAGCTCACCGCGCAGGTGAACCGGGTGAACCCCGGCGGTGCGGCGCAAGTGGCCCATCGCGATTACCATCTGGGCTTTATGGATGCGGCCCGCGTGGCGACGTACCCGGCCCAGATACACTGGCTCTCGCCACTTTTGACGCTGCAGGGCGCGATTGCCCATTGCGACATGCCGCTCGAGACGGGACCCACGCTTTACCTGCCCTATTCGCATCAGATGCTGGAGGGCTATGTCGCCTTCAACCGCCCGGAGTTTCAGGCCTATTTTGCGGCGGAGCATACCCAATTGCCGCTGGAGAAAGGCGACGCGGTGTTCTTCAACCCCGCCGTCATGCATGGCGCGGGCAACAACACGACCACCGACCGGCACCGCTTAGCAAACCTGCTGCAAGTGGGCTCGCCCTTTGGCCGTTCCATCGAGGCGGTGGACCGTGACGCCATGTGCCGCGCGCTTTACCCGGTCTTGCAAGGCAATCCCGACCCCACCCGCATCATCGCCGCCGCCGCCGAGGGCTATGCCTTCCCGACGAACCTCGACAGCGATCCTCCCGTTGGCGGCCTGATCCCCGAAAGCCAGGCGGAGTTTATGGCCCGCGCCCTGCGGGACGGCATGCCGGTCACGCAATTCGCAAAGCAGCTCAGCGCGCAGACCAATCGCAAACGCCCCTGAGCCCTACTGCCAAGCGCATGTGCGCTGGGTGCTGCTGCCGCCCGCCTCGCAGCGCAGCAGGCCATATTCCGTGCTCTGGGTTGCAACGCGTGAAGGCAGGGTGCCCCAGATCTTGTAGGAGTATTTCACCGCCTCCAGATGCGTTGTCTCTGCGCGGTCTTCAGCAGCGATGACCCCCGGCGGCAGCGTGCAGAGCTGGCCATTCTCTGCCCGCAGCACCGCCAGCAGGTCGTCCGACGGCTCTTCACCCAGCCCGGTCGCGCCGACCTTTTCGCCGTAGCGGGCAAGCGCAGCCTTGCTGCCACGCCCCCAGATGCCATCCGGCGTCCCAGCCTCGCAGCCCAACCGGTTCAGCTCCATTTGAATGAATTTCGCCGTCAGCGCTTCCTCTGCCCAGGCTCCCGTGCCCAGCACAGCCCCACACAGGAAAATCAAAGCACGCACCTCCCCCTCCCTTGTTCATCCGGCAACATGCGCAGCCTAGTACGGCTTGGCCCTCGTGCATAGATGCCCCTCACGAAAGCCTCACTGGTCAAACGCCGCTCCGGCCCCCATATTAAGCGCCTGTTAACGGGAGAGGCCGATGGACGAGCAGAAATTGACCCGCGCTGAGGCGCAAGGGCTGCGCTACGCCAAGGAGCTGGAGGGCCATGTCTCCTGGCTCGACAGCTTCACCGCCGCTGCGTTGGGCGTGTTGGCCGTGGCCTCGGGCATCTACACCTATCTCGGCGTCTCTTCCCTGCTTGACGACAATGGCGCGCTCAGCTTTTTTGCGGCGATCAGCTATTCTATCGCCGTGTCCGTGGGCATCTTCGTCTTCTGGTCCTACCTGATGCGGCTGCTGCCTGCGGTACGTACGATCGGGGCGCGGATCGGGCTGTTTGTCTCTATGCTGCTGGGCTCGGCAGCCATCATCGCCATGTCATCCTGGCTCAACGCGGCGGCTCTGGCGGGGGCGGCGGCGGTTGAACAGCATCTGGCGCGGACGGTGCAGGACTATCAGGCCGCGCTGGAACGCTCCAACGAGATTGCGGTGTCTGCCCAAGGGCTGGGCCGGGACGTGGCGCGCGTGCGGCAATCTTTCGAGGATCTCTCAGAGCAGGAGGCGACCGGCGATCTGTCGGGGCTTGCCGGGCGCGGCGCGGTCTTCCGGGTGCTTCGGCAAAAGTCAGACGAGCTTGAGGGGCTGGAATCTCAAATCGCCTCTCAGCAACCGCTGGTCTCTGCGGCCTTTTCCGAGGGCAATGCGATCCTGTCGCGGATGCGGGCGCTGACGGTTGAGCCCGGGCCGATCGAGGCGCGCTCCGTCCAGTTTTCCGAAGAGGCCGTTCGGCTTGCCGGGGTGATCACCCAGCTGCGCCAACTCTCGGTCGCGCCTTTGGTCAGTCGGGCTGCGCAGGACCTCTCGGCCTCCGTCGTGTTGCCCGAACTTGACGGGCGCACGGCCGAGACCCGGGCAGGCCAGCAATCGACCATCTCGGCCGTGTTGCAACTGCTGGGCCAACGCGCTGACACGCTGCGGCTGGCAGCCGAAGGCGTCATGGCGATGGAGCCCCCGTCCGAGACGATCTACACGCCGATTTCCACTGCCGACGCGGTTATCCGCTATGCAGAGAATTTCGTGCCCTCCTGGGCCGGCGCGATTGCGATTGACCTGCTGCCTGCCGTGCTGGTCTTCATCCTCGCCATCACGCAGGCCGCGATCCGGTCTGGCAAGGGCCGGGTTGGCGTCGAGGACACGCTGACCCTGGCGGAACTGCGCGCGGCGCTGAATGCCATTCAGGATGTCGAAGGCAGCCTGCGCAAATCCGAGACGTGGACCCCGGCCCCCGCCGCCAAGCCCGAGATCAAGCCGGTCCCCTCTGAGGTGAAACCGGACCGGCAGGCATGAGCAGCACCGACGCCCCGGTCTTGCCGCCCACACGCGCAGAACGCAGGGCGGCGCGGCGTGCGGGCAAAACGCGCCCCAAACGCCGCATGACGGTCAAATCCACGATCAAACTGGTGCTGGGTCTGCAACTGGGCATTGCGGTGTTTCTGATGGGGCGCGACTTCGCAGCGGCGCTGCCCCATATCGCCTGGCCCTCGACACAGCCCCGCTTTGACACGCCGGTGGTGCCGGGCGATCAGACCCGCCGCTACGCGCCCGGCGACATTCCACTGAGGCCCGCTGAGGAGGGCAACCCGGACCGCCCCTTCCGCTCCACCGGCGAGATGCCGTCGCGCATCGCCTTCGACATCACCGGCGAGACCTTGACGCTGACCGGACAGATCGCGCCGGGGGATGCGGAGCGGTTGTCAGACTACCTAGATGCCATGACGCGCGGGCTGACCCATATCCGCCTGAACTCCCCCGGCGGGTCGGTCCGCGACGCGCTGACCATCGGTCGCCGGCTCAGGGATGCCGGATACGCCACGACCATGGGCAGAGGGGATATCTGCCTTTCCGCCTGCCCCTATATTCTGGCCGCAGGAACCGAGCGCCATGTCGATGACAGCGCGCAGGTTGGGGTCCACCAACATTACTTCGGCACAAACTCTGCCCTGCCCGCCTTTCTGGCGGTAGAGGACATTCAACGTGGACAGGGCGAGGTGATGGCCTACCTCCACGAAATGGGGGTGGATCCGCTGGTCATGCGCCATGCTTTGGTCACCCCCCCTGACGAGATCTACGTGCTGCTGCCCGAGCAGCTGGACACCTATAAAATGACCACCAACGGGCCGGCAGGGGATTAACCCAAACCGGCGCGCCACAAAGACAGCCGAGCCGGAGACCCCCTGACATGAAACCCCTTCTTGCCATCGCCCTGCTTGCCGCCTCACCCGCCACAGCAGATATTGCGATCACCTTCAGCGAAGGGGCTCCGAAGGACAGATTCTCGTTCACCAATGAAGGGACCTGCGACATTGGCCCATCGACATTGACGCTGGATCTTGGTGGCAGCGCGGCGGGGCTGATCTTTGACACATCGGCCAGCGGCGCGGGGGTCGAGGTGTTCCAGCCCTTTGAGACCGTGGCCGGTGGCGAGGTCATTGCCGAGGTCAGCAAGGTGATGGATGGTGACACGCAGGTGACGATGTCGCTGCGCGGCCTGCCCCCCGGCGCGACCCTGGCCTTCACCGTGGATGTGGATGACACGCTGACGGCCAGCGATCT
>CAYLVP010000063.1:0-10763 GCA_964387155.1 uncultured Rhodobacterales bacterium | reverse complement strand
CGGGCCAGCGTCGGGCCAGCGTCGGGCCAGCGGCTAAAACGCCTCTGGCTGCGCCTCGCGCGCCATATGGTCGAGCACGGCGTTGACGAATTTGGGCTCACGCCCGTCGGGGAAAAACGCTTTGGCGACATCGACGAATTCGACGATGACAACCTTGGGGGGTGTCTTGCCAGCCACAAGCTCGGCCCCGGCCGCGCGGAACAGCGCGCGTAACGTAGGGTCGATGCGGTCGATTTTCCAAGTCTCGACAATCGCGCGGTCGGCCAATTGGTCGATCTTGGACTGCTCAGAAACCGCCCCCTCCAGCAACGCGCGGAACAGAGTGATGTCGCCCTCGATCATCTCCTCCCCCTCATAGACCGCGCCGAAGCGATGGTCTTCGAATTCGGCCCGCACGGCGTCGATGGTCTGCGCCGAATGCTCCATCTGGAACAGGGCCTGCACGGCATAGAGGCGCGAGGCGGATTTCATCGCCCGTTTCTGGTTATTTGAGGCAGTCATGCGATCTGGAAGCTTCCGTCATCATCAAGGGTGGAGCCGCCGGGCTTGAAGCCAAGCCCACGGGATTTCGGCCCGTATCTGCGTTGCATTGCGATCAGATGCAAGGCCGCCGCTGCGGCACCCCCGCCCTTGTTCTGCCCATCGGGGTCGGCGCGCAGCTCTGCCTGGCTGCGGGTCTCGACGGTCAGGATGCCGTTGCCGATATTGCAGCCCTGCAAGCCCAACAGCATCAGCCCGCGTGAGCTGTCATTGCAGACCGTATCATAATGCGTGGTCTCGCCGCGGATGATGCAGCCCAGCGCGACGTAGCCGTCATACTCCCCCTGCCGATCGGCAATGCGAATTGCCGGCGGGATCTCCAAGGCGCCGGGCATCTCGACCACCTCGTATTTGGCCCCGGCGGCCTTGATCTCGGCCTTGGCTCCGGCCAGCAAATTATCCGAGATGTCCTTATAGTAGGGAGAGACCACGATCAGCAGCGTCGCGGGTTTTTCGAGCTTTGGGGTTTCCATAACGTGATGGGTTTCTGAGCCTGCCATGTCCTAGCCCTCCTTCGGGATGCTGCGCGTGCCTGTAATTTCGAGCCCATAGGCGTCGAGGCCCACGACATTGGGCACGGGGCTGTTGGTGAGAAGCTCCAGCTTATGCAGGCCGAGGGCCGCAAGTATCTGCGCGCCCAGCCCGTATTGCTTAAGCGTTTGCGGGGACACCTCGCCATCTGTGACCAGCTTCATTGTCGTGTCGCGCAACAAAACAACCGCCCCCCGCCCTTCGCCCGCGATCACCGACATGGCCGAGCGCAGCTCGCCCGCAGGCGACGGCCCTAGGCCCAACACGTCCTCGATGGGGTTCAGGGCATGCATGCGCACCAAGACCGGTGCCGGGTCCTCCAGATCGCCCATTGTCAGTGCGATATGCTCGGCCCCTTGGGTCTCGTCAGTGAACACCCGCATCGTCCAGTCGCCGCCAAATTCAGACGAGACCGGCTGCTGGGTTGTCTGCTTGACCAGATTGTCATGCCGCCGCCGGTAGGCAATCAGGTCGCTGATCGTCCCGATTTTGAGATTGTGGCGCTGCGCGAAGGCCACCAGATCGGGCAGCCGCGACATGGTGCCATCCTCGTTCATGATCTCGCAGATCACGCCGGAGGGATTGAGGCCTGCAAGTCGCGACACATCCACTGCCGCCTCGGTATGGCCTGCGCGGACCAAGACCCCACCGTCGCGCGCCCGCAGTGGGAAGACATGACCGGGGGAGGCAATATCCACCGCGTTTTTAGTCGCATCAATTGCCACGGCCACCGTCCGGGCCCGGTCATGGGCCGAGATGCCGGTCGTCACCCCCTCGCGCGCCTCGATAGAGACGGTGAACGCCGTTTCGTGGCGCGACGCGTTGTAGGACGCCATCAGCGGCAGGCCCAGCGCATCGATCCGCTCGCCCGGCAAGGTCAGGCAGATCAGCCCGCGCCCATGCGTGGCCATAAAGTTGATCGCCTCAGGTGTCGCCATCTGCGCGGGGATCACCAGGTCGCCCTCATTCTCCCGATCCTCATGGTCCACAAGAATGAACATCCGCCCATTGCGGGCGTCGTCGATGATCTCGTCTATAGAGGAAATGGCGTCGGAATAGTCAGTCATAGGCTGCGTCCTTTGATGCACTGCCAGATAGTCTCTTTGAACAAGGTTGAAAAGGGCTGCAGGGAGGGGCCGGGAGCGGGACGACCATGCACCCCGCTGCGTTAACAGGCGACGTGCGAAAAGAAGCGGTCAGAGGTCAGATATCCTGCAAGCTTTGCGGCCTCGGACCACTCAGCCTCTAGCGCTGTTTCACCGATGACCAACACCCCGTCCCGAGGCAGTTTGGCCGCGCGCAAGGGCCTCAAGACGGCCTCAGCGGTCGCGCGCCAGCTTTGCGCCACATGTGGCGCGGGGGCGGTCTGCACCGCGATGCCGCCTGCGGCCAGAAGCTCGGCCAGCCTTGATGGGCTGAGGGGGGCGTGGGCCAAGGCGGTAAGGTGCGCCTCTGACTGACCTAGCTGCGTGATCCGGTCAGCGGGCACGGTGTCACCGGGGCGATGGACCCGCAGCGCGTTGTTTGAAAACAAGAACCCCACCACGTCGCGCCCGGTCGAGGCGCGCACGGAGGCGTATGTTTTATAGGGCAGGCCAAGCGCCTTTGCGCGGGCCACGCGGCGGCGCAGCACTTCGATGGGCAGGGTCGGCAGCAGATCGGCGCGGGCCTTGGTCCAGCTGTGCTTGCGCCAGGCAAAGCCCGCCTCCATCGTCGGGCCGTTATTGTGGCCGAGCATTTTGTGGGCAGGCCCGGTCATGCGACCTCGTTCAGACGCGCCACGTAGCGCGCAAGCGTGTCGATCTCGAGGTTCACCCGGTCGCCGAGCTTGGCATCGCCCCAATTTGTCACCGCCTTGGTATGCGGGATGAAATTGATCCCGAAGCTGGCACCGTCCACCTCGTTCACCGTGAGGGAGGTGCCATTGAGCGCCACAGAGCCCTTGGGCGCGATGAACCGCGCAAGCTCTGACGGGGCTTGCAGAGTGACGCGTGTGCTGTCGCCCTCCTCAAGCATCGCGGTGATCACCGCGACCCCGTCGACATGGCCCGACACGATATGCCCGCCCAGCTCGTCCCCGACCCGCAAAGCCCGCTCGAGGTTGATCCGCGCGCCCTCGGTCCAATCGTCGATATTGGTTTTCGATACGCTTTCGGCAGAGATCTCAACGTCAAACCAATCGGCCCCGCGCTCCACCACGGTCAGGCAGCAGCCGTTGCAGGCAATCGAGGCCCCCAGATCGATGCCGCCTGTGTCATAGCTGCAGGCGATGCGGGCGCGCAGGTCGCCGCGCTGCTCAAGCTCGGTGATGCGGCCGATATCAGTGATGATGCCCGTAAACATGCTGGTAACTCCCTTGCCTTAGACGCTGACCTAGCGCGCAGACAGGCCTGCCGCAAGGGAGCCGGGATGCCACAATAGCGCCGAAATCGCGCGCTAACCTGATGCCCAACGGTCGCGTTTCGGCCCGGTTTGGCCTATGCGTCAGGGCAGAGCAGCGCGGTTCAAGACAAAAAACAGGACGCCAAGAATGGCACCAGGGCAACGCACTTTCCTTTTCCTCCAGGGGCCGCATGGTCCCTTCTTCCACCGGCTTGGCCGGATGTTGGAGGCCGCAGGCGCCGCCGTCTGGCGTGTGGGCTTCAACAAGGGCGACGAGGCATTCTGGTTCAACACGCAGAACTTCATCCCCTTCACCGATCCACCGACGGATTGGCCGGCCCGGTTCGAGGCCCTGATCGACGAGAAATCCGTTACCGATATCGTGCTTTACGGGGATACCCGCCCGATCCATGCACAGGCCGTGGCCCGCGCCAAGGCGCTTGGTTTGGGCGTGCATGTGTTTGAGGAAGGGTATCTGCGCCCCTATTGGGTGACCTATGAGCGCGGCGGCACCAATGGTCATTCCCGCCTGATGGAGATGGGCGTGGCCCAGATGCGTGACGCCTTGACCGGGCTGGACCTTGAGCTGCCCGAGGCACCTGCGCAATGGGGTGACATGCGCCAGCACATGTTTTATGGCGCGGCCTATCATTATTTTGTCTTCTTGCGGAACCGGCGCTACCGCAACTTCAGGCCGCATCGCGCCGTCACCGTCACGCAGGAATTCCGTCTTTATCTCAGACGGTTGCTGACCCTTCCTTATACGGCGCTCGAACGCGCCATCGCCACCTGGCGGATCACGCATGGCGGCTTCCCCTACCATCTGTGCCTGTTGCAGCTGGAGCATGACGCGAGCTTTCAAATGCACTCCCCCTTTGCCAGCATGACCGAGTTTCTGGACGTCGCCATCACGGGCTTCGCCAATGGCGCGCCGAAGCACCACCATCTGGTCCTCAAAGCCCACCCGCTGGAAGATGGCCGTGCGCCCCTGCGCCAAGAAATCCGCAGGCTCGCCCGCAAGGCCGGGGTGGAAGACCGGGTGCATTTCGTGCGCGGCGGCAAGCTGGCGGGGCTTTTGAACACGGCCCGCTCTGCCGTGACCGTCAATTCCACCGCGGCCCAGCAGGTGCTGTGGCGCGGCTTGCCGCTGAAGGTCTTTGGTGAGGCGGTTTATAACAAACCCGAATTCGTCTCCACCCAATCGCTTGCCGATTTCTTCACCTCGCCCACACGGCCAGACAGTCAGGCCTATCGTGACTACCGTCATTATCTGCTGGAAACGTCGCAGATCCCCGGCGGCTTCTATTCAGCCCGCGGCAGGCGTCAATTGCTGCGCCAAGTGGTCGATATGATGCTGACCCGGGAGGACCCGTATGACGCGCTGACCTCGGGCACTGCGACGCCAAGGCAACAGTTGCATGTCGTGCGTTAACCTCGGGGCTTCCATTTCTGCCACAATTAGATAGGCTTGTCGCAAAATAATAAGGCAGTTTCCCAACGAGGAGCCTCGGCAGTGTCTCATCTACCCAAAAAGGGCGCGCGTATTGCGTCCTTCATTCTTATTGCAGCCCTGGTCGCATCTTGCGGCCTGCCACGCTCTGGCCCGGGCAAGAGAGAAATCTATTCAGGCTCCGTGCAGCAGCAAGGCGACGCCTTTATCGTGGCGGTAAACAGCCGTGTGACGCGGGCAACGTCGGTGCAGCCAGCGTTGGGCTTCTCGAACGCCTTCACCAGCGCCGGCATGCTTGGCTCTGACATCATCAACCCCGGCGACACGCTGGGTCTGCTGATCTACGAAAACGTCGATGACGGGTTGCTGGCCGCTGAAGGGGCCAATGCGACCCCGCTGGAAGAAATCCAGGTGGATGGCAGCGGGTTTATTTTCGTGCCCTATGCGGGCCGCATCCGGGCCGCAGGCAACACGCCCGAGGGCTTGCGCCGTGTCATCACGAACCAGCTCGACACGCAGACGCCCGACCCGCAAGTGCTTGTGCGGCGGATCTCTGGCGACGGCTCGACCGTATCGGTTGTGGGCGGCGTCGGGGCGCAGGGGCTGTTCGCGATTGAGCGTCCGACCCGCACCTTGTCGGCCATGATTGCCCGCGCGGGTGGTCTGTCTATTCCGTCGGAAGTGGCGCTGATCACTGTGCTGCGCGGCGCGCATCGCAGCACGGTCTGGTTCGACGATCTCTACACCAACCCCGAGTTTGACATCCCGCTGCGTGGCGGAGACCGCATTCTGGTCGAGCAGGACCGGCGCGCCTTCACCGTTATGGGTGCGACCGGCGCGCAAAGCCGGTTGGAGTTTGACACGCAGACGCTGTCGGCCATCGAGGCAATTGCCCAGGTGGGCGGCCTGAATTCGAACCTTGCTGATCCCACCGGTGTGTTTGTGTTCCGCAACGAGCCCGCCTCGATTGCCAACCAGGTTCTGGGCCGCAGTGATCTGACTGGCACGCAACGCATGGTCTATGTGCTCGACCTGACAGCGCCCACCGGCATGTTTGAGGCGCGGGATTTTGTCGTTCGTGACGACGATACGCTCTATGTCACCGAGGCCCCGTTTGTGACCTGGAACAAAACGATCTCTGCGCTGACCGGCTCGCTGGGCTCAGTCAACGCTCTGGCCACACTGACTGGCAGCAATTGACGTGACATCCGGGGCGCAAGTCCCATCAAAAGCCGCGCATGACCCCCAAGATCATGCGCGGCTTTTCTATTTCAACAGCGGCTTTTTCACCCAGAAACAGGTCCGGCGCATTCTCGAGCTGGCCGGGTTTGAGCTGACGCTGGGCAAACCCCGCAGCGACGATCTGATCGCGGTCTGGGGCAAAAGCCCAACCCATGGGCGCGGCAGCAAGGTTGGCGCGGTCACGGGCGCGGGTCTTGTCCACATCGAGGACGCGTTGCTGCGTTCCCTCCATCCCGGCCGCGTCGGGTCCGAGCCGCCTGTGGGGCTTACCATTGACCGCCAACGCCCTTATTTTGACAGCGCGGGCCCCTCGGACCTTGAAACACTGCTGGCGCAAAACCCGCTTGATGACGCAGCCCTGCTGACCCGTGCCAAGCATAACATCGCCCGCATCCAGCGCCTGCACCTGTCGAAATACAATGATTTCGACCTTACCCTGCCGCCACCCGAGCCGGGCTATGTTCTGGTCATTGATCAAACGCGCGACGACGCCTCTATCGCCTATGGGGGCGGGTCAGTTGCCGCCTTTCGCGAGATGCTGGTTTTTGCCCAGCAAGACCATCCCGCCGCGCGCATCCTTATCAAAAGCCATCCTGAAACAGTTGCAGGCGCGCGCGTGGGGCATTTCGGCCCCGAGCATTTGACCGACCGGATGGAGCTGGTCACTGCCCCCTACTCCCCCTATGCGCTGCTTGAGGGGGCGATTGCGGTCTATACGGTAAGCTCAGGCTTGGGGTTCGAGGCGATCATGGCCGGGCACAGGCCCGTTGTGTTCGGCCAGCCATTTTATGCAGGCTGGGGCCTGACCGAGGATCATCAGCCGGTCGACCGCAGGCAACGCCAGCTGACACGGGCGCAGCTTTTTGCAGGGGCGATGATGCTCTACCCGCGCTGGTATGACCCGTATCGCGACAGGCTGTGCGCGTTGGAGGGGGCATTGGACACGCTTGAGGCCCTCACCCGCGCGCATCGCGAGGACCGCGCGGGCCACGTCGCGCTTGGCATGAGCCTGTGGAAGCGCAAACCGTTGCAGCAGGTCTTTGGCCGCTCGCAGCCCTTGATCTACGCCAAAACGGTCGAAGACGCGCAGGCGCAGGGGCGGGCAATCCTTGCCTGGGCCAGCAAAGCGCCCGAAGGTCTGGCGGAGGTTGCGGCACCGCTGCGCTTCGTTGAAGACGGGTTTTTGCGCTCGCGCGGGCTGGGGGCCGACCTGATCCCGCCGCTCTCCGTCGTGACGGACAGACAGGGTATTTACTATGACCCGACGCGGGCCTCAGACCTTGAAGACCTGATCAACGCCGCCCCCGATTTGCCCCCTGACGCGGTCCAGCGGGCCGAGGCGCTGCGCCGTCAGATCATCCGGCTGGGGGTCAGCAAATACAACCTTGGCGGCCATCTGCCCAAGGTCAATTCAGACGGGCAGCCGATCATTCTGGTGCCCGGGCAGGTGGAGGATGACGCCTCGATCCTCAAGGGCGCAGGCGATGTGGCCACGAACCGCGCGCTGGTCGCTCGCGTGCGCCGCGATTTCCCCGACGCCTATCTGGTGTTCAAACCGCATCCCGATGTCGAGGCCGGGCTGCGCGACGGCCAGACGCCCGAGGGTGCCGATCTGCTGGCAGAAAAGGCCGACCCTCTGGCCCTGCTTGCGCAGTGTGACAGGGTGGCGACAATCACCTCACTTTTGGGGTTCGAGGCGTTGATGCGTGGCGTGCCCGTGACCTGCTACGGTATGCCCTTCTACGCAGGTTGGGGGCTGACCGATGACCGGATGGAGCCCCCCTCCCGCCGCAGGGCCCGCCCCTCGGTCGACGCGCTCGTGCATGCCGCTTTGATCGCCTATCCGCGCTATTTCGATCCGGTGACGCAGGCGCCCTGCCCGCCCGAAGTCGCGGTGGAACGTCTCGCCCAAGGGGCTTTGCCATCCCTGGGGTTCGGCAACAGGCTGCTGGCGAAACTGCAGGGCCTGTTTGCCGGACATGCCGGGCTTTGGCGCAAATAAAAACGGCCCCTCACTGATGTGAGGGGCCGCCTGTTCAGTCGCTCTGCGCGTGGGCTTAGTTGAAAATCTGCTCAGCAGGCGAGTCGTTCGTCATCGAGAATTTCACTTTGATCGCGTCAACATCGACGTTGCGGGCGCGGTCGAAGGTCACTGTGCGTTCAGCGGCCGATGTGTTGGTCAGCGCGAATGTTTCAGCAGCCGCAACAGGGTCGCCAATCGACGTTTCGCTGACCGTCAGCTCAGCAGCCGAGCTGTTGCCGAGCGCGAAGAAAGCCTGTGCGTCAGTGACGTCAGCAACAGCAGGGGCGGCAAAAGACAGTGCGAGGGCGGTGGTGGCGATGATGGTTTTCATGATGTATCTCCAGTGTTTCTTTCAGTTCCAAGGCTCATTCGCCTCGGTGATAACACTAAGATAGGGGCTGATTTTATCACGACCAATGCACGTGAGCGTTATAATACATAAATTTAAGTGCAAATTTGCACAGACTGGGTGCCTCTGCGAGCAACAGAACACGAGCCCGTGCGAACCGCTCACAGCCGCGTTATGGCACTGAACCAAACTGAGCCATGGGGCGTATAAGCCATTCTGGACAACGTTAATCTCTGACAGAATCCGGCAAGGTGGCCTGCACAAATCCAACCTGCCCATCCGGCAAAATCATCGCCGAAGACAGGATGCCCGTCTCCCACGCGCCGGTATCCACCGAAATCCGGTTGTCCTTCAGCAAAGGCCGCTCAAACCTTGTGTGGCCATGGGCCACCCATTGGCCATCACTGCGCGCGACCGTCAGAAATTCGGGATGCCCCCACGTCAGCACGCGAGCGGTCTGGTCATCCATCGCGCGGCGGGGGTCGGCGGCGGCGTGGACCACATGAAGGGTGCCGCTCGACAAAAGGGAGGGCAGCCCGCCAATCCAATCGAGCACCTCTGGCCCGATGGAGTCGCGCAGGATCTTGGCAGCCTCCGTGGCCGCGCCCGCATCCATGTTCTCGCCCGAGACAGAGACGCCGAAGCTTGCAAAGGTGGCGGGCGCGCCCTCTTTCATCCACCGCGCGTAACGCGCGGCGGGCGCGGCCAGAAAGTCCAGCAGCATCTGCTCGTGGCTGCCCAGAAGGCAGACAACATTGTTGGGAAATTCGCGCGTCAGCTCCCGCATGCGGCTGACGACCCGAGCGCTTGAGGGGCCATGGTCGATCAGGTTGCCCACAAAAACCAGCTTGGGGTCGCGCAGCTTGAGCGCGCCAATCTCGGCGTCCAGCTGTTCGAGGATACGTTCCAGCAAATCAGCGCGCCCGTGGATGTCGCCGATCACGAAAATCGGCTGCTCCGGCGCAGGCAATGCAGAGGTTGCAGAGAAGACCGCATTTGCTGACGCGGGGCGGTTGCGCTGTCCAAGTAACGCGCTGAGAAAGCTCATATGGTGGGGCCCGGGGGTTAACTTGCTGGTTGGCCTGTAGTGACCGCTATTCTGGCCGAATTTTCAAGCAAAACCGTGATGTGGCCGGTTGTGTCGTATACAAACCGGCCCACCGCAGCTTATGAACGCGCAACCGCCGAAATTCGAAGGACCCGCCCAATGACGCAGAGAAGACGCACCGCCCTTGTCACCGGATCAGCAGGCTTTATCGGATACCACCTGAGCGCGCGTCTTTTGGCCGACGGGTTCAAGGTCGTCGGGCTTGACGGGTTCTCAGATTACTATGACGTGTCGCTGAAACGGCGGCGGCATGCGATGCTGAGCCAGGATCCCGGCTTCCTGCCCGTCGAGGGGCTGATTGAAACCGACGATCTGCTGATGGGGCTGTTTGAGGTGCATAAACCCGATGCGGTCATTCATCTGGCGGGCCAGGCCGGGGTGCGGTGGTCCATCGACAATCCCCGCGCCTATGTCGATGCCAACCTCATCGGCAGCTTCAACGTGATCGAGGCCGCCCGGGCGCACAAGCCAGATCACCTTTTGATGGCCTCCACCTCATCGGTCTTCGGGGCCAACACCCAGATGCCCTATGCGGAGACCGCAAAAGCCGACACGCAGATGAGCTTTTATGCCGCCACCAAGAAGGCCAATGAGGCCATGGCCCATAGCTATGCGCATCTTTATGATATCCCCACCACCATGTTTCGCTTTTTCACGGTCTACGGGCCATGGGGAAGGCCTGATATGGCATTGTTCAAGTTCACTAAGGCGGTGCTCGAAGGGGCGCCGATTGATGTCTACAACCACGGCAATATGCAGCGCGATTTCACCTATGTGACCGATCTGGTCGAGGGGATCCGGCTGCTGATGGATGTGCCCCCTGCCCGGCCCGGAGAGGGGGAAGAGATTGCGAAGGGCGACAGCCTCTCGGCCGTGGCACCGTGGCGCGTCGTCAATATCGGCAATGGTGCGCCGGTAAAGCTTGGTCGGTTTATCGAAGCAATTGAGGCAGCGACGGGCAAGACAGCGCTAAAAAACATGATGGACATGCAACCGGGTGACGTGCCTGCGACCTGGGCCGATGCCGATCTGCTGACATCCCTGACCGGCTATGCCCCTTCGATGGATATCGAGACCGGCGTGAAGCATTTCGTCGATTGGTATCGCGACTATTACAACGCATGAAAAAACGGCCCCC
>CAYLVP010000062.1:0-18392 GCA_964387155.1 uncultured Rhodobacterales bacterium | reverse complement strand
CGAAGCCTTGCGCCCAGAGGGAGGTGAAGCTTTGCGACTGGTCGCGGCCGGTGAAGAAGGCCAGCTTTTCGGGGTGCTTCTCGCGGACGGGCTTCAGGATGCCGACGGCGATGTCGTAGGCCTCTTCCCAAGTGATTTCCTCGAACTCGCCGGAGCCGCGGGGGCCTGTGCGTTTCATCGGCGCTTTCAAGCGCGACGGCGCGTTGTGCTGCATGATGCCAGCAGAGCCTTTGGCGCAGAGCACGCCTTGGTTGACGGGGTGGTCCTTGTTGCCCTCGATGTAAGCAACCTTGCCGTCCTTCATATGCACGTTGATCCCGCAGCGGCAGGCGCACATGTAGCAAGTGGTTTTGCGGATTTCGTCGGAGACCTTGGGCGACAGGTTGATCACTGGCTGGTTCATGGCGGAGGTCTCCTAGTTGGATACGGTGCGGATGAGGCCGAGCGAGGCGAGGCCAAGCAAGAGCGTCAGGCAGAAGGGTTTGTAATAAGGCTCAAGGCGCGGAATGAAGAAGGCGCGGCCGACATAGAGCCCGATCAACGTGGGGATGATGAAGAACAGCCCACGGGCAAGGGCGACCTGATCCATGGTCCCGATGATCAGATGGGTGGTAAGGCCGGTGATACCCGTGCCAAGCAAGCAGATGGATAGCGTGCCGCGCATGGTGCGCGGATCCAGTTGGCGCGACAGCATGTAGAGCGCGACAAACATGCCCCCTGCACCGGAAAACCCGGTGACGACGCCTGCGGCAAGGCCCGCCCCATAGGTGCCCTCCGTTGTGGCCAGAAAGGGCAGGCGCAGCTTGAACAATTGGCAGAGCGCCAGCACGATCAGGATGGTCAGCGCCACGGCCTTAGAGCTGTCGGTTGGCAATTGCAGGTTCAGCAGCAGGCCGATGGGCAGCCCAAGGCTGCCGCCAATAATCAGGCCCTTGGCTGTCGGTCTGTCGGCGTCTTGGATGCCGCCTTTCAACATGGCGAGGCTGCCTGCCATCTCTAGGAACCACAGCATTGGGATTAGGGCTAGGGGCGGCAGGATAAAGACGGCTGACGCCATCACCACAGCCGAGAGCCCAAAGCCCGAAAACCCACGCACCATTGCCGCTGCAAAGACGATGGCGCTGAGGATCATCAGCTCGGTCGCGGACAGGTGGGTGAGTTGGGCGATGGTGCTCATCCGGCGGCATTCACGATGGAGGCGAGGCAAATCGATGCCATGCGCGCGGCGGGCGGGTCAGCCCGGGAGGTCAACAGGATCGGCACCTTGGCCCCCATCACAATGCCCGCAGCACAGCCGCCTGACAGGTAGACGAGCGCCTTAAAGAGCGCGTTGCCAGAGACGATGTCTGGCACCATGATCGCGTCAGCCTGGCCCGCGACAGGGTCATCCGTCAGCTTCTTTGTCGCCACGGCATCAGGGCTTAGGATGAGGTCAAGCGCAAGCGGGCCGGAGAAATCGGCGTCTTTGATCGTGTCCCTGGCCCAGGCGGCCAGCGTGTCCGCCTCGACAGAGCTTGGCACGGAGGGGATCACGCTTTCCGTGGCGGACAGAAACGCCACTTTCGGGCGCGCGCTGCCCAGGAGATGCAGCAGCTTGACCACCTCGCGGGTGGCGTCCTGCCGCGTCTCCATATTGGGGGAGACGTTGACGGCCGCGTCTGAGATCAGGATTGGTCTGCCACCATCGGGGTGAGAGATGTGGAAGATATGGACGAGGCGATTGCCCGTGCGTAGCCCCGCATCGCGGTTCAGCGCGGATTTCATGAAGGTGTCGGTGTGCAGATTGCCCTTCATCAGCACATCAGCGCGGCCCTCGCCGCAGGCGAATGCGGCGGCCTTGCCGCTGTCTTTCTCACCCTCAGCTTCGATGATGTCAAAGCCGGAAATGTCCCAATTCAGCTGTTCGGCTTCGGCCTCAATCAGCGCGCGTTCGCCGCAGAAAACGGGCTCCATAATGTTGGCCTCAGCTGCATCACGAGCGGCCTCCATCGGCAGGGGCGCACCTGCGCGGGCAATGGCGACGCGGGGGCTTTTGGCCGCTTGCGCCATGTTCAGAAGGGTGTCGGGGCAAAGGGCGTCGCGGGTCGACAGGAACGGATTCGGATTTGTCATGTCGTCACTCTCTCCCACAAGTGCTGCCTATTCACCCAAAAACCCGCCCCAATTCCATGGGGCGGGCAAATTTCAGCTTTTGCGAAGTGACTATTCGGCAGCCATGTCTGAGGCGTCAATGCCAGCGACGCGGACGGGCTTCTTCATAGCGTCGCGGCGGAAAGGCTCGCCCAGTTCCTGGTTGAGGATCACTTCGATGAAGGTGGTGGTGTTGCCTTCCATCTGCTCCTTCACGGCGGTGTTCAGCGCGTCGGTCAGCGCTTCCATGCCGTCAACCTGCACACCTTTCAGCCCGCAAGCTTCGGCGATCTTGGCGTAGGAGACGTTGGTGTCCAGCTCGGTGCCCACGAAGTTGTCATCGAACCACAGCGTGGTGTTCCGCTTCTCGGCGCCCCACTGATAATTGCGGAAGATGATCATGGTCATGGGCGGCCAGTCGCCGCGACCGACAGAGACCATCTCGTTCATCGAAATGCCGAAGGCACCATCGCCTGCGAAACCCACCACTGGGACATCCGGGCAGCCGATCTTCGCACCCACAATGGCCGGGAAGCCATACCCGCAAGGGCCAAACAGGCCCGGTGCCAGATATTTGCGGCCTTCCTCGAATGACGGATACGCGTTGCCGATGGCGCAATTGTTGCCAATGTCGGATGAGATGATCGCGTTCTTGGGCAGGGCCGACTGGATGGCGCGCCACGCCTGACGCGGCGACATCTTATTGGGCTCTCGGGTGCGGGCGCGCTCGTTCCACGTGGTGCCGGGATCGTCTTCCTCGTGATCCAGCGAGGTGAGCTCCTGCGCCCAAGCCGATTTGGTCTGCGCGATCATGTTCTTGCGCTCGTCGCGACCCGCATCGCCCGCCCCGTCACTGAGCTTGGCCAAAATGCCTTCGGCAACCTTCTTGGCGTCGCCCACGATGCCCACGGTAACCTTTTTGGTCAGCCCGATGCGGTCAGGGTTCAGGTCCACCTGAATAATCTTCGCATCCGCTGGCCAGTAGTCGATGCCGTAGCCTGGCAGGGTCGAGAACGGGTTCAAACGGGTGCCAAGCGCCAACACGACATCGGCTTTGGAGATCAGCTCCATCCCCGCTTTCGAGCCGTTATAGCCCAAAGGACCGGCAAAGAGCGGGTGGTTGCCCGGGAAGGCGTCATTGTGCTGGTAGCCCACGCATACAGGCGCATCCAGCGTCTCGGCCAGCTTCATGGAGGCGTCAATGCCGCCTGCCAGAACCACGCCGGCGCCGTTCAGAATGACCGGGAATTTGGCGGAAGACAGCAGCTCAGCCGCTTTGGCCACGGCCTCTTCGCCGCCGGCGGGGCGTTCGAAATCCACGACGACGGGCAATTCGATGTCGACAACCTGCGTCCAGAAATCGCGTGGCACGTTGATCTGGGCCGGTGCCGAGGCGCGGTAGGCTTTCATGATCACGCGGTTCAGCACTTCGCAGATGCGGGCGGGGTCGCGGACTTCTTCCTGGTAGGCCACACAATCAGCAAAGAGGTTCATCTGCTCCATCTCTTGGAAGCCGCCCTGACCGATGGTTTTGTTCGCCGCCTGCGGGGTCACCAGCAGCAGCGGGGTGTGGTTCCAATAGGCGGTCTTCACGGAGGTCACAAAGTTGGTGATGCCGGGGCCGTTCTGCGCGATCATCATCGACATCTCGCCGGTGGCGCGGGTGTAGCCATCCGCCATCATCCCAGCGGTCATCTCATGGGCGCAATCCCAGAACTTGATGCCTGCGGATGGGAAAATGTCCGAAATGGGCATCATAGCCGAGCCGATAATGCCGAAGGCGTGGCGAATGCCGTGCATCTGTAGCGTTTTCACAAAAGCTTCTTCGGTCGTCATCTTCATGGCGGTCTCTCCGATAAGGGTATGGTAAGAATTTTGGCGAAGTCTGCCGGGTTTTGTCTGCGCTAACCTAGCAGGGGGGGTATGTCTAGTTTAGTGCCAGCTGGGCCGCTGCATATGTCCAATAGCATGCTAGAACACGCGAGTTCACTTCAAAAATGGGACTTTTGCCGCGCCCTGCTGTGGCGTTTTCGTCCGCGGCCGCTGCGCCCCGCTGACGGGCGGGGAATCAACTAATGAGCCCTTTGGTCCCAAAAATCAGGGCGTCATGCGGTCGATCACATCCGCGATCCGGGCGATGCCGGGCGCGATCTGCGCGGCGGAGATGGAGGAATAGGCCAGCCTGTAGTGGCGGTAGATGCGGCCTGCGCCTTCGCAGAACGGGGCGCCGGGTTCGATCAATACGGAATGCGCCTTGAGCGCCTCTGCCAGCCGGGTCGTGTCGACCCCTTCGGGCGCGCGCATCCAGTAGCTGGAGCCGCCGAAAGTGCCGACCCCCGCCACCTCAAGCCCGTGCTCGGCGATGGCCTTGTCCATCAGGCGTCTGCGGTCGTGAAATGCGTTTCGCAGCCGTCGGATCAGCGCGTCGTAATGGCCAAGCGACAGAAAGTAGGCAGCGGTGCGCTGCATATGGCCGGGAGGATGCCGCAGCACGGCGGAGCGCAGCGCGCGGGCCTCGCGGATAAACGGCGCAGGTCCCACCAGATAGCCCAGCCGTAGGCCCGGAAAGAGCGATTTGGAGAAGGACCCGATATAGATCACCCGGCCCTCTTCATCGAGCGATTTCAGCGCGGGGGAGGGTGGTTTGAGGAAGGACATTTCAAACTCGTAATCATCCTCGACGATCAGAAAGTCATCTTCCCGGGCGCGGCGTAACAGCTCGTGCCGCCGGTCGAGCGGCATGGTTGCTGTCGTGGGGCATTGATGGCTGGGTGTGGTGAACAACACGTCCGTGTCAGCCGGGATCCGGTCGGGCAGGATGCCGCCGGCGTCCACCGTGATGGGCACGCGGTTGCAGCGGGACTGGTTCAGGATATGACGCAGGCCCGGGTAGCAAGGGTCCTCATGGGTGGCGACGCGGCGTTGGGTCAGCAGGACCTGCGCGGTCAGCCAAAGCGCATTCTGGGCCCCGACGGTGACCAGAATTTCATCAGGATTGGCCAGAATACCCCGTCTGGGCAAGGTGTTACGGGCGATGAATTCCAAAAGTTGAGGGTCGTCGCGATCCACCTGGTCGGCGGTCAGACTGTCGAAATCCCGCTGTCCCAATGCGCGCACCGCGCAAAGACGCCAATTGGTGCGATCAAAAAGCGACGGATCCACCTGCCCGTAGAGAAACGGGTATTTGTAGCTGCGCCAATCAATAGGCTTTTCGACCGTCAACTGCCCCGAGAAGCGCGTGCCGATGGCGCGGCTCCAATCCACGGTGTCCTGGCTTGCGCGCCCGCTGATCTGGGGCGGCTCGGGGGCGTTGTCGGAGACGAAATACCCCGACCGTCCGGCGGAGGTCAGGTAGTCGTCGGCCATGAGCTCATTATAGGCCAGCGTTACCGTGATGCGGCTGACGCCAAGGTGAGTGGCAAGCTTGCGGGAGGAGGGCAGCTTTTCCCCCGGTCGGAACCGGCCTGACAGCACGCCGCCTGCCACCATCTGCTGGATCTGCTGTTGCAGCGTTCCCTCGAACGAGGGGTCGAGAAAGAAGGTTTCGACGGCGATTGGCATGTCTGGCCTTATAGCGCGCATATTTTGGCTATAGAAGGCGGGAGACCTATGAAATTTCAGCTCAGCCGAGTCCCAAAAATTGATGCGGAATTGTCGCGCGACTTCATTTGCCCCTGTCGACAAAAGCTGGCGTACACTGCCCGTACACAAGGCGTACACACCGCGTCGTGACGCTGTATGCCGGGGCCGCGCGGGCAGATCCTGGCCCAGAGTGAGGCCGCGATTGCCGGCGCAGCGCCCATCGCGCGCGCGCCGCTTGTCACAAGATTGCGCTCCCCCGGTGCACTGGCTAAACACGTCCAAACCCTCTAGCGCAGGACAGATTCCCATGGCAGCCAATCAATTCGTCTACTTCATGGATGGCGTCTCCAAGACCTATCCGGGCGGCAAGAAAGTCTTCGAAAATATCCGCCTGAATTTCCTGCCCGGCGTGAAGATTGGCGTCGTCGGGGTGAACGGCACCGGTAAGTCCTCGCTGATGCGGATCATGGCGGGGCAGGACAAGGATTTCACCGGCGAGGCCTGGGCCGCCGAGGGCGCCAAGGTGGGCTACCTGCCGCAGGAGCCGCAGCTCGACGCATCGCTGAATGTGCGCGACAATGTCATGCTGGGCGTGGCAGAGAAGAAGGCGGTGCTGGACCGCTACAATGAGCTGGCGATGAACTATTCCGACGAGACGGCGGAAGAGATGGCCAAGCTGCAGGACGAGATCGACAGCGCCAACCTGTGGGATCTTGATGCGCAGATCGACATCGCGATGGAGGCGCTACGCTGCCCCCCCGATGAGGCCATGCCCGAAAACCTGTCGGGCGGTGAGGCGCGGCGGGTGGCGCTGTGCAAGCTCTTGCTTGAAGCGCCCGACATGCTGCTGCTGGACGAGCCGACCAACCACCTGGATGCCGAGACCATCGCCTGGCTGCAAAAGCACCTGATCGAATATAAAGGCACCTGCCTGATCGTAACCCATGACCGGTATTTCCTCGACGATATCACCGGCTGGATTCTGGAATTGGATCGCGGGCGTGGCATCCCTTATGAGGGCAACTACTCCAACTGGTTGGAGCAGAAGGCCAAGCGGCTGGAACGGGAGGCCAAGGACGACAAGGCCAAGCAAAAGACCCTCGAACGCGAACTGGAATGGATGCGCTCTGGCGCGAAGGCGCGGCAGGCCAAGGGCAAGGCCCGGATCAACGCCTATAACGAGATGGCGAACCAGTCGGAGAAAGAGAAGGTCGGCCGCGCGCAAATCATCATCCCCAATGGCCCGCGTCTGGGCTCCAAGGTGATCGAGGTTGACGGGCTGACCAAAGCCTATGGCGACAAGCTGCTGGTTGAGGATCTCAGCTTTTCCCTGCCGCCGGGGGGTATTGTCGGCGTGATCGGGCCCAACGGTGCGGGTAAATCCACGCTCTTCCGTATGCTCACGGGGCAGGAGCAGCCCGATGCGGGCACGGTCAGCTACGGCGATACGGTGCAGCTGAGCTATGTGGACCAGTCCCGCGACGCGCTTGCGGGCGACGCGACCGTGTGGGAGGAAATCTCCGACGGGGGTGAGATCATCCAGCTGGGCGACGCGCAGATGAATTCCCGCGCCTATTGTTCTTCGTTCAACTTCAAGGGCGGCGATCAGCAGAAGAAGGTGGGCAGCCTGTCCGGCGGGGAGCGCAACCGCGTCCATATGGCGAAGCTTCTGAAATCTGGCGGCAACGTGTTGCTGCTTGACGAGCCGACCAACGATCTGGACGTCGAGACGCTGCGCGCCTTGGAAGACGCGATCGAGAATTTCGCCGGCTGCGCCGTCGTCATCAGCCACGACCGCTTCTTCCTTGACCGCCTTTGCACCCACATCCTGGCCTTTGAGGGCGACGCCCATGTCGAATGGTTCGAGGGCAACTTTGAGGCGTATGAAGAGGATAAGATCCGCAGGCTTGGACCGGATGCGGTGGAGCCGAAGCGGGTGAAATATAAGAAGTTTACGCGGTAGGGTGGGGTTGACCGACCAGATTGCGGTGATGCCGGGCCGGGATCGGCCCGCCGAACTTTCTTGGAACTCTGCCCGGCCCTAGCCCGTTACTACGTCAATGACGCCCCACGCGGGGCAACACTGATAGAAGGAGAATAACTATGCTCGGTTGGGCAATTACATTTCTCGTCGTGGCACTGATTGCCGGCGTTCTGGGGTTTGGCGGCATCGCGGGTGCATCCGCGGGGATCGCGCAGATCCTGTTCGTGGTCTTCCTCGTCCTGTTCGTCGTTTCGATGATCGCACGGGCGGTGCGGGGCAAATCGGTCACCTGACCTTCCGCAACCTGTTGACGAAGGCGCGTCTGGGATTTCCCGGGCGCGCTTTTTTTATGCGTGGATTGCCGCTGAACCACCGGATTTAGATCAAATACAAGGCTTTTGAGCCGTCCCCGTTAAGACCTCAGTAACGATTGGACCATAGCTTCTGGCGCGTGGGGGCAATGTTTCGGGGTATCAGTATGGCTTTTGTTTCAGTGATCATCGGGGGGCTTGTCGGGTTCGGCTCGTTTCTCTCTGCGCTTTTCGTCTATGACATGGGCTTTTTCTGGTCCCTGACCATCTATTCCGGCACGGGGATCGCCACGACCTTGCTGCTCATTACGTTGCTGCTGATCGGCCAATCGCCGTCCACCCCGCAACCCCGCGAGGTTGCAACGCGCCAAGGCGCCCCAATCCACAAGCGGGCGGAAGCCTAGCGCAAGGCAAATCAGCCGCTGCATCAATGCGACGAGCCGGTGTGATGTGAGTGCGTGTTCTCCTCAAGACCCGGGCTCAGAGGTTTGTCTTTGCTCATGAATTGAGCCATGTGCCCTTGGCTGCGGCATGTGATCCCCACACCCGGCTCCGATCGGCGAGAAGCCGCGCGGGGATGTCTGTGTGGTCTGCTGGCGCGGTAAAAACGGCCCCGATACAGCTTTACTTTCGCCAAGAGACCTGCGAAGGAGGCGGTGCGACGATCGCCTATTTCGACCACTGACCACCCTCCTTGCGGCTGCCAGTCTCTCGTTACAGACCGACCACGCCGGGCTGCCACACTTCCGTGGGCAGCGACTAAACACAAGGAAATCAATAGCATGGCTACTGGTACAGTGAAATGGTTCAACACCACAAAAGGCTTCGGCTTTATCGCGCCTGATGGCGGCAGCAAGGACGTTTTTGTCCACATCTCTGCTGTCGAGCGCGCGGGCCTGACGGGTCTGGCCGATGATCAAAAAGTTACTTTTGACATCGAAGCTGGCCGCGACGGCCGCGAAAGCGCGATCAACATCGCGCTGGCCTAAGAAACAGGGGCCTCGCCCCGTTTCACGCACAGAATTCGACCGCCCCGGCCAATGGCCCGGGCGGTTTTTTAATGCCGAGGGTGCGGTCGCCCGGTGGTTGCAGGACCGGGGCCCGCCCGCCTAAAAGGACCGCATGACAGAGTTTGACATCATCGTTGTGGGATCAGGCCCGGCGGGATCGGCGGCGGCGGTCACAGCGCTGAAAGCGGGGCTGCGCGTGGCCATCATCGACAAGGCGACATTCCCGCGCGACAAGCTTTGCGGCGGGCTTTTCACCGGACGCAGCGAAAAGGCGATGGCGCGGGTCTTCGGGCTGGCGGTGACCCCTGAGCTGTTTCTGACCTCCGATCATATGCGGTTCTCGGCCAGTGGCGCGCCGCTTGCCGACATCACAGACGCGCCGCCCATGCATCTGACGATGCGGCGGGATTTCGACGCAATGCTGCATGGTGAGGCTGTGGCCAAAGGCGCGCGCGCCTATCTTGGCGCGCCGGTCTCGCAGATTGATGCGGAGGCCAAGCGTGTCACGATCCGCGGCGGGGAAACGCTCAGCTACACCGTGCTGATTGGCGCGGATGGGGTCAGCTCTTTCGTGGCGCGTACGCTGTTTGGCCGGCCCTTTGACCCTGAGCAGATCGCCTTCGGGCTTGAGATCGAAAGCCCCCTTCAGCCCGGGCGTGACGGCGCAGTGGAGATCGACTTTGACGCGGCAGAATGGGGCTATGGCTGGTCCTTCCCGAAGCACAAATCGATGACCGTGGGCGTCTGCGGGATCAATGGGCGCAACGCTGATATGAAGGCCAATATGGCGGCTTATGTGGACCAGTTGGGCGCTGATGCGTCGCTGAAATACAAGGGCCAGTACCTGCCTTTTGGCGATTATCGCAAGCGGCCCGGGCAGGACGCGATCTTGCTGGCGGGCGACGCGGCGGGGCTGGTGGATCCGATCACCGGAGAGGGGATCGCGCTCGCCATGGAAAGTGGGCACCACGCTGGTGCGGCGGCGGCCGAGGCGATTGGGGCAGGCGCCGCAGGCACCGCTTTCGCGCGCTACGCCAGCAAGATCCGCCCGATCCAGAAATCGCTTGATCAGGCGCGGATGTGGCGGCTGATCATGTTCCCGAAGGCCACGGAAGGCTATTTCAAGAAGGCCTTTGCGCGGGGCTCACATCTGCAGATGACGTATCTCGAACTGCTGGCCGGCGAGGCAGAGTATCGCGACCTGCAATGGGAATTGGCCCGCCGCCTGCCGAAGCTTGCCTGGCGCATGATCAAGCACAAGCTCGGGATGCGCCAGGCCAAAACCTAGTCCTCCAGGACGAAGGTCACTTTCAAAATGACGCGGTATTCGTCAATCTTGCCGCCCTTGACGGTGCATTTCATGTCCTGAACCCAGGCGCTGGTGACGTTTTTCAGGGTCTTGGACGCCCGATCAACACCGTTTTCGACGGCGTCCTCGAAGCTTTTGGATGACGATGCGATGATCTCTGTAACGCGTGCGACTGACATGGTTTCCTCCTTGGTACCTTGGATCACCAAGGCTACGAGGGAAGCCGCGCGGTTTCAAGGCGCATCCCGATTGATGTCTCTGGCCCGGGCAATGGAAAGCTGCCCACCGGGCCGGGGCGCGGGATCATCCCCCCCTGCGGTGATGACTGTCGCGCCGTTTTTCGCCCGGATGGGGCGGACGGTTTTGCGCCTTGCACCACCCCGCCAAGCTAGGGTTGGATGCGCCCATGGCTGATCCGTATTTCTTCGGCTATGGCTCGCTGGTCAACACCGCCACCCATAGCTACCCCGCCCCCACCCCTGTGCGTGTTACCGGCTGGCGGCGCATGTGGCGGCACACCGCGCTGCGCGACGTGGCCTATCTGACCGCGACCCCTGACAAGGCCAGCCAGATTGACGGGCTTATCGCGCAGGTGCCGGGGCATGACTGGGCCGCGTTGGACGCACGGGAATATGCCTATACGCGCAGCGCGCTTGATCTTGCGGATGTGCAGGGCGAGGGCATTGCAGCCTCGGAAGTGCAGATTTACCAGACCCGCACCGATCAGGACGCCCCGCCCAGCGTGCGCCACCCGATCCTGCTGAGCTATCTTGATGTGGTGGTGCAGGGCTATCTGCGCGTCTTCGGGGAGGACGGCGTTGCCCGGTTCTTTGAGACCACCGATGGGTGGGATGCGCCGATCCGCAATGACCGGGCCGCGCCCCGCTACCCCCGCCACCAGCTCCTGACGCCGCAAGAGCAAGCGCTGGTCGATGCGCATCTGCGCGCGGTATCGGCGCATGTAGCCTAGGTCCGCCAGACGGGCCTCGACTAGATGGGCCTGACTAGACGGAGAGGGTCGCCTTCACCGCCTTTTTCCAAGCGGCGTATTTCTGGCGGCGTGTGCCCTCGTCCATCGCGGGCTCGAACCGGCGTTGCAGCGCCCAGCTTTTTGCAAAGCCGTCCTGATCGGGGTAAAGGCCTGCGCGCATACCGGCGAGCCAAGCGGCCCCAAGCGCGGTCGTCTCAAGCACCTCGGGCCGGTCCACCTGCGCCCCAATAATGTCGGAGAGAAACTGCATCGTCCAATCGCTGGCCGTCATCCCGCCATCGACGCGCAGGACATTGTCGCCCTCCGCGTCCCAATCGGCGGTCATCGCCTCCAGCAGATCGCGGGTCTGGTAGCCCACGCTTTCCAGCGCCGCTTTCGCAAATTCCGCAGGGCCGGAGTTGCGGGTGAGCCCATAGACCGCGCCGCGGCAATCGGCGTCCCAATAGGGCGCGCCAAGCCCGGTGAAGGCCGGGACCAGGATCACGTCCTGCCCGTCATCCGCGCCCTCGGCCAGCCCTTGCGTCTCGCCGGCCTGCCCGATGATCTTCAACCCGTCGCGCAGCCATTGCACTACCGCGCCCGCGATAAAGATCGAGCCTTCCAGCGCATAGGTCGGGGTGCCATCGAACTGATAGGCGATGGTGGTCAGCAGCCGGTTTTTCGAGGCCACCGGCGCATCGCCCGTGTTGAGCAGCGCGAAACAGCCCGTCCCATAGGTCGATTTCAGCATCCCCGGCGCAAAGCAGGCCTGCCCCACGGTGGCCGCCTGCTGATCGCCTGCCACGCCCAGGATCGGGATCTCGGCACCCAGATGATCGGCCTGCGCGACGCCGAAATCGGCCGCGCAATCGAGCACCTCGGGCAGCATGGACATGGGCACACCAAGCGTGTCGCAAATCGTGTCGCTCCATGCGCCTTTGTGGATGTCATAGAGCAACGTCCGCGCCGCATTGGTGGCGTCGGTGACATGGCGCGCGCCGCCTGTCAGCTTCCAGATCAAGAAGCTGTCGACCGTGCCAAACAGCAGCTCCCCCGCCTCGGCCCGCGCCCGCGCGCCGTCGGTATTTTCCAAAATCCAGCGCAGCTTGGTGCCCGAGAAATACGGATCCAGCAGCAGCCCGGTTTTGGCGGTGAACACCGCCTCATGGCCTGCCGCGCGCATCTGGCGGCAATAATCAGCGGTCCGGCGGTCCTGCCAGACAATCGCGTTATGCACCGGCGCGCCCGTGGCCTTGTCCCAGACAACGGTGGTCTCGCGCTGGTTGGTGATGCCGATGGCCGCAATATCGCGGGCGGTCAGCCCCGCCTTGTCCAACGCGCCGCGACAGGTGCGCAGCGTCGTGTCCCACAGATCATTGGGGTCATGTTCCACCCAGCCGGACCGGGGGAAATGCTGGGTGAACTCCTCCTGCGCGGAGGCCACGATCTTCATATCCCCGTCAAACACGATCGCGCGCGTCGATGTTGTGCCCTGATCAATGGCCAGAATATGGGTCATGGCGCGGCCCCTTCCTGTGTGCTCAGCTGTCGTTTCATCCAATCGTCCAGCAGCTTGATTTCATCCGCGCGCATGCGCAAGCCCAGCTTGGAGCGACGCCAGACCACGTCTTCGGCGCTTTGCGCATATTCATTGCGCATCAGCCAGGTGATTTCGCGCTCGGTCAGGGTTGCGCCGAAGGCCTCGCCCAGATCGTCAAGCGATGCGGCATCGCGCAGCATGGCGCGTGCGTCGGTCCCGTAGGCGCGGATGAGCCGCCGCGCCCAGCGATGATCGAGAAAGCTGTAATCGCGCATCAGCGCTGTGATCAGCGCCTCGACTTGGCTGACCTTGAAATTGCCGCCCGGCATCGCCACGCCTGCCGTCCAGGGGTCGTCCTTGACGCCAATTTCGGGGCAAATCTTCTTCAACGCATGTTCCGCCAGCTTGCGGTAGGTCGTGATCTTGCCCCCAAACACATTGAGCATCGGCGCCCCCGCCTGCCGGTTCACCTTCAGCACATAGTCCCGCGTCGCGGCCGTGGCCGATTTGGCCCCGTCATCGTAAAGCGGGCGCACGCCGGAATAGGTCCAGACGATGTCATCCACGGTGATGTCCTGCTTGAAATACTGGTTGGCGAAGGCCAGCAGGTAGTCACGCTCCTCATCGGAGCATTCGGGTATCCGATCGGGCTCGGCATGTTCGGCATCGGTGGTGCCGATCAGGGTGAAATCCGTCTCATAGGGGATCGCAAAGATGATCCGGCCATCTTCGCCTTGAAAGAAGTAGCTTTTCTCGTGATCGAAGAGCTTTCTGGTGACGATATGGCTGCCCTTGACCAGCCGCACCCCCTCGGTCGCGTTGATCCGCACCGTGTTCTGGATCAGATCGCCGACCCATGGCCCGCCCGCGTTGACCAGCATCCTGGCGCGGCGCTCGACCCTTTTGCCGCCGCGGTCCAGGGTGATGACCCAAATGCCGTCAACCACCTCGGCGCTGATCACTTTGGTGCGGGTCATGATCTCGGCGCCGCGCGCCGCGGCGTCGCGGGCGTTGAGCACAACCAGCCGGGAATCCTCGATCCAGCAGTCCGAATACTCGAACGCCTGCTCGAACCGGTCTTCCAGCGGCTCCCCCTCCTTGGCACGTTTGAGAAACAGCGTCTTGGTGGCGGGCAAAATCTCCCGCCCGCCAAGCGTGTCATACAGGAAAAGCCCAAAGCGGATCATCCAGGACGGCCTGCGCCCCTTCATCCAGGGCATCACCGTGCTGAGAAGTTTCGACACCGGGGTCGAGCCCTCAAACCGCATGTCCTTGTGGTAGGGCAGCACGAAGCGCATTGGCCAGCTGATATGCGGCATGGCTTTGAGTAGTCTCTCCCGCTCGATCAGAGCTTCGCGCACCAGCCGGATCTCGCCATATTCCAGATAGCGCAGCCCGCCATGAAACAGCTTGGTCGAGGCGGAGGAGGTGGCCCAGGCCAAATCCTTCATCTCCGCAAGGCTCACGCTCAGCCCCCGGCCTGCCGCATCCCGCGCAATGCCGCAGCCATTAATGCCGCCGCCAATGATGAAAAGGTCAGAAATTTTCGGGTCCATCATCTCTCGACTCACCTGTTTCAGCTTGACCCCTTCACATATGTTTGCTTTCGCTTCGTCAAGCTTTACCTTCGGTTTGCTTTCGATGCAGGTGACACATGGCCGTGACCTTCCGCCAGAACGATATCTTGGAGATCGCGCAAAGCGAGGGGCGCGTCTCGGTCGATGATCTGTCGGCGCGGCTGGGCATTTCGGTGCAGACCATCCGCAAGGACCTCGCGCAGCTGGCAGATGCGGGCAAGCTCGAACGCGTCCATGGCGGCGCTGTCCTGCCCTCGGGTGTGACCAATATCGGCTATGCCGAGCGGCAAGAGCTCAACCGCGCCGCAAAGGCGCAGATTGCCAAGCTCTGCGCAGCCGATATCCCTGACAACGCCTCGGTCTTTCTCAATATCGGCACCAGCACCGAAGCCGTGGCCCGCGCGTTGCGCGCCCATCGCAACCTGATGGTTGTTACCAATAATATTAATATCGCCCAAATTCTCGCCGCCAATCCCAGCTGCGAGGTGATCGTTGCAGGCGGCAGTTTGCGACGGTCAGACGGGGGGCTCACAGGCCCCCAAACGGTGCAGATGATCGAGGCGTTCAAATTTGACTATGCCGTCATCGGCTGCTCTGCGCTGGACCAGGACGGCGATATTCTTGACTTCGACCTGCAAGAGGTCGGCGTCAGCCAAACCATCATTGCCCGTTCGCGCGAGCGCTTTCTGGTGGCCGATCGCACCAAGTTTGACCGGGCGGCCCCTGTGCGCATTGCGTCGCTGAAGGATCTTACCCGCTTCTACACCGATGCCGCGCCAAGCCCGCAGATCCAGACCGCCTGCGCCAATTGGGACACAGAGATCATTCATCCCTGAGCCTCTCATCCTTGTTCCGAAACTATCCCGGGGTCGTCATTGTTGCGCCATTGGTCCGAGCGACAATGGCTGTGGGCAGCGCCCCCGCCCGTGCCCCGTCCGTGCCCGGCCCGTATCGGCGCGGGCAAGCGCGGCGACACCGCTAATCCTTGTCCGGGATCGCCATTTTTCCCATCGGGCTGACCCCCAGAACTGCCGAGGCGAACGGTCCGCCATGGCAGGTCTGGGCAAGGTCGGAATGATCCGCCTCGGGCTCTTTGGCAAAGACCTCGGCTGCGTAATCCTCTGCATTGTCCTCAGGCCGGTAGCCCAGAAATGCGGCTGCCGAATTGTCCACGGGCGAGCGGTCATTGTTAGACACGCCGTAGACCACCGTGAAGCCCACATGCGGCGTGTCGATGGACCGGCGCACCAGCTGGCGCAGATCGTTGAAGCTCAGCCAGGAGCCCAGCGCGCGGGCATTGCCGGGCCGGGAGGTGGCGGAATAGATGCGCAGATGCACGCTTTCGATGCCCTCCTTTTCCCAATACATCCGGCCCAGATCCTCGGTGAAGCATTTGGCGAAACCGTAATACGTGTCCGGGCGATGCGGCATTTCCGTGTCGATGCGTGTGGTCTTGGGGTACATCCCCATCGCGTGAATGGAGGAGGCATAGACCACCCGCTTCACCCCCAGCTGCCGCGCGCTTTCCCAGATGTTGAAGGACCCCATGAAATTCGGGCCCCACATCTGATCAAAGGGCAGCTCGTCCACGACCGCGCCGAAATGGACCACCAGCTCGGCCCCCTCGAGAAGCGGGCGGATTTGCGACATATCGGCCAGGTCGGCCTGAACGAATGTCTCATTGTCATGAAGCTCCCCCACGCTCTCGGCGATATCCGTAGAGACAAGCGTTTCGCACAGGCCCGACAGCATTTCGCGCAACTCCTGCCCCAGATTGCCATTTGCGCCGGTCAGTACGATTTTGGTGATATTTTGCATGAGGGTCCTCGCATTCTGTTGCGCGGCAGCTTGGCTGGATCACGCGGCGCGGTCCAGCCCTTTGAGGATCCGCCCCGTCACCAGCGGCGTCAGATACATCGGGATCTGGTAGCAGCCCACGAAGATCAGCAGGGGGGCCATCACCGGCTCAGGCAGGGCCACGAGGAACAGGGCAATGTTGCGGTTGCCGGTCATGACGGTCAGCGCGGCGACATGGTCAGAGGGGCCTTTGACGATGAGCCGGGCCAGCAGTTGCAGCCCGAAATTCACCACCATCACGAAGCCCAACCATCGCCAGAACAAGGCAGGCTCCTGGAGCAATGCGCCATTCACCGCGGACATCAGCCCCACGACGATCACCGCCAACAGCAGGGCAGAGCAGCCATCGAGCGCGCGCAGCTCCTGCGGGTCCGGGTCCCGCCAGAACACGGCGCGGATGCCGAAGGCCAACAGCGCGGAGAGGCCGATAACCACCAGCAGGCGCAGCGCGGCCAGGATGACATCGCCAAAGCCGCCCAATGCGGGCATCAGCCACAGGACCGGGATGACGGTTGCGGGTAGGATGGCCGTGCCGATCAGCAAGAACCGCATCGACGCCTCGGGCGCGAAGCCCATCATCGCGACCATATTCGGCGCTCCCGAAATCGAGGGTGCCATGGCGATGATCACGGCGGCCAGGGCGAAGGGGCTGCCAAGCCAGCCCAATATTGACAGGATGGCGATCAGCGCCAGGGGGAAGGCCAATTGCAACACCAGCAGCACGCCGAAGGTGCGGGTCAAATTCCCGCGCATCGAGCCGCGCATGCGGGCGGGCCCGATCCGCAAGGCTGAAAGAAACAGCAGCCCCGCCACCATATGCGGAATATAGGGCACCAGCAGCGCGGCCAGCCCCGGCAGGGCCAGGCCCGCCGCAATGCCTGCGACCAGAACCCATGGGCCCCTGTCCGCGACCCATGTCAGGATCATCCGCGCCACCGGGCCACGGCCTGGCCCCGGTTTGGCGGGCGGCAGGGGTGCCGCGACACAGCCGGCATCCGGTACAAAATGATCCCGCACATCAACGTGACTGACTGAGCGGCTCTTGACGCGCACAGCCATTGGCACTTGTCAGAACGGCATTCCACCTCAATTTCCTCTTCAAACCCAGCCGATACCCTGCCCGGACGCAGCAGTTTTGGCAACGGACGCGGGCAGCCGCAGGACCGTGCCAATCCAAGGCCCCATAGTCCCGCAATCAAAAAAATTGAAACTTTTCCATGCGTTTTCCCGTGGATCTAGGGATCTGCTGCAAATCGCGCGATCTCGGCACCGGAGAAACCGGGCCGCATTATAAAATTGGAGGAAAATCTGTGTTAAAATATTTCTTGGCTTCGGCCGCGATAGCGACTGCGGCATCGAGTGCGCAAGGTGCCATCGTGCAATTTACCGCCTCACTCGACTCGGGGCAAAGCACCACGACATCAATGTCAGCCGCTACGGGTCAGGCGACCCTATCGGTCGATGACTCCGATGAGACGCTTGATTTCAGCCTAACCGTGAGCGGCATCTCACTTGCCGAGCTCAATGACAGCTTCGCCCCCGGTGCCTCAGCTTTAGGGCCGATACACATTCATGACGGCGTTGCAGGCAGCACCGGCCCGGTTGCAATTCCCTACCCGTTCTCGACGGGCGGCTATACGCAAACGGCTGACGGCTTCGCGCTGAGCTTCATCGACTACAGCTACGCCGATGCAGTTGGCATATCCGGGTTTGGCGAGAGCTTTGATGACTTTCTGGCAGGTCTGACCAGCCGGGAATACTACATAAACGTCCATACTTTCGCAAACCCGGGCGGTGAAATCCGTGGCCAACTGGCACCGGTCCCACTGCCGGCCTCCGCAGCATTATTGCTGGCAGGGCTTGGTGGGCTTGGGGCCATGCGCCGCTTGCGCAAGTAAACCTATAGGTCAGGCGGGGCCCTTCCGGGGCCCCGTCGTTTATCGCGGCCCCTGTTGCACATTCTCGGGCAGCCATGTGGCAAGCTCCGGGAACCAGATCAGCACGAAGCACATCAGCACCATAATCAGGAACATCGGGATCGCGGCTTTGGCGATATAGCCCATCTCGTGGTTGGTCATGCCTTGCAGCACAAACAGGTTGAACCCGATGGGCGGCGTGATCT
>CAYLVP010000061.1:0-18696 GCA_964387155.1 uncultured Rhodobacterales bacterium | reverse complement strand
TCACCATCGTGGCCAGCATGAAGTAGGATTGCTGCGTCAGCGACATGCCCACCGTATACATGTGGTGCGCCCAGACAACGAAGCCCAGTGCGCCGATGGCGACCATCGCGTAGACCATCGGCAGGTAGCCGAAGATGGGCTTGCGCGAGAAGGTCGCGATCACGTGGCTGATGATGCCAAAGCCCGGCACAATCACGATATACACCTCGGGGTGGCCGAAGAACCACAAGAGGTGCTGATAGAGGATCGGATCACCGCCGCCTGCCGCATCGAAGAAGGTCGTGCCGAAGTTGCGGTCCGTCAGCAGCATGGTGATGGCACCGGCCAGCACTGGCAGGGCCAGGAGGATCAACCACGCCGTCACAAAGATCGACCACGAGAACAGCGGCACTTTGTGCATGGTCATGCCTGGCGCGCGCATGTTTAGGAAGGTTGTGATCATGTTGATCGCGCCCAGGATCGAGGACGCACCCGACATGTGGACGGCGAAGATGGCAAAGTCCGTGGACATCCCCTGCTCGGTCGTTGATAGCGGCGCATAGAGGACCCAGCCGATGCCAGAGCCCGATTGGCCGTTACCCCCCGGCACGAGCAGCGAGGCAACCGCAAGCGCGCAAGCGGCCACATACATCCAGTAGGACAGGTTGTTCATTCGCGGGAAGGCCATATCCGGCGCGCCGATTTGCAGCGGCATGAAGTAGTTGCCGAAGCCGCCAAACAGCGCCGGAATAACCACCAGGAACATCATCAAGATGCCGTGGCCGGTGATCAGAACGTTCCACAAATGCCCGTTTGGCGTACATTCGCCCACTGCGGCGGCCGTGAAACGCGCGCCTTCGAGGCACATATACTGCACGCCGGGGTTCATCAGCTCCAACCGCATGTAAACAGTGAACGCGACGGAGATGAAGCCCATCAACGCGCCGGTAAAGAGGTAGAGAATACCGATGTCTTTGTGGTTTGTGGACATGAACCAGCGGGTGAAAAAGCCCCGCTCGTCGTGATCGTGTCCCTCGATGGCTGCGTCGGCCATGGGTGTCTCCCATTTCTTGTTAGTCGTCTCGACAATAGCTGAGGACAGACTCGGGGAGCCCGCCACTTGCTCACCGTTTAGTGTGTCCTCTGGCCACGCGCAATGTTGCAACCGGTCGCAGGCAGGGAAAAAATGTCGCGGCGCGGGCAGCTTGGCGACCGAGTTTGGTGAATCGCGCGATTTGCGTTAAGAAACAGACCTTATTGATTAAGGTTTTGGACAAGTAACATGCAACTTTCAGTGATGAACGCGGCCGAACTGGCCGCCCAAAGTTATTCGATTGCCGAGATGATCGACGGCGGGACGGTCCCCGGTGAGGTCAAGGCCCATATCTCGCTGCGCGGCGCGCAGGCGCAGATGATGGATCACGGCGTTATGGTCGTGCCGGGGTCCAATGAGCTGCTGGATTGGTTCTCAAACTTTGATGTCTACGACATCGTGGGCCGCCGGTTTCAGCGCCGCGACAAGGCCAGGGGTCGCAATGGTGCGGTGTTTCATGCAGGGTTCTTGCGCCATGCCAGCAAGTTGCAGAGCTTTGCGCGCGAAAACGACGCGCGGTTCATCATCGGTCACTCCTTGGGTGCCGCGACGGCCCAGATACTTGGAACGGCGTTGGGCATCCCGGCGATTGGCTTCGCCTCCCCACGCGTCAAGCTGGGGGCGGGGAGGCTGAAAAATGAGCAAATGGTGCTCAATATTTGCCGTGCGGACGATCTGGTGACGCGCGTGCCGCCGAGTGAGGCCGGGTTTCGGCGCCTTGGACGCTCGGTCCGGCTGGTGCCGGGGGTGACCAATCCGGGGATAGATCATTCCATGCTTCACTATATCGCCTCACTGAATGAGCATGTCAGCGCCAAGGGGCTGCCGAGGCACTGGCCATAGCGGCGCGCTGATTTAGAGGTCGCTCACCCCGCCTGTCGCCAGCACCGGGCCTGAGGGGGCGCTGAAGGGGGAGCCGCCGTCAGGTTCGTCCGAGATCGCAAGCACGACGCCTTCCAGCGCGTCCTCAAGCTCTTGCGGCAGGGCAATGACACTCGACCCGTCTTCTGCGAGCACCCCGAGAGACAACGGTGCGGTGTCCCCGACAATCCCCCAAAGCTGAAAATCGCGGCCTTGGGCGGGCGCACCAACAGTTTGATTGAGCCGGAGCGTACTGGTGGCCGCGTCATAGACCACCAGGACACGAAGGGAGCCGTCCTCCGCCGCGATATCGCCTGCCATGATCCGTCTGACCTCGCCATCTTGCGGCAGGGATCCGGGGCCAGGTTGCAAAAAGAGCATGACAGCCAGCACTGCTGCGAGGCCAAGGGCCAAGCCGGTCAGCACCTTCCACGGCCAGACGCGGGCCATAAATGGCGTCTTCTCCGGCGCGCCAAAGAGATCAATCATGAGGGTCTTCTTGACGGATTTCGGCGGTTTTTTGGGCGCATAGCCCTCGGCCATCGGGGCGAGGTGGAACACCCATTCCGCCACCTTCCTCTCCAAGCTGCGGTCGGTGGCGAGACGCCCCTCAAAGGCGCGCTCTTCCTTAGGCTCCATCAGGCGCAGCGTGTATTCACCGGCCTGCGCGATATCTTCTTGCTCGGGCGTCATGTCTGGCGCGGGGGTTTGCGGTGTATCATTCATTTGCTCAAACACTCCCGCAATGCGATCAGGGACCGGCGCAGCCAGGTGCGCATCGTGTTGATCGGCACGTCGAATTGCTTGGCAAGCTCAGCGTAGCTTGCGCCCTGCAGATACGCACCGTTGATCGCCGCACGCCGGTCGTCGGGCAGGGTCGCCAGGCAGGCCAGAATCCGCTCCGTCTCGGACCCGGCGATGGCGGATTGCTCTGGCGTGGGCCCGGGAGCGGCCAGCCGCGCCTCAGAGGCGGCGATGTCTTCGGTCGCGCGGGTCGCGCGCAGCCGGTCAATGGCCGTGTTGCGGGCGATGGTGATCAGCCAGGTCATCGGGCTCATTCCATTGCTTGCGTAGCGGTCGGCATAGCGCCAGACCTTCATATAGCTCTCCTGCAAGACCTCGTCGGCGCTTGCGGGGTTGTTCAACACACGCAGCGCGACGCCGTATAGTTTCGCTGAGGTGGCGTCATACAGCTCGGAGAAAGCGGTGCGGTCGCCCAAAGCCACGCGGGACAGCAGGTGGTCGATATCGGCGATGGTGGTCATGAGACGGCTCTGCTCGCTTCGCTATTGGTCCGACTATGCCGCTGTTTGCGGGCGTTTCATAGCAAATGCTGCGCAGCGGCGTAGAATTTGTCATTACTGTGGTTTGCCAGTGCCCCTGCGCGTTTCCTTGCGGGGCAGGCAGTTATCCCTTCTGGGGATCAAAGATCGGTGCAAAGCTGCGCTTTAGCGCGGCGTCAAGATCGTGCATTGTCACGGGAAGCCCCAGATCGACCAGCGATGTCACTCCCTGATCGGAGATGCCACAAGGCACGATGCCGTCAAAATGGCCAAGATCAGGCTCCACATTGATCGAAAGCCCGTGGAAGCTGACCCATTTGCGCAGGCGCACCCCGATGGCGGCCACCTTGTCTTCGCGCGGCGTGCCGTCGGGCAGGGGGGGCTTTTCGGGTCGGGCGACCCAGACGCCGACGCGCCCCTCGCGTATCTCGCCCACCACGTTAAATTCTGCCAGTGTGGCGATGACCCAGGCCTCAAGCTGCTGGACGAATTTGCGCACATCCTTGCCGCGCCGGTTGAGGTCAAGCATGACATAGGCCACGCGCTGCCCGGGGCCGTGATAGGTATACTGCCCGCCCCGGCGCGTGTCGTGAACGGGAAAGCGGTCCGGGTCGATGAGGTCTGATCGCTTGGCGGAGGTCCCGGCGGTGTAAAGCGCTGGGTGCTCGACGAGCCAGATCGCCTCCCCCTGTCTGCCTGCGGCGATATCGGCGGCCCGGGCTTCCATCCACTCGACTGCGCAAGCGTAGTCAGTCAGCCCTTGTGATGTGATCCATTCCGGCATGCAAGCCCCGCCGCAGTCGTGCCATATTTTCTTTCCGCGCAGGCGGATTGTCGTGTTACGGTGGTAAATATGTTATTTTCCCTCGGAGGACACGCATGTTTTTGAAGCAGATTACAATGGGTTGCGCTGTGGCGGCGCTTTTGGCGATTCCCGCGGCCGAGCCCGCGCAAGCCGATGCAGGCGATTTTGTGGCCGGAGCCATTATCGGCGGCGTCGTTGGCGCGGCCATCAATCACAACGCGAAAAAGAAACGGGTCGTGCGCCGCTCGACCGCGCGGACCTACCGTCCGGGCATCAGCTCGGCCCAGCGCGCGGAGAACCGCGAGGTGCAAACCGCGCTGAACTATTTCGGCTTCCCCTCGGGCGCGCCGGACGGCGTGTTTGGCAAGCGCACCCGCGCGGCGGTATCAACCTATCAGGCGCATCTGGGCTATCCGGCGTCTGGCCAGCTGACCCAGTATGAGAAGACCTTCCTGCTGCAATCCTACCACCGCGCCATTGCCGGTGGTGCTGCAACATCCCAGGCCATTGCGGCCAACCCACTGGGCCCGCGCGGCCTGCTGAACCAGTATCGTGATCAGGCGGCAGGCGTCGTGACCGCAACCGCACCAGTGGCCGTGGCCCCGGTCGCCCCCGCGACGACCACCGTCGTGGCCGTACAGCCGCAGGTTGTGCCGCTGCCGCAAGGGACGACCACGACAACGACGACTACAGTATCCGCAGGCGCGGCGGCAGGCACCGCTGCAGGCGCATTGGCTGCAGCCCCCGCTTTGCCCAATTTCCTGGGCGAGACGGAGACCGTGTCGCTGGCATCCCATTGCAACCAGGTCTCGTTGATCACCTCCACCAATGGCGGGTTCACCACCGAGGCTACGCTTGTTGACGCCTCCTTCGCGCTGAACGAGCAGTTCTGTTTGGCCCGCACCTACGCGATTGCCGAGGGCGAGAAGCTGGTCGCCTCGGTCAGGGGCTTCACCCCGCAACAGATCGAGCAGCAATGCGCAGGCTTTGGCCCCGCGCTCGCCCCGCATGTCGCGGCGCTGTCGCTCAAGCCTGCCGATCAGGTGTCTGCCGAGGTTGGCAAATTCGTATTGTCCTCCGGCATGGCACCCGCGCAGCTGGCCGCCACGGCCAAGATCTGCCTGTCCTCGGGGTACCGCACCGACGATATGGATGTGGCGATCGGCTCGGCCCTGTTGCTGACCACGCTGGGTGAGCCTGTCTATGGCGAGCTGATGGGCCACCACCTGGCACAGGGTTTCGGCGTGACCAAGCGCGCGGATCTGTCGACCTCCTGGTATGAGATGAGCCTGAACGCCATCGATCAGGGCGCAGTCCCGGTCTTCAACCCGGGCGACACGCAGCGCAACGCGCTGCTGCGCAAGGCGGTCTTCGCGGTCGGCAGCAATTCGCAGTCGCAACTGGGCACCACCCCGCAGGTGCAGCCGGTCTCGGCCCTGCCGAGCTTCCAGATCCAGCAATAGGGTCTTAGTCCCAGCGATATCGAGGGCCGGGCGCAGCAATCTGCCCGGCCCTTTCTTTTTGCTCTTCACAAGGCCGGGGTCACGGGCTAAACCGCCGCCACCAGCCGATGCGGCCATTCCCGGCCGCGCTGACTTTGCGGTCGTGGCGGAATTGGTAGACGCGCAGCGTTGAGGTCGCTGTTCTGTAACAAGAGTGAGGGTTCGAGTCCCTCCGACCGCACCATTGCACAGACGAGACCTTTATTGAGGGCCAGCCCCCAGGCAACAGGCCTCTTGGGGGCCAGCCCCCAAACCCCCGGGATATTTTTGGAACAATGATGAGCAGCTAAAGCCGGGCCAGCGTGTCTTTGGTAAAGGCCACGTAGCCATCAGCCGTGTGGCGCAGGTCGTCTTTGAGATAGGCGTTGAGCGCGGGCAGCTGGTGGAAGGGGATATGAGGCGCCGCGTGGTGTTCGGCGTGGTAAGGCATGTTCCAGGCGATATAGCGGATCGCGCGGTTGGTGTAGGTGGTGCGGGTGTTCTCGAACATATTTGCAACCGCTGGGCAGCGGCCATGCTCGGCCATGAGATAGAGCCGCAAGAAGGGCTGGCCCAGCAGCATCGGGACAATCCAAAGCCAGATCAGAAGTGGTGACCAGATCAGCGTTGAAGCCGCAATCGCATATGCGCCCAGCATCCAGCGCGCCTCTGCCGTCATGCGGGGCAGGGCTTTTGCAGGCAGGTATGGGGCCTCCGCCCGGCCAAGCGCATTGATGACGAGCTGGCGGGTGACGGCGCTCCAATACCCCCAGCCGCTGACATAGATCATCAAAGCGGCCCAGCTGTCAGGTTTGGGATTGGCGCGTTCCGGGTCTTTCTCGGGATCGTTGGTGTGGCGGTGATGGGCGAGGTGGAAATACCGAAACCAGGTGAAGGGCAGGATCAGGACGAGACCGCAGATCTGCCCGACCGCATCGCTGAGCCAGCCCTGCGCAAAGGGGGTCTGATGCGTGCATTCATGTTCCAGCGTGAAAAGGAAGGTCAGAAGGATGCCGTGAACGGGCAGCAGCACCCACCACAAGGGCAGCTCCGCCGCGATCAACGTGCCGGTCGCGGCGATCAGCGCCAGATGACCCGCAAGCCGGGTGCCCCCTGCCCATGTGCTGCGGGTCGCCAGCCGGGCGAGCTTGGTCTCTGGAATGCGGGCGAGCGCTGTGCGATGATCCGTCATGGCATGAAGTAAAGGCCCCAAACGGCTTTTTGCAAAGGCAAATCGGTCAGATGCGGTGCAATGACACCCCCGAAGCGGTCGAATTTCAGGCTGTCGCGCGATTGTGACAAAACTTGGTTGAAACACAATGGGATCCGCGCTTTAGTTTGCGACGGACCTGCCCGACCTCGCCAATCGAGGCCCGCGGGCGACAGACGAGAAGCCCTGGGGAGTTCCTCTTGCTGGACAATCAATCGACCGACGTCTTCGTGGCGTTCGACCGTGTGCAAAAAAGCTATGATGGCGAGACTCTCGTTGTCAAAGATCTCAACCTGTCGATGCCGAAGGGTGAATTTTTGACGATGCTGGGGCCCTCGGGCTCGGGGAAAACAACCTGTCTGATGATGCTGGCCGGGTTTGAGACCGCCACCCATGGTGAAATCCGCCTTGACGGGCGGGAGATTAACAACATTCCCCCCCATAAGCGCGGCATCGGCATGGTGTTTCAGAACTATGCGCTGTTCCCGCATATGACCGTGGCCGAAAACCTGGCCTTTCCGCTTGAAGTACGCGGTATTGGCAAATCCGAGCGTGAGGCGAAGGTCAAACGCGCGCTGGAGATGGTGCAGATGGGCGAGTTCGGGGCCCGCCGTCCCGCGCAGCTGTCCGGTGGCCAGCAGCAGCGGGTGGCCCTGTCGCGGGCGCTGGTCTTCGAGCCGGAGCTGGTGCTGATGGATGAGCCGCTTGGTGCGCTCGACAAGCAGCTGCGCGAGCATATGCAGTTTGAGATCAAGCGCATCGCAGACAATCTGGGCATCACCGTGGTCTACGTCACCCATGACCAGACCGAGGCCCTCACCATGTCGGACCGCGTCGCGGTCTTTGAGGATGGCCGCATCCAGCAGCTTGCCCCGCCCGAGGATCTCTACGAGCGGCCGGATAACAGCTTCGTGGCGCAATTCATCGGTGAAAACAACAAATTGCATGGCACAATTCAATCGATCAGCGGCGAGATCGCCTCGGTCGTGCTGGACAATGGCCAGATCACGCAGGCCCTGGCGGTCAATTGCGGCGCGGCGGGCAACGCCACCGAAATCTCGATCCGGCCGGAACGGGTCAATATCGGCGCACAGGGGGCCAATGTCACCGAGGCGCGGGTGCTGGAGCTGATCTATCTGGGAGACCATATCCGGTGCCGTCTGGATGTGCATGGCAATGACGAATTTGTGGTGAAAGTGCCGAACTCGGCTGGCCACGAACATTTGTCAGTGGGCGAAGTCGCAAAGATAAACTGGGCGCCGGAAGATGCCCGCGCTCTCGACGCTCACTGACAAACTCAAATGCTGCACCCTGCAAGGGCGCGGCGCAAAACCAACTGGGAGACCCAAGACATGAAAAGAACACTGATCCTGACAACAGCGCTTGTGGGCGGGGCTTTTGCCGCCAATGCGCAGGAAGTCACCGTGATGAGCTGGGGCGGGGCCTATACCAAGTCCCAAGTCGAGGCCTATCACAAACCCTTCACCAGCGAGACCGGCATTGCCGTGAACTCTGTCGATAGTGACAACCCGGCGACCCCGATCAAGGCGCAGGTGGAAGCGGGCAACGTGACAGTGGACGTGGCGGATGTTGAATTCTCTGACGCGGTACGTCTGTGCGACGAGGGCCTGCTGGAAGAGATCGACACCTCTGCGCTGCCAGCAGCCCCTGACGGAACGCCGGCCTCTGAAGACTTCATCGAAGGCGCGCTGCAAGATTGCGCCGTGGCCAATATTGTGTGGTCCACCGTCTTTGCCTATAACAAGGACAACAACCCGACCGCGCCTGACAGCATTGACGATTTCTTCAACACGGCTGACTTCCCCGGCAAGCGCGGCCTGCGCAAATCCGCCAAAGCCACGCTGGAAATGGCGCTGATGGCCGATGGCGTGCCTGCGGGCGAGGTCTATGACCTGCTCGAAACCGATGAAGGTGTGGACCGCGCCTTTGCCAAGCTCGACACCATTAAGGACGACATCGTCTGGTGGGAAGCAGGTGCGCAGCCTCCACAGCTTCTGGCGGACGGCGAAGTCACCATGTCGACTGCCTATAACGGCCGTATCTTCAACGCCGCCGTGGCCGAAGGTCAGCCGCTGGAAGTGGTCTGGGACGGTCAAATCCTCGACTTCGACCTGTTCGTGATCCCTAAAGGCGCGCCGAACAAGGAAGAAGCGTTGAAGTTCATTAAGTTCTCCACGGATACGCAGCGTCTGGCAGATCAGGCATCCTGGATTTCCTACGGGCCGGCCCGTAAATCCTCCGGTGCTCTGGTGGGCCTGTTCAATGACGGCAAAACCGAGATGGCACCGCATATGCCAACGGCGGCAGCCAATCTCGAGAATGCGCTGGTCAACAACTTCGAATTCTGGGTCGACCGGGATGCGGAGCTGAACGAGCGCTTTAACGCTTGGCTCGCGCAGTAAGCGCACCAAGCCCGGCGGCGCGCTTTGGGAGGGGCGCGCCGCCTACCTGACGATTACGCGCAAGGCCATACGGGGCGCGCGCGCGGACCCCGCGCCTCTGCATGACGTCCAGCCCAAGGCTGTCCGCCGCCATAAGCCACAAGGAGAGACCGCAATGCCCAAAGGCTACTGGATGGTGCATGTCACCGTGACCAACCCGGATGCATATGCGGAATATGTGCGTCTGGACACGCCCGTGGTCGAGCGTTTCGGCGGCAGGTTTCTGGTACGCGGCGGCACCTCCGAGACCCCGGAAGCGGCCCAGAAGGAGCGCCATGTCGTGGTGGAATTTCCAACCTATCAGGCGGCGCTCGAGTGCTATCAAAGCCACGACTACCAAACCGCGGCTGCGATCCGGCTGGCCAATTCGGACAGCGACATCGTGATTGTCGAAGGGGTCTGATCCATGACCGATGCCCCTGCTGATCTGACCCTCGCACCCCGACTGGGCGCAGAGACCACCCCGCAAGCCATGCTCACCACCGCAGACGGCCAGCCGCTGAAAGCGGCCTTGAACGCGGCGCAGGCCCGCGCCAAGCGCCGCGCCTTCTTTCTGGTGCTGCCTCTGTTTCTGTTCGTGCTGCTGACCTTCGTGGCGCCGATCGGCCAGATGCTCTACCGCTCGGTCCATAACCCGGGCTTCACGATGCATACCGATCTCAGCTCCGGCGTGCAGACCCCGATCATGTCCGAGCTGCGCAGCTGGTTTGATGCCAATCCATTGGGCACCGAGCCGGATGAGGCCGCATATGAGGCCTTGGTCACCGATCTGGTGCTCTTGCGCGCGCTGAAGGCCCCGGGCTCCGTCGGGACGCGGATCAACTATGAACGCTCCGGCTCGCGCTCCATGTTCACAAAGGCCGCGCGCCGGGCCGAAAGGCTGGAGCCGCCTTTCAAAGAAGCTATGCTGGACCTCGATGAGGACTGGGCCGACCCGGAGCTTTGGGCCGCCATGCGCAGCGCCTCTTCCGCCTACACGATGAATTTCTACCTTGCCGCGCTCGATCTGACGCGCAACACGCAAGGCGAGATCACGCAAGTCAACGAGAACCGGCAGGTCTATGTCACGCTCTTCAAACGCACATTGTTTTTGTCGCTGCTGATCACCGGGCTTTGTTTCATCCTCGCCTATCCCATCGCACATCTCCTGGCGACGCTGCCTTTGCGCTATTCGAACCTGTTGATGATCTTCGTGCTCTTGCCCTTCTGGACGTCGCTCTTGGTGCGCACCACAAGCTGGATGGTGCTTCTGCAAAGCCAGGGCGTGGTCAATGACGCGCTTGTCGGCGCGCATATTCTGGCCGATGAGAACCGGATCCAGATGATGTATAACCAGACCGGCACAATCGTCGCGATGGTCCATATCCTGCTGCCCTTCATGGTGCTGCCGCTTTATTCGGTCATGCGGCCGATCAACCCGTCCTATGTGCGCGCCGCGCGCTCGCTGGGGGCCACAAGCTGGACGGCCTTCCGGCGCATCTACTTCCCGCAAACGGTGCCGGGCATCGGGGCGGGGGCGCTGCTCGTGTTCATTCTGGCGGTGGGCTATTACATCACGCCCGCGCTGGTGGGCGGGGCTGACGGGCAGCTGATCTCCAATCTCATCGCCTTCCACATGCAGAAATCGCTGAACTGGTCGCTCGCCGCCGCGCTCGCCTCGATCCTGCTCTTTGGTATCCTCATTCTCTACTGGCTCTATGACCGGCTGGTGGGCATCGACAATCTGAAGCTGGGGTAAGGGTATGTTAAGGTTAACGCGCCGCTGCCGCGATCAAGAGCAAGACCCCATCTCTCCATTTGATCCCAAATACTCACATCCTGCAGATGCAAGGGGAGCTTGCTGATGGCCCTTCCGTCCCACGCCTCGCCGCTGGAGCGTATCTGGTATTACACCTATCTGGTGATCTGCGCGCTGATCTTCCTGTTTCTGATCGCGCCGATCCTGATCGTGATCCCCCTGAGCTTCAACGCAGAGCCCTATTTCACCTTCACCAAGAAAATGCTGTCGCTGGACCCCACGGGCTATTCGACGCGCTGGTATGACCTGCTTTTGACCTTCGGCATGCAAGAGCCTGAGGCTGCGCGTGACGGCAGCTGGTGGGCGGATGCCTGGGCCAATGCGGCCTGGATCAACGCGGCCAAGAACTCTGTCATCATCGGGTTTTTCTCGACGCTTCTGGCAACCGTGCTGGGCACAATCGCGGCACTTGGGCTCAGCCGGCCCGAGATGCCTTATCGGCGCGCCATTATGGCCATTCTGATCTCGCCAATGATTGTGCCGATTATCATCACTGCGACGGGGCTCTTCTTCTTTTACTCCGCCACAGGGCTTGCCAACACCTATGCGGGCATCATCTTGGCCCATGCGACGCTGGGCATTCCTTTCGTGATCATCACGGTGACGGCGACTTTGGTGGGCTTCGATCATTCGCTGACCCGTGCGGCCGCCAATCTGGGGGCAAACCCCACCACGACCTTTTTCAAGATCACCATGCCGCTGATCCTGCCAGGCGTCATTTCAGGCGCGCTTTTTGCCTTCGTCACCAGCTTTGACGAGGTTGTGGTCGTGCTCTTCGTCGCGGCGCATGACCAGCAAACCATCCCGCGACAAATGTGGAACGGCATCCGGGAGCAGATCAGCCCAGCCATTCTGTCGGTGGCGACCATTCTGGTCATCATCTCGATCCTGCTGCTGACCACGGTGGAGCTCTTGCGCCGCCGGTCAGAGCGTCAGCGCGGCATCTCTCCGGGCTAGCGCTGCGTCAGGGCAGGACCAGCAACCAGCCCGTGACCGTCAGCACCGAGAGCGCCGTCGCCGCCAGCACGGCAGAGGCCGCAACCCGTTTGGCGACCCCGTACATATTGGCAAACACATAGGCATTGACGCCGGGCGCCATGGCCGCGGTCAGCACGGCAGAGCGGGTGGCGGGGTCATCCAGATCAAACCCCGCGCCAAGCCCATAGGACATGGCGGGGCGCACCATCAATGTCAGCCCGCAGATCATCAAAACAGGGCCGAGATCCCCCTCGAACTTATATTGCGCGAGCACGCCGCCTAGCCCGAAAATCGCCGCAGGCAGTGCCGCGCGGATCATCAGGTCCAGCGCATCACCCGCAATCTGCGGGATTGCCATCCCGCTCAGGTTCACCGCGAAGCCCAAGGCCAGGCCGATGATCAGATTGTTATGGAAAATGGCGCTGGTCACCGCCTTGGCGGTCGCAATCGGGGCCTGCCCGCGATGCTTGACCATTTCCATCACGGTGATCCCCAGCCCGTAGCAAATCGGCGCGTTCAGCGCCACGATCGCGTAATTGGGATCCAGCGCCGTGCTGCCATAGGCGCGTTCGGTGATGGGCAGGCCCAGCAGCACCGAATTGGCAAACATGCAGGCAAAGCCGATGGCGACACTGTCCTCCCAGGGGCGGCCAAACAACACCCGCGCCCCGGCGATCCCCAGACCAAACATCAGCACGCAGGGAATGTAGTAGGTCGCCAAAAGCGGGACCGTGAAATAGGCGCCAAGCTCCAGCTCGGCAATGGCTTTGAACAACAGGCAAGGAATGGCGAAACCTTGGGTGAAGCGCATCAGCCCATCCACCCCGCTATCGGGGAAGGCCTTGAACTTTACGGCGAGATATCCCGCAGCGATCACCAGAAAGACCGGCAGGATGATCTCAAGCAGGGCGCTCACGGGATAGGCGTCTCGATGACCATACCGTCAAAGGCGGGGGTCACGTTGGCTGGTGTTTCCGCCAGCACCGTCTCGTAGTCGAGATCGATATGCATATTGGTCAGCACGGCATTCTTGGGCTCCAGATCTGCGATCCAGCCCAGCGTGTTGGCCAGGTGGGAGTGGCTGGGATGCTCCGTATGCCGCAACGCGTCGATGATCAGCCAATCGAGCCCATGCATCGCTTTGCGGCCCGTATCAATGTCAGAGACATCGGGCAGATAGGCCAGGTCATCCACCCGGAACCCCAGCGAGCGGATTGTGCCGTGCTGCACCTCGAACGGGGTCAGCGTGACCGGGCCACCGGGGCCGTCAATCACCACATCGCCGTCAATCGCGTTGAGGTCCAGGATCGGCGGGTAGCCCGAGCCCGGCGGGGTTTCGAACACATAGCCAAAGCGTTGCAGCAGCGCCTGCGATGTCGGCGCATCCGCCCAAACCTTCACCCGCGCGCGCATGTTGAAGACGATCATGCGCAGATCATCAATGCCGTGGACATGATCGGCATGCGGATGCGTGAACACGACGCCGTCCAGCCGCCCGATATTGGCGTCCAGCAACTGCTCCCGCAGATCGGGGGAGGCGTCAATCAGAACGGTCGTTACCCCCTGGGGGCCGGTCTGTTCGATCAGCAACGAACAGCGCCGCCGCCGGTTTTTGGGGTTGGTCGGGTCGCACGCCCCCCAATGCCCGCCGAGCCTTGGCACGCCGCCGGAGGACCCGCAGCCCAATATGGTGAAGCGCCGCGTCATGCGGGCGTCCAGCCCGCGGCTTTGGCGAATAGGCGTTCGAAATTCTGCTGCGTCTGCGCGGCGAAATCGGCGTAACCCATGCCGAACAGCTCAGCTGCGACCCGGGCGGTATGGGCGGTGTAGGCGGGCTCGTTGCGTTTGCCGCGATGGGGCGGGGGGGCCAGATAGGGCGCGTCGGTTTCGACAAGGATACGGTCCACCGGGGCGGTCGCGAAGATATCACGCAGCGCCTGGCTTTTGGGGAAGGCGGCGATGCCCGACATCGACAGATAGAACCCCAGATCAAGCGCGGCCTTTGCCAGCTCGGCTGAGGACGAAAAGCAATGCATCACGCACAGGAATGGGCCTTGCCTATGCGCATCCGTCAGAATGCGCGCCATATCCGCGTCGGCGGCGCGCGCATGGATGATCAGCGGCAGCCCGGTTTGGCGCGCGGCCTCGATATGGACCGCGAGGCTTTCCTGCTGAACAGCCTTGCTGTCCGCCGTGTAGTGGTAATCAAGCCCGGTCTCGCCAATCCCCACCATCTTCGGATGCTGGGCCATGCGCACCAGCTCCGCGACTGTGGCCATGGGCTCGTCAGCGGCACTCATCGGATGTGTGCCAGCGGCGTAAAACACGCTGTTATGCGCCTCGGCAATGGCGCGGATTTGAGGTTCCAGCCGCAGCTTGGTGCAGATCGTGACCATCCGCGTGACCCCGGCCGCATGCGCGCGGGCGATGACCGCATCGCGCTCGCTGTCGAAATCGGGGAAGTCGAGGTGACAGTGGCTGTCAATGATCTCGGCTGCGGGCAGGGGGGTGGTCATGTCGCCTCTCAAGCGGCGGTGCGCCCCGCCACGTCATTCATGCTCAAAAGCATATCTAGGATCAGCGAGGAGGGGTCAAGGTTCACCGCCTGCCCATGCCGGGCCCGGGCCGACGCGCTGGACTGCAGCCCGGCCCAGGCGCGCGCGGCCTGTTCGTCTGGCGACAGGCGGGCGAGTGTGCGCAACTCGCCCGGTGCCGCCTGCGTGTCGATCATGTCCAGGCCCGCCTGGGACAGGCGCGAGAGCGCCAGATCACACAGGCGCAGCATCAGATCAAGCCGCCCCTCGACGCCGCGCGCGGCCGCTTTCTCCCCCAGCTTGATCGCGGCCGCGCGGTCCATCCGGGGAAGGGTTTCGATAACGCCAAGAAGCTCACGGTAAAGGCCCAGACCATCCAGGTTCAACAGTCTGAGCGCTTCACCGACCGAGCCGCCGGACAGTTCCGCCAGGGCCACGGCGTCATTGCCCGGCTGCGCGCCTGCTGCTTCCAAGGCCTCGGCCATGTGATCGGGGGCAAGCTGCCTGCAGCGCAGCTCGCGGCAGCGCGACCGGATCGTGGGCAGCAGCCGCGAGGGCTGATGCGCCACCAGCAGCAGGATGCAGTCGGCGGGCGGCTCTTCGAGCACTTTAAGCAGCGCATTGGCGGCGGCCACATTCATTTCATCCGCCGCGTCGACGATGACCACACGCCTGCCGCCATCGGGGTTGGACAGCGCAAAGAAGCTTTTCAGCTTGCGCACCTCGTCCACGGCGATCACCGATTTCAGTTTTTTGGTTTTGTCGTCCCAGCTGCGGCGCAAAAGAAACAGCGCAGGTTCTGACAGGGCGTGCAGCCGGGCATTGACCGGGTGGCTATCGGGTATGTCGAGGGTTGTGGGCGCGGCAGCCGCGAACATGCCGCCGTCCCCTTTCGGGGTTGCCAGCAAAAAGCGGGCCAGCCGCCAGGCCAGCGTGGCCTTGCCCACGCCTTTCGGTCCGGTGATCAGCCAGGCGTGATGCAGCCGGTCGCCGTTAAACGCCTCAAAAAAAGCGGCTTCCGCCGTGGTTTGCCCGATCAGCTTGGCGGTTTCGCGTGGGTGCGGCGCGCCGTCGACCTGATCGGCCTGGGGGAGGTCCTCATCGCTCATGACCCGCTTATACCAGCCGGGCCTCGACGGCGGCCAGCACGGATTGCGCGACCTCATCGGCCCCGCGTTGGCCGTCTATGACGACGCAGCGCTCGGGGTATTCCTCGGCCAGTCGCAGAAAGCCCGCCCGAAGGCGGTGCTGGAACTCTGCGCCGAACTCTTCGAACCGGTCCTCCCCGGATCCGCGCGCGAGCCCGCGTTCCAAGGCGGCATCCGGGTCCATGTCGATGATCAGCGTCAGGTCGGGTTCGGTCCCGATCATCTGGGCATGCAGGCTGTCGACCATGGCGCGGCGCGCGCCCCGCGTGGCACCCTGGTAGACCCGCGTGGAATCGGCGAACCGGTCCGAGATGACGATCTGGCCATCTTTCAGGGCGGGGGCGATGCGGCGTTCCAAATGGTCGCGGCGGGCGGCGGTGAACAGCAGAATTTCGGTCTCCGCCGACCAGCGGTCTGGGTCGCCTTCGACCAGCAATGCCCGGATTTCCTCTGCCCCGGGGGAGCCGCCGGGCTCCCGCGTCAGGACAACGCTGCGGCCCGCGGCCTCCAGCTTTCCGGCCAGCAGACGCGACTGCGTGGATTTGCCCGAGCCGTCAATGCCTTCAAATGTGATGAACACCTAGAAGAACGTGCCCGCTTCGGTTTGCAAACGGCCCGTCAACTGGCGAAACAGCGTCAGGGCTGCGGTGCGCACCCGCACCACAAACCCGCCTGCCGGAACGGTTTCGGTGGCCACCAGCGGGTGGGCCACATCGTCAAAACCGGGCACGGTGACGATCAGCTGCGCGATCTCGTCGCCGGCTTCAATCGGCGCCTCCAGCGGGCCCACATAGTTGATCTTGGCACGCACGCCGTCGCGACCAAGCACCGGGATCAGCGCCTTCACGTCGCTGGTGGCGGCCATGCCGACCTTGGCGGCCTCGCCCATCCAAACCTCGGCCTGGGTCAGGATAACGCCTTCCTCGGCCAGCTGACGTTCGACAAACTGGTTGAAGGCCCAATTGGTCAGGCGCTCGGCCTCCTGGGCGCGCTGCTCGGCGGTCTCAAGCCCGGTGAAGACAAACACGATGCGCCGCCCGTTCTGCTGGGCAGAGCCAACGAGCCCAAAGCCCGCTTCCTGCGTATGGCCCGTCTTCAGCCCGTCTGCCCCGATATTGAGCTTCAACAGCGGGTTGCGGTTGAACCGGTTGGCCGGTGGGCTGTCTTCATACTGGAATTCGGTCTCGGCGAAATACCCGTAATATTGCGGAAAGTCGACGATCAGCCGTTTGCCCAGGATCGCGAGGTCGCGCATCGACATGCGGTGCCCGGAGGCGGGCCAGCCGCTGGCATTGGCAAAGGTGGAGCTGGTCATCCCGAGCTCTTGCGCCCGGATCGTCATCTGCTGCGCAAAGGCGGGTTCCGTGCCCGCAAGCGCCTCGCCCAGCACGACGCTGGCATCATTGCCAGACAGCACGATCACGCCCCGGATCAGATCCTCGACAGTGGGGCGGTCGCCCTCCTGCAAAAACATCGTTGATCCGCCGAAGGAGGCCGCATGTCCAGAGACAGGCAGCGGCCGGTCCAGCGTCAGCCGCCCGTCATCCAGCGCCTCGAACACCATGTTGAGCGTCATCAGCTTGGACATGGAGGCAGGCGGCAGCGCCATATCCGCATTCTTTTCCATCAAGGTCTGGTCGGTCCCGACATCCAGCACGATGGCCGATTTGGCGGAGGTCTCAAAGGCGGCAGCGGGCAGTGCCGCGCAAATTGCGAGAAGCGTAAGGGCAACACGGATCACGGCGAGCGGGCTCCTGTTTTGAAGATGTCAGTCGGTCACGGCATAGGCGTCGGTAAAGCCCAGCCCTCTGATCTGTTGGATAAGTGCGCGGCGGTCTGCCCGTGTCCCGGCAGGCCCCGCAACCACGCGGTAGATGGCTTTGTTCGCGCTGTTTGTCGTGTCTTTGACCTGCGGCACAATCCCGTTGGCGCGCAGTTGTTGCGCTGCGGCCTCCGCGTTGCTTTGCACCGAAAAGATGCCAACCTGCACAAAGGGCTTGGTCATCGCGAAAAGCTGGCCCGCAGGGCGCGCTTGGGGCGCAGGCGCAGGGGTTGCGGCGACCTGGTCCGCCTCTGGTGTCACACCTGCCGCCGTGTCGATGGCGGCCCCGGCGACGGCCACCGGGTCGATGGCAGAAGACTGGATTTCATCCGCGGCGGGCAGGCTTGCGGCCGCTGTCTCTGCCGGGCGGGGCAGGGGCTGCGCCGCCGGTGCTGCGTCTGTCAGCGGAGCCTCGGCGTCAGTGAGGGTTTCGGCAGGCGCCACCTCTTGCGGGATTTGCTCTTTGCGCAGCGCAATGACGGACAGCTTGGTCGGCGCGCCTGCCAGCATCTCAAGTGCAGCAGCCGCATCAGAGCTCACCTGCAGCCTGGGGCCGGGATTGTCACGTTCCCGCCGGAACAAGGCGCCCACGACGGATTTGTTATTCTCTGTGTTGCGGATGATGACCCGTTGCGGATCGGTGACGCCCGGATAGGCCACCCAGACACCGCCAAGAGAGGGGCGTCCGTCCCAAAGCCCCGGCTCGTTCACATCAAAGACATCCGGGGCCTCGACGTCGCGTTCCTGCCCTTCGATCGCGGTGGGCACGCTTGCAAACCCTGTGTCGGCCTCAGCTTCTGCCTTGGGTTGCAGAAAGCCCGGAACCTGCCCGTCTTCGCAGCCCGCCAAGACCAGCCCGGCGCCAAGTAGCACCGCTGACGTCCATCGCCTGTGCACGATACCCGCTGATGTCATCACTTTTGCCCCTATTTACCCGTGCGCTGTTCGCGCCTTATTCTTGTCGCTGCTGCGCGCTGCCCTGTCATGCGGGAGCTGCCTTTGCCCCTCGCGTAGCGCATTTTAGGCAAAGCGGCTGGGGTTTGCAAAGCCTTCGGGCCGCATTCGGCGAGAATTGGCGGGTGGCCCCATCGCAAATCAAGGTGATTTGCACCTTCCAGAATCGCGCGCCCGGCTTTAGACCGCTTCCCAGTCGGAGGAGTGGCAGAGTGGTTGAATGCACCGGTCTTGAAAACCGACGTAGGTGAAAGTCTACCGTGGGTTCGAATCCCACCTCCTCCGCCA
>CAYLVP010000060.1:0-18803 GCA_964387155.1 uncultured Rhodobacterales bacterium | reverse complement strand
ACGAGATCAACGGTCTCGACACCTCCGAGCTGGGCATGGAGGCTTACCCAGAGTTCTCAAAAGGCTGACACCCCTCCCTCCCTGTCAGTCAAAACTGAAAGCCCGGGCCATCTGGTCCGGGCTTTTTTTGTCTTTGCACCCATCGCGTGCGGCCCATAGGTTTTGGCCAGACCCCGCCAGTGGACCCCGCCTGTGACCAAGCCTCGCGCCAAGATTATCTTCACCTCATGCTGCCATCACAAGCGCAGCTGGCAACCGGCCTGGGCGTGGATCGCGCGGCAAAAGCCTGATCTGCTGCTGCTTCTGGGCGACAATGTCTATGCCAGGCAGGAGGGGTGGGATATCAGCGACCTCGCCCGGAAATATCGCGATCGGATGGCCAGCCCCACCTTTCGCTACGCCATTGACACCATTCCAACCATTGCCACCTGGGATGATCACGATCTGGGCCCCAACAACATATTGGGCGACAGCCCTGCCGCCCGCGCGATGGGCGAGACCGGGTTGGAACGGCGGCAGGAGGCGCGGCTGCTGTTTCTCAGCCACCTTGCGCCACGCGGCATTGATCCCGCCGCGCTCGACCAGCCAAAGGGGGAGATTTACTGCAGTTACGTGCTCAACGGCATCCTCGTCATCATGCTCGACGGGCGGTTTTACCGTCAAGACATCCGCGAGCAGGGCATAGGGGCGGAGTTTCTGGGTCCCCGGCAGGAAGCCTGGCTCTGGCAGCAATTCGACCGCGCCCGCAATGGCGATATTCTGGCAACCGTGGTCTGCTGCGGCTCTACCATCGGGGCCAGCAACAACCTTGGGGAGGATATCTCCCATTACCGGCGCTTCTACGCTGAATTTGCCCGGCGTTTCACCAGCTGTCCTAACCCGATTTTTCTGTCTGGCGATATCCATCGCAACGCCTTCCGCAAGCATGAGGGCTTTGTCGAAGGCATTGCCTCGGGCGTGGCGCAAATTCGGGACAGGATCGTTTCGGATGAATTTCCCGACGGGCGGGAGAAGACCAACAATTTCGGCCAGCTCACCATCTTCGAGGACCGTGCCCGGTTCGATTTTCGCGTCACCGATTATGGCCGGGTCGAAGAGCCCTTTCCGATTGGGCGCAGCGCGCCGAATGCGGGCGGGGGCGGTCCGCTCCCGTCTGGTGCCGAGCCGGGCTGACGGCCCCGTGCAGGTCTTTCGACAGGCTCTGTTACAGACCGAATTGCGGCAAATGAGTCACTTTTGGCCGTGAACTTCCCTTATCTGGCCCGCTTCCACCCCCAAAGGCGCGAATTGCATTTGCCACGATTCCGGCCTGCCCCGTATGAACAAAGGTAAGCGATAGGTTAACGCCGCAAGGGGTCCTGTCGCGCGCATGTCTGCGCAGGCTTTGGCCCTCGGGGATGCTCCGCACTGGCCAGGACTGGCGGGTCGGCGCATGGGGAGGGGTCGGGTTCAATGGCGGTCATCGCGAGTTTCAAAGCGCTGCGCATAACTGCGTTCAGCGACAGGCCGGGCGGTACCAATGACCCGTTCGTGCTGTCGAGCTTTCATCCCTCTGATCTGCTGAATGTCACAATAGAAGACGACGACGGCACCATCGCAGGCGACACGATCAGCAACGAGATCTCGAACGACCCCAACCAGATTGCCACGGTCACCGACAATCAGGGCAACCCGATCGCCACCGATGTCGCCTATATCGAGTGGACCGCCACCTATACCGGCACCAACGGGCAGGTGATCGAGGTTTGGCGGTTAGAGCTTGAAAGCGGGCTGCGCATGTTCGCCGTCTCCGAGATCCCCGAGCCCGGTGTGGTCTTTTCGACCAGCAACAAGGATCAGGGCGCCGACGAGGTGACCCCGGCCGATATCCCCAACACGCCCTGCCTGACCCTGGGCACATTGATTGCAACGCCAGACGGCCCCCGGCTGGTTGAGGATTTGGCAGTGGGGGATCTGGTCTCGCTTGAGGATGGCAGTGCCGTGCCTCTGCGCTGGGTCGGGCAGCGGGCCTACAGCCCCGCCGCGCTTGCGGCCAAACCCAAGCTTCGCCCGATCCGTATTTGCAGCGGCGCGCTGGGTGCCGGTTTGCCCGCCCGCGACATGCTGGTGTCGCGTCAGCACCGCATGCTGGTCCGCTCCAAAATCGCGCGTCGCATGTTCGGGTCAGATGAGGTTCTGGTCGCCGCCATCAAGCTGACCGCGCTGCCGGGCATTTTCATCGACGAGGCCGCCCGGCAGGTCACTTATTTTCACCTCCTCTTCGACGCCCATCAGGTGATTGTCGCCGAAGGCGCGCCCACCGAAAGCCTCTACCCCGGGCCAGAGGCGATGGGCACGCTTGATGCTGAGGCCCGCGACGAGGTTCTGGCGATCTTCCCCGAGCTCGCCCATCCCGACGCCCTGCCACCCCCCGCCCGGCCCATTCCTGCGGGCAAGAAGCAAAAAGAACTCGTCGCGCGTCACCACAAAAATGCGCAGCTGCTCTTGAGCTGATTTTCGGGCTGCCAGGTGCGGAGAGGTCACAGAAGAACCCCGCCGCAGATGCGACGGGGTTTTGCTACAAAATGTAAATTCAGCGATTTCGGTTTGCTACAATTTGTACAAACTCAGGAAACAGTCTCGTCAATCCAGCTTGCAATCGCGCCCTTGGGGGCCGCGCCCACCTTGTTGGCAACAACCTCACCATCCTTGAACAGAAACAGCGCCGGAATACCACGCACACCCAGCTGAGCCGGCGAGTTCGGGTTCTCGTCAACATTGACTTTGACAATCTTCACCTTGCCGTCATACTCCGCCGAAAGCTCTTCCAGAGCTGGGCCGATCTGCTTGCAGGGGCCGCACCACTCCGCCCAGAAATCAACGACGACCGGGACGTCGGATTGGCGAACTTCGGCATCAAATGTGTCGTCTGTGGCAGCAACAGTGGCCATAATAGAATCCTTCCAGGGACATGGGTGCGTTGGAGGCCGAACGTATGTAGCGCTTGGCAAGGCGTCAAGATATATGGGCCCGGCGCAGGGCCTGCCTCACGATGTCGTGCGGCAATGACATAATCATGGCCGTCCTGGTCCAGACAATCGCCGTCTCGATCCGCTTGTCCGGGTAGATTTGCGCAAGCGCTGCCGCGTAGGCCCCCATCTGCCGCAAAAGCCCCTCTGGCACCTCTTGAGCCGTTTCGGGGACATCGTGGTTCGACTTGAAATCGACGGCCAGCACGCGGTCGGGCTCTATGATCAGCCTGTCAATCGCCCCTCCGATCCGGCGCCCTGACAGCTCTGGCAGGCAGGCCGTCACCTGCACCTCGGCCAAGGCGCTGTCTTCAAACAGAAAAGCAAGCGCAGGCGCGTCAAGAACCGCCTCCGCATGAGCCAGCACCTCTGCAAAGTCATCCATGTCATCAGGGCTCAAGATCCCCTCCGCCCGCGCAGGTCGCTGCGCAGCAGGCAGCCCGGCCAAATGCTCCAGCAGCAGGTGGATCTGCGTACCGCGCCGTTTGGCATCGGCTTCGGACAGCTCTGCGATTATGGTGGGCAGGATCTTTGCGCCGCCCAGGTTTGAGGGTTGCAGGCTCTGGGGGGGTTCCGGCGGCGGGACAGAGACCCGCTCCACCCAATCCGGCAAGGTCACGCCCTGCTTGGCTTCCGGCCCATCCCGCGCTTCGGTGCGTGCGGGCCAGTCACCATGGGACAAGCGCAGCCTGACCTCTTTTTGTGGTGCGGCCCCCGCGCGGGTCATGCCGTTTTCGATAATCTCGTACCAGCTCTCGCCGGTTGTCGGCGGCTTCATTCCCGACCCGCAGGTGATCAACCAGCTCTCCGCCCGCGTCATGGCAACATAGAGCAGACGCATATTTTCTTGCTTCCTCAGGTCCTTAGCGGCCTCGGTCAGGTCGATCTGGGCGGCGGATGCCTCTGGCGCGGGGCTCTTCCAAAGTGCGACCCCGTCCGCATTCAGGATGTCATCACGCAGACGGTTTTGTCGCAGTCCGGTCTCGGGCAGGATGACAATCGGGGCCTCAAGCCCCTTGGCCCCATGCACGGTCATCACCCGGATCAGGTCGCCGTCACTGTCCATCTGCCGCTTGATCGTGACGTCATCTGTCGCAAGCCAGGTCAGGAAGCCAGTCAGGGTCGGGGCCTCCATCAGCTCATATTGCAGCGATTGGTCGAGAAGCGCGGTGATGCCCTCTTCGGCCTCCTGCCCCAGCCGGGCCAGCAGCCGCGCACGGCCATGATGGCGCGTCAAAGCGCGCTCCAACAGGTCATAGGGACGCATGAAATCGGCTTGGTCGCGCAGGTCGGTCAGCATGGCATGCAGCTGCGGAAATTCATTTGCGCGGGCATCAAACGCGGACCACAGCAACCCCTCGCGGCCATGTGCAAGCGAGAAAAGGTCCTGTTCTGACAGATTGCCCAGGGGCGAGCGCATCACTTCTGCCAGGGCCAGATCGTCTTGTGGCGTCTCCAGAAAGGACAGCAGCGCCACAAGGTCCCGCACGCCAAGCTCCCCTCCGACCCGCAGCCGGTCGGCGCCGGCCATCGGCAGGCCAAGGGTCTTGCAGGCGCGGATGATCTCCCCAAACAGATTGGCCTGGCCGCTGCGGGATTGGACAAGGATCAGGAAATCGCCCGCTCGGATGGGCCGCGTGATCGTCTTGTCTTCGCCATCGACGCGAACGTCTTGGGTGATTTGGCCAAAGGTGATCTGGTCTTTGATGAAGGCGGCGATTTTCCCGGCCAGCAGGACGGATGGGTGGTTCTCGGCCACGGTGTCCACGGGATCAAACCATGGCTTTTCAGGTGCGTCCTCAGTGCCTTCGGTCCAGTCCCACAGCTCTACACGTCCGGGCAGGGCGGTTTTGAAGGGCTTATGGCGCAGCTCTGGCCCCATGCCCCGGCGCAGCTCAGGGGTGAAAACCGCGTCAACCAATTGCAGCACTGGCGCGGCGGAGCGGAATGAATAGAGCAACTCGCGCGATGCAAACGGTGCCGCAATGTCGTGGTGGCGCTGTTCGAAATAGGCGCGCATGCGGTCGAACTCTGCCGGTTGGGCCCCTTGGAACGAGTAGATCGATTGCTTCTGGTCCCCCACGACGAACACTGTGCGCTGCTCGGCCCGCGCGCTTTCGCCAGAGAAAAACTCTTCAGACAGCAGGCGAATGACATCCCATTGTGCAGGCGAGGTGTCTTGCGCTTCGTCGACAAGGATGTGGTCAATGCCGCCATCCAACCGAAACAGGACCCATGCGGCCACGCTTTGGTCGGTAAGCAGCGCGCGGGCCTTGCGGATCAGGTCGTCGAAATCGAGCCACCCGCGCCGCTGCTTCGCCGCCTCGATCCGGTCGATGAAAGGGCCGGCAAAGGCGTGAAGCGCCTTAGCGCGGGTATAGGCCTGCAGGGCGAGCCGGTTGTCGCGGGCCTTCGCCACGCGCCCCTGCCAATCGCGGTAGCGGTCCGCCCAGCCGCCCAGCGCCTCTGCGCTCGCCTTGGTGGGAGGGCTTGCCTTGGGGCTGAACGGGTTTTTCGCCCCTGCCCCTGTCAGGAAGATGGGTTCAAGGGCGGCCAGCAAGGACAGGCTCGGCTGCGACATGTCCAGCTCCGTCAGCGCAGATGCCAAGCGTGCGTCCGTCACCGTCCCCTCCTGCAAGGTCGGGGTGACGGCGGCCGCGATCTCCGCCTCATTGCCGATGAAGGCGCTGTTCAGGATGGTGGTCTCATCGACCCCCGCCGCGAGCCCAACCGTCGCCTGTAGCTCGTCTTGCGATAGCTCCGTTTCAAACATGTCCCGGTGCTTGACGATCTCGGCCAGCAGGCCATGCGGGTCGTCGCCAGTGAACAGGTTGGTGAAGCCGCGCATCACCTCCGGCATATCTTCGGCGATCTGGTCAAGCACCTCGGCGCGCAAAAGCTTGCTTGTGCGGTCGTCCATCTCGGTGAATGCAGGGGAGACCTGCGCCTCCAACGGGAAGCGGCGCAGGAGTGCGGCGCAGAATGAGTGGATGGTCTGAATTTTCAGCCCGCCCGGCGTCTCGATGGCTTGGGCAAACAGCACGCGCGCCTTGCGCAGCGTTTCCGAATTCACCTCGCCGCGGCTGACGCCGAGCGCCAGAAGGGAGCCCTCCAAGGCAGGATCCGGCATCATCGCCCAAGCCCCAAGGCGCTGGAACAGGCGGTTCTGCATCTCTGACGCGGCGGCCTTGGTATAGGTCAGGCACAGGATGTGCTGCGGTTGCACCCCGCGCAGCAGCAGCAAAGCCACCCGGTCCGTCAGAACGCGTGTCTTGCCCGAGCCTGCATTGGCTGACAGCCAAGTAGAGCGGTCTGGACGTGCGGCGTCGATCTGCGCGCGGGTGGCCTCGTCGCTCATAAATGCACCTTTGTGGGATGGGCTGCATCCGTGCGGTCCCATTCGCCCCAGCGGGCCAGCAGGTCGTAATCCTGCTCCCAACGTTCCTCATAAACCGCGCGGCGGGAGGTGTAGCCCTTCTCCTCATCCATATAGCTGGCGATCAGTCTTTCGAACTGGGTCCAGGTCTCGGCCAGCTCTTGCGGATCGGCGGTGACGTCGACCTCGCCGGGTTTGGCCCCAAGCCCGATATAGCTGGCCTGCACCACGTGCCGGGAAGGGAACCCCTCGTAACCGCTGACCGTGCCGATACAGGCCAGTAGCGGGAGCTGCTTGTTGAAATGCGTGCGTATGTTCTGATTTGGCAAAGTTCCGGTCTTGTAGTCATAGATCACCAACCCGCCGGCCGCGTCACTATCCACGCGGTCGGCGCGGCCATAAAGCGTGACGCCAAGCTCTGCGCTGGTCCTTTTCCCGTCCACCTCAAGCGCATTGGGGGTCGCAAGCGCGCGCCGGGCCCTTTCGGTCTGGATAAACCACGGGATGGCGCGCGCGAATTTCGACATCCAAAGTGTGCGCGTGGCGGGCCAGGCAATATGTTTGTCAAAGAAGCGCTGCGCCATCTCGGCCAGAAGGGTGTCGGCATTCTGAGGCAGCGCGGTCATATGTTCCGCCACGAACGCCTGCAGGATCTTGTGGATGATGTCCCCGCGCAGCGCTGCATCGGCCTGCGCATGCAGCGGCTTGAGGGGGCGCAGGTTCAGGATGTGCCGTGCGTAGATGGCGTATGGGTCGCGGATCAGCGTTTCGATATGCGTTACCCAAAGGTCCTTGGGGCGGCTGGTGGCAGGCGGCTGGGGCGCAGGGCGTCGGGCGGGCTCCAACGTGAAACGGGGCCGGTCATAGGCGGAGGCCATCTTCAGCCAGACATCGCCACGGGCGCGCATCGCCGCAAAGCTGGACTGGCCTTCGCCGTCCAGCCCTTGCAGCAGGTTGCCGATCCGGTTCAGCCAGCGGGAGGGGACGGTTTCCGCCTCCGCATCGCGGGTGGCACGGGTCAGCCAGACCTTGCGCGCGGCGATGCCTTGTTGGAAATCATGCGCCGACAGCCCGATCCGAGCCTCGGGCAACCGCAGCCCTGCGCGACGGCGCATGTCGCGGTTCAGCCAGGGGTCAGGATCAGGCAGGGCCGGCCAGGTGCCATCGTTGAGCCCGGCAAGGATCACCAGGTCAGCGCCCTGAACGCGTGCCTCAAGCGTGCCCCAGATCATGATGTCAGGATGGGTGTGGAAGGGCTCGCGGACCTCTTCTTTTGCGAGAAGTGTCGCGATAAGATCTGCATATTCGGCGGGGCTGTAGCGGCCTGCGACGGGGGCCGCGTCCTCTAAAGAGCGGGCGAGTTTTGCAACCTCTTCACCAGCGGCTTTCAGCCACAGATGGGCGGTGCCGCCCTCCGGCCCTTCGGTCAGCCGCTGGGTCTGTGTCAAATGGGTGGGGATCAGCCGCGTCAGATCGTCGGTCTGCATCTGGCTCAAAGGCGCGATGCAATCCCAAAGCCAGTCATGCCATGCCTGCACCCCGGCATCCTCGGGCATGCGCTTCTCGGCCCATTCTTGCGTTAGGTCCCGCGTCAGGATTGCCGGGCCGCCGCGCAGGAATTCGATTTCCAACGCGCGGGTCCGCGCAAGGTGGTCGCGGCGTTGATCGGCATAGATCAGCGGGTGTTTCAATAGCGCAAGCAACGCGTCTGGGCTAACCGCCTGCCCGATCAGTGCCGCGGTCTGCCGCAAGAGCCGCCCCGGTGGCGACAGGTCAAGCCGCGCCCCCGCGCTGTCATTGGGCACGATCTGCCACGCGCTGAGCGCGGCGGAGACCTGGCGCGCCAAGGTCTGATCCGGGGTGATCAGCGCGGCTGTTGTGCCGTCTTCTGCCGCCTCGCGAAGCCGCAGCGCGATGGAAATCACCTCCGCCCGCGGGCTTGGCGCTTCGATCAGGGTGATGTCCTTCGTGGCCCCGGCGATATCGGCGAGGTCCGGGCCTTCTTCCAGCCAGGCATCGGTGATTGGCGCGGGCCGCAAGGCGAGCGAGACCAGCGCGTTGCGCGCGGCGCTATGGGGCGCGGCGGTGGTCCAGGGGCGGATATCAGAGGGCGAGATCCCAAGCTCTGAGGTCAGCGTCTTGTAGCGGAATTGTGGGTGGTCTTCGGCTCCGTGCGTGTCCTTGCCTGCGAGCCTGTCCCAAATGTGGGTGGGCATGTCGGTGTCGAACCCGGGCAGGACCAGCGCGCCTTGCGGCAGCCCCGCGACGGCCCGCATGAAAGCCCGTGTGGTACCGCGCGATCCGGTCGAGCCCGCGACGATAATAGGATGCCCGGGCGGGGCATCTCGCCAACGGGCGGCAAGCGCATCGACCACGGCGCGCTGTCGCCCCTCAGTATCCAGCGGCGCATCACCACCCAGAAAGTCTTGCACAAGCGCGATGAATTTCTGGCTGCGCAACCAGTGGGCGGAGTGGTTGGCCACATCAAGCCCCGCGATGGTCTCGGCGCTGACGCCTTCGCCCTGCATCTCTTCGAGCAATGCGGCGAGGCTGTCGGCCAGATCATAGGCCGCATCGCGCGCAGCAAGGCTGGGGTCGCTTTCAATCAGGGCCCGCACCAGTTGGGCCAGCTGCAACCGCCGCGCCAGCCCGTCGACCGGCGGAGGCAGATCGATGGTTTGATCCCGGGCAAGATCAGTCACCAGCCTCACCTGTGGCAGCAGCAGCGCGCCGCCATCCGTCAAAAGCTGCCGGATACGACGCTGCATGCGGGAGGTGTTCACATAGAGCTGCATACGGGCGAGCGCCTCGGGCGGCTGGCCTTTCATGCGCGCACGCAACCCGTCTACCAGCGCGGCCGCGAAATCAGTGCCCATCGGCATGGCGAATACGCGGGCCGTGCGGTCTGGGGTGTCTTCAAACATCGCGCAGCATCGCCTCTGCCAAGGGAATGGCTTCGGGCGTGCCCACATCGGCCCAGCGGCCAGGGTAGGTGATGCCATAAGCGCCGCCGCCTACGATCAACGCGTCCCACATCGCAAGCATCGAGAACACGTCGCCCGGATGATCCAACACGACGTCCCGGCGCATGATCTGTGCGCCGGTATAGACCTGCCCGCCCTTTTGGAACCGGATGCGACCAGTTTCAGACCGGGCAAAATCCCCGTCGCGCGTGTAGCCCACTGTTTGTGGGATGGGCACCAGCAGCAGAAGCGCGCTCATCGACGGTCTCCACCCTGCCGCCAAGATGTTCAGCGGGTTGGGCCCCGCCCATATTGCGTCGGAATTCAACGTGAAAACGGCCTCGCCTGCCATCTGCGGGAGGGCGGATTTGAGCCCGCCGCCGGTATCAAGGATCGCGGGCTGCTCGACATGGCAGGTCACGCTGGGCGGGAGATGGCTCTGCAACTGATCAGCGCGATAATGGGCGTTGACATGTGTGGTAAGCCCGGCCTCTTGCGCAAGACCCAGCGCATGGTCAATGAGCGGCCTTCCCGCAACGGGGATCATCGGTTTCGGCATCGCATCGGTCAACGGTGCCATGCGGGTGCCGAACCCGGCTGCGAAGATCAGGATGTCGCTGGGGCGCTCAGTCATGCGCGGATTTGATCCGAAGGATGATGTCGGGGGAGGGGGCAGGCATATGTTGCATCAGCCATGTTCCGAACACCTCCAGCGCGGGATGGCGTAGATCCTCTTGCAGGTTTCGCCACACGCGCGGCATCAGGCTGGGGTAGTGGCGCTTTCCATCCCGCACGCAAAGCCGCGTGAAAACGCCCATGATCCGCAGATTGCGCTGCGCGCTGCAGGTGGCGTAGGCCGTGCGAAACGCGTCCTCCTCCAGGCCAAACGCGCCGGTATAGTGGTTCATGCAGACGCGCTGCACCACGCGGCTGACATCGCGCCGGGCATCTTTCAGCAACGAAGCCAGGTCATATGCACCGTGACACAGCATGGCGTCCTGAAAATCGAGGAGCCCGACACGGGCCACATCGATACGGTCTGGCAGCCAGATCAGGTTCTCGGCATGATAGTCGCGCTGGGTAAGCACAGGCTGCCCCGTCAGATGCTCTTGCAGCAGGTCTTTCAGCCGGTCATGGAACTCCGCCCGGATGTCCGGCGCGTCGGGGTTGGCGGCCTCCAGATACCAATCCACCGCAAGGCAAGCGGCTTGCGCCATCTCGTCAGGCCCGTAGGTCGCTATCCCGTCAGGTGGCGCGGCCTTTTGCGCGGTGAGCAAAGCGTCAACGGCCACCGTGTAAAGGCTCTTCTCGAAATGCGGGCTTTCTTCAAGCGTGCGGGCATAAAGGCTGTCCCCGAGGTCTTCGAGGATCAAAAAGCCCTGCTCGGCATCTCTGGCCAGAATTTTTGGCGCGCTCAGCCCGAGCGAGTGCAGATGCGTGGCGATGTTGATGAAGGGCCGGACATCTTCCCCCTTGCTGGGCGGGGCGTCCATCAGGACGGCAGTGCCAAGGCCGGGATGGATCAGCCGCTCGTATCGGCGCTGCGACGCATCCCCCGCAAGTGCGTTGCGCCACGCCTGCCCCCAGCCTGCAAGGAAGAGGAACGTCTCCAGCCTTTCTGATCTGCTGCTCATCGGGAGTTGTCTGCCAGAAGGGTGTCCAGCACCTCTTTGGCCGCCCCGCTGGCTGTCAGACTGGCGTGGCGGGCGTCGTCCCGGTCTGCATAGTCAAGCGAGATGGTCAGCGCTTCCGGCGTCTCTTGCCCCAGCCTGTCGGGCCATTCAACGAGGCAAAAGGCGGTCTCAAAAGCGGTGGTCAGGCCAAGCTCTTCCAGCTCGGCTGTTGAGCCCAGCCGGTAGAGGTCGGCATGCCAGATCTCCAACGCGCCGGCCTCGTAGCTTTGCACGATGGTGAAAGTGGGGGAGGGTACGTCTTCGGTTTGGCCCTCCCGGGAAAGTAGCGACTGGATGATGCGCCGGGCGAGTGTTGTTTTTCCCGCACCGACAGGTCCGTCCAAAAGCACAACGAGCCCCGCCCTGGCAGCAGTGGCCAAAGCGTCGGCCAGGCGGTGCGTGGCCTCAAGGTCAGGCAGATAGAGGGGTATGGCTTGCGGTGCGCTCATGCGGGCAGTTTTACTGCAACCCGCCGGGCCCGCAAGAAGAGATCAGGTGGCCAGCTCTGCCAGCTCTTTCAACGGCTGATCGGCAGAGGCTTCGGACAAATCCTGGCTTGTGAAGCTGACAAGCGTGGCACCGCCCGCAAGCGGCATGAACCGGCAGGCCAGCTGCCGCCCATCCTTCAGATCAGCGGAGCCGAACCATTCCGTCCGGTCGCCCGCGTGACACACAAATTCGCGCACATCGCCCCAAAGCGGGGTTGGCAGGCTGAGGTTCTGCCATTGCCGCGTCGCATCAACGATGCCGATCTGATCCAGTACCAGCTCGGGATCGAGGTCCCAAAGGCTGCAGTAAGCCTCGTTTGACAGCGACAGATTGCCATCGGCGTCGAAGACCGCAATCGCCTCTGGTAGGTTGTCGAGCAGGGATTGGCTGACCTCCAGCTCGCGCCGGAACTTACGGGTGAGCGACACTTCGGCGCTGATATCCTCGATCAGGAAAGCCACGGCCCCCTCGGGATGGGGCCGACCCGTCACCTTGTAGGTCTGGCCTGTGGGCAGGTTCCAGGTCTCGAGATAGGTGCCGTTGACCGCGAGTTTCTCCAGCTCATTGAGCTTGGCGCGCCAGTCCTTGAAATCCTTGCGCTCCGGCAGCATCCGCTTTTCGCGCAGGCGGTTGATAAAATCATAAAGCGTGGGGCGGGAAACGAGCCATTCGGGCTCCAACGTTGTGAGGTCCAGCATCGCGGGATTGAACAGCTGGAGCTGGCGTTGCCGGTCGAAAATCGCCAACCCGATGGGGAGGGACGCAAATGTCTGGGTCAGCGTCTGCATGAAATTACGCAACGCCTCTTCCGCCTGCACGGTTTTGCTGGCGTCATTGGCGTAATGCAGGGTGGAATTCCCATGGCCATAGCTGGTGATGTCGAACCAGCGCGTCGTTCCGTCCCGCAGCGTCAGCGGGGAGCGGCGCGGCTGCGCCACCTCGCCCGCCGGGGTGATCGAGGCCCCGTCAAAGAGCCGGTTCGGCGGCCACCCCATCTGCGGGTCTTCATCGGTCTGCTCCCCCAGTTCGAGATAGGCGCTGTTGACCCAGTTGATTTGCCCCATCCGGTCTTCCCGCCAAATGACGGTGGGAGAGGTCGACACGGTTGAGCGCAGGACATTCAGTTCGCGGGTATCTGCTTCGGCCACGGCCCGGTCCACCAACACGCGGCTGGCCAGAAGATCGGGCAGGCCGGTGATCCGAAAGCGGCTATGCGCGCCCTTGCAGCTGACGGATACGCCAATCCGGCCCGTGGCGGTTGTGTCTGACAGCTCAAAGCTGGCCCCCTCCGCCTGGGCGGTTTTCAGCGACAGGGGAAATTGTGGGAAAAGCTCGGTAAGACGGTCGCTGAGCCGTTGCAGGGGTCCGTCTTCGAGGTCGTCATATGACAGTGCCGCACGCGCCATGGCGGAGGCCCCAACAAGCGCGCCGCCGTCAAATAGCAGCTCTTGCACCGGGGGTGTCGCGCCGTCGTCGCTGCTGCGCCTGCGCGTGGTCGTGAACATCAGAAATGTGGCAAGCCCGGTGGCGATGCCAAACAGGAAGACGAGAAGCGGTGGTTGCAGCAGCAATGGGGTCACAGGGGGCTACCTTTGTGGGTTTGCGGGCGGTCAGCGAGACGCCCGGACGATTCCACATTGCGGTTAATGCCCCGTTAAATCTGGATAGGTGTGTTCTGTCCCAGCCCTTTTGATCGCTCTTCGTCCGGGGTGCGCAGCGCTGAAGCGGGCCATGTCACCTCGGCAATCGCGCCACGGCGGGTGGTGTCGCTGCCTGTGTCGTAATCAGGTGTGCCATTTGCAAAAGACACTTCCGCGCCGGTCCGTTCCAGCAGGGTCTTTGCGATGAAAAGTCCGAGCCCCATGCCCTCATATTCGGGCCGGGAGGAGCTGTCGCCGGACAAGCGCCGCCGCCGCAGGAACGGGTCCCCGATGCGGCCCAGAAGGTCGACAGGATAGCCCGGACCGTCATCAATCACGCGAATGGTGATTTGGTCCTGCGACCAGCTGGCATCGATCCAGACCTCGTCCTTGGCGAAGTCCACCGCGTTCTGGATCAGGTTGCGCAGGCCGTGGATGATCTCAGGGCGGCGCTGCACATTGGGCATGCGGGCATCCTGTTCGGCGTCGCCCAGAAAGTTGAAATGCAGGTCCTTGCCACGTTCCATGTGAGGCTCTGCGGCCTCCTGCGTCAGCGCGCTCAATGGGGCAGAGCGCAAATGCAGGTCGTCCTTCCCGGCGCGCCCCATCGATTGCAGGATGTCGCGGCAGCGGTCCGCCTGTTCGCGGATAAGGGCGGCGTCTTCCTTGAGGTCTGGGCTGTCCGCCAGCTCTTCCATCAGTTCCGCGCTGACCAGTTTGATGGTGGCAAGCGGTGTGCCCAGCTCATGGGCGGCAGCGGCCACGACACCGCCCAGATCCGTCAGCTTCTGTTCGCGTGCCAGGGCCATCTGGGTGGCGAGCAGCGCCTGGCTCATGGAGTAGGTCTCTGACGTCACCCGCCCGGCATAGACCGCCAGAAACACGATCCCGATCATGATCGCGACCCAGAAGCCTGCCAGAAATACCGGCGGCATTTCCAGCAACGCGCCCTGATCGGTGCGCAGGGGGAAATAGATCAGGCTCAATGTGCTGACCAGAACCACGGCCAATGCCCCCACAAACAAGGTGGAGTTGATGCGCAACGTCATGGCTGACACGGTCACAGGCGCCAGGATCAGCAGCGCAAACGGATTGTTCAGCCCGCCTGTCAGGAACACCAAGATCGACAGCTGGCAGAGGTCGAACAGTAATGTCAGCAGCACCTCCCGCTCTCCAAGCCAACGGTTCTCGGGGTAGACGGCAATGGCAAAGAGGTTCGAGATCACCGATGCGCCAATCGCCAGCATGCAGAAGCCAATCGGGATGTCGAGCTGCAGCATCTGATCGGCAACAAAGATTGCGCCGCCCTGGCCGAGGATGGCCAACCACCTGATGATGATCAGCGTGCGCAGCCGGACGGTGCCGGTGCTGCGGCTGGCCATGCTGAAGGCGGGATCAGCGATGGTCATAATGTGAATGTGATCGGCAGCGTCATAATGGACAATTGATACTTCCGCGGCTTTGGAGGATCAACGCGACAAGTTTCCTCCATGTCTGACGGAGCCACCCAATGAACAAGATATACGTTTGGATCGCCGCTGTTGTTCTTGCTGTGATGATCGCTGTGCCGCTTGGCCTGTCTTACTTCACCGGCTCCGCTGACGACCAATTCGCCCAATGCAGCCAAAGCTCCGTCGCCGGGGGCGACATTGGCGGGCCGTTTACGCTTGTCTCGGGCGACGGGGTGCAGGTGACGGAAGCGGACGTGATTACCGAGCCGACGCTGCTCTATTTTGGCTATACCTATTGCCCGGATGTGTGCCCGCTTGATGTCGCACGCAACGCGGAAGCGATTGAGATTATGGAGGAAAACGGAGTCTCAGCCACGCCTGTCTTCATTTCCGTCGATCCAGAGCGGGACACGCCCGAGGTGGTGGCGGAGTTTGCCGATATCATGCATCCCAAGATGATCGGGCTGACTGGTTCGCCTGAACAGGTGAAAGCCGCCAGCCAGGCCTACCGGACCTTCTATCGCCGCCAACCGGGGGATGGGGACGACTATTTGGTCGACCATTCAACCTTCACCTATCTGGTGCTGCCAGAGCATGGCTTCGTGGATTTCTTCCGCCGCGACGCGTTGCCGGATCAGATGGCTGAAACGGTGGCGTGCTACGCGGCTGCGGCGTCCTAACGCATTGCCAGGGGCAAAATTGGACGCATCTCAGGTCTGCACTAGGTCTGCGACAAGACCGTAGCCAGAAGGAAGGCCCATGGCCGAGAACCAAATGAGCGAGATCGGTGAAGACCGGTCTCTTTTGATCGTTGATGATGATGAACCGTTCATGCGCAGGCTCGCCCGCGCCATGGAAAAGCGCGGGTTTGAGCCGGAAGCCGTTGGATCGGTGGCCGCTGGCAAGGCCGTCGCCACGGCCCGCCCGCCCGCATACGCTGTGGTGGATTTGCGGCTGGAGGATGGCAACGGGCTCGATGTCGTCGAGATCCTGCGCGAGAAACGGCCTGACGCGCGGATTGTCATTCTGACCGGCTATGGCGCAATCGCGACCGCTGTGGCAGCGGTGAAGGTCGGGGCCACGGATTATCTTTCGAAACCTGCGGATGCCAATGACGTTATGAACGCGTTGCTGGCCACCGGAGACACGCTGCCGCCGCCGCCCGAAAACCCAATGTCCGCTGACCGCGTGAAGTGGGAGCATATTCAGCGTGTCTATGAGCTGTGCGACCGAAACGTGTCCGAGACGGCGCGACGCCTGAACATGCATCGCCGCACGTTGCAGCGAATCCTCGCCAAACGCAGCCCGCGGTAGCAGGGTGCGGGCGGGCGTCATCGCAGTGATTGCCCTGGCCGGGCTTTCCGCCTGTGCTGTGACACGGCCGGAGCCGCCGAAGGCCACGCCCATCCCCTACACGCTCGATGCTGGCGGGGTCCAACTGGCGGACCGTCCGTTGCGTATTGATTTTGGCCGCACGGATCATTCAACCATCCCGGCTATGACGAAACTTGTCGGTCAGGCCGAGACAGATCGCGGCATCTGCCCGGATGGACGGCCTTTCGTGGTCTGGCCAGATGGCGTGGCGCTTTATTTCGAGGCGGGCGCTTTCGTCGGTTGGTCGCTGCGCCGCGCCGACGGGCAGGTGGAGCGGGCCGGGCGAACCTGCCTCTGACCGCTAAGCTCCGGCAAGCCCTGCACCCATGGCCAACAGCGCGACAGCATGTATCAACAAGATCGCCTTGTCGTTCCAAAGCGCGCCGACCATCAGCCAGCCAAGTACCCCTCCGAGAAACAGGTAAAGGTTGAGGGGCGTCCAGCCGAAGCTGGTCGCCGTATACCCGCCGATCTGGACAATCGATGCCACCCATTTGAGGGCAAAGGCGACCCGCTCCTTTGTTGCGTTATTGTGCCACGCCCTGGGTGGGCCGAGACGGGAGGGGAGAAGCTGGCTCACCACAGCGTGCGGATCAGCGGCTGATGGGTGTTGATACTGTCGCGGCGGGTTGTCCGGGCGGTGGGGATGCGGTCGCGACGGTGCGATGATTTGCGGGACGTGAATGGGAACATTTTGCGGGACGTGAATGGGAACATTGTGGGGCCTTCGATGCGGCTATTGAAAGTAGGAATAGGGATTAAACTTGCGGGCGCGTTCAACGGACCGTTTGCGTTCAGGTGAGGTGAAGCGGTCCGCGTAATGCGGATCTTTCGGTTTCCAGCTGTCGTTCTTCTGCCGGGCAGCGACCATAAGCGCGTCTGATAGAATTGAAAGCATGGCTTTCTCCTTCTGCTAAGGTGTAGAGTGAATATGGCAGACAGGCAGATGTGATCCGAGTCAGGAAGAATTCTGAAATGATAGTATTTCTAACATAATGGATTGGCGCGACGTCCCATCCCTCTCGGCGCTCCGCGCATTCGAGGCCATGGCGCGGCTGGGCGGCTACAGCAAAGCCGCACGCGCGCTGAACGTGACCCACGCTGCCATTGCCCAACATGTGCGCGCGCTTGAACTAGAATTGGGCCAGTCCCTTGTGGTGCGTGAGGGGCGCGGTATGGGGCTGACCGAGGCGGGGCGCGTTCTGTCCACGTCTTTGCAGGGCGGCTTTGCCGAGATCGCACAAGGCGTGGCTGCGACCAGAGCCGTGGGCGCGGACCGGCCTTTGCAAATCGCCACGACGCCCAGCTTTGCCGAGAACTGGATGATGCCCCGGCTTGGCGCGTTTTGGGCGGACCATCCCAAGATCAAGCTGGCCATTGTTCCGAGTTTCGATCTGGTCGATTTGGCGCGCGACGGGTTTGACATGGCGATCCGCTATGGGCGCGGCGGATGGCCGGGTGTGGCGCAAGATTACCTCGTCAGTGCGGGCAATGTCGTGGTCGCGACCCGTGAACGGGCGCAAGGCATAGCGCCGGGCGACATTGCAGCCCTGCAGAAACAGAAATGGCTGTTGGAGCCCGGTCGCGCAGAGCCTCAACTTTGGGCCGCTGAACAAGGTCTGGATTTCGCAGCAGCCGATGTGGAGGAATTCAGCGCCAATACTCTGGTCCTCGCGGCCACGCGGGCGGGCTACGGGCTCTCACTTCAGGGCAGGGCGCTTGTCGAGGCCGATTTGGCGGCGGGTCGGCTCGTCTGCCTGTTGGAGAGTGAGCAAACCGAGCTTGGCTACTACATACTGACGCGGCCCGGAAACATCTCGGACCGGGTCCGGCTGTTTCGGGATTGGCTCAAGGCCAGCGTCTAGGGCCGCAGCCTTTTGGTGATACGACACGCAGGCGTGCCGCCGGTCTCAACCATTTTGTTCAGAATATCAGCCATGGCCTTCGCATCCTTGGGGGTCGCAGGGCGCGTAATCACAGCGCATTTGACAATGCGTTGAACCGGGCGATGAAGTCGGCCTTCACCTCCATCGGCGGACGCGGTTTGAGGCCGGTAGGCAGCGCGGCGTCACTTTTCGGAGCGCCGAAAAAGCGATTGGCCTCTTCAATCGAGAACCCCGCAATCTGGGTCGCCTCAAGCCAGGCGGATATTTTGTCTGCCTTCTTGATCTGCTTTTTCACTGTCACTGGGAGTGCGGCAGGCAGTCCGAACCGCAGGTGGATTGCGGCCGTCAACCGGTCGTCCAGCTCTGCGTAACCCGGCCCCACGGCTGCCTTCACGGGGCTGATCATATCGCCAATCACATATTCCGGCGCGTCATGCAGCAGGGCGGCCAGCTGCCATTTCACGGGGGCGGACGGGTTTGCTGTGGTGAAAAGCCGTTCGACCAGCACCGAATGCTCTGCGACTGAGTAGGGGAAATCGCCAAAGGTTTGTCCGTTCCAACGCGCGACAAAGGCCAGGCCGTGGGCGATATCCTCAATCTCGATATCAACGGGGGTCGGATCCAGCAGGTCCAGCCTGCGGCCTGACAACATGCGCTGCCATGCTCGGGGTTGTTTGGCCATGGGTGGTCCCAGTTGCTGCGGGGTTTCAGGTTGGAGTATCAGGCGTCTGGCAAAACGCATTGAGCCCGCTTTACGGCAATCCCGCTGAGCGTGGCAATGCCGCATTGAGATCGATCCCCGAACCTGCTAGGCGAGCCGCAACCGACGCAAGGGATATGAAGATGGCAAAAGACTATATCGTCAAAGACATTGATCTGGCCGCCTATGGCCGCAAAGAACTTGATATTGCCGAGACGGAGATGCCGGGCCTGATGGCGCTGC
>CAYLVP010000059.1:0-18861 GCA_964387155.1 uncultured Rhodobacterales bacterium | reverse complement strand
GCAACATGCACCCGCTCATCCTGTTTGACGCCAATAAGGAAGGCGATCTGGAGCTTTGCGAAGCCATGGGCGCCGACATCTTGCGCCTCTGCGTCGAAGCAGGCGGCTGTCTGACGGGGGAGCATGGCGTGGGCATAGAAAAGCGCGACCTGATGGTGGCGCAATTCACCCCGCAGGATTTGGAAATTCAGATGCAGGTGAAGGACGTGTTCGACCCCAAATGGCTGTTGAACCCCGCCAAGGTGTTCCCACTCGCCTCCAGTGAAACCCGCCGCGCGGCCTGAGAGGGCAGCAGCCCGCCAGACCCAAGCGGCCGAGGATATTTAGAAAGCAGTGAAGATGTTTGACCCTGCAAGTGAGACGCAGCTTTGCGAGGCCGTGGGTGACGCCAAGGGCGCGCTTCGGATTGTGGGCGGCGGGACCCGCTCCATCGGGATGCCGGTGACAGAAGAGGTGCTGTCGACCAAGGGGTTGTCCGGCATTACGCTTTACGAGCCCGGCGCTTTGACCATCGTGGCGCAGGCGGGCACGCCCTTGGCCGAGATCGAGGCCGCGCTGGTCAAGGAAAACCAGCGCCTGCCCTTTGAGCCAATGGACCAGCGCGGGCTGTTTGGCACAGAAGGGGCCTCGACGATTGGCGGCGTGGTGGCGGCCAATGTTTCTGGCCCCCGCCGCATTCAGGCAGGTGCCTGCCGCGACAGCCTGATCGGCGTGCGCTTTGTGGATGGGACAGGCCAGGCGCTGAAGAATGGCGGCCGCGTGATGAAGAACGTCACGGGCTATGATCTGGTCAAGCTGATGGCGGGCAGCCATGGCACGTTGGGCGTCATCTCAGAAGTGTCCTTCAAGCTGCTGCCCGGGATCGCCTCCAGCGCTACGCTGACACTGAAGGATCAGAGCGTGGCGGAGGCGGTGGCCACCATGTCGCAGGCGCTGAGCTCCCCCTTTGAGATCTCTGGCGCGGCGCATCGCGCGGGGGAGACGCTGTTGCGCATCGAAGGCTTCGCGGAGTCGGTGGCCTATCGCACCGAACAGCTGACCACCCTGTTGGGCGGCACGGTATCGGTCGAGACTGACCCCGACGCCGTGCGCGCAACCTGGCGTGCGATAGCCGAGCTTGAGGGCTTTGTGCAGGACGGGCAAGACGTCTGGCGTCTCTCGGTCAAGCCCTCCGACGCGCCCGCACTGGTGACGGCTATGCCCGAAACGCAGGTTATGCTTGATTGGGGCGGAGGGCTCATCTGGGCTGCCTGCGCGCCGGGCGCCGACCTGCGCGCCGTGGCCCCGGAGATTGCGGGCCACCGCACGCTCATGCGCGCCTCGGACGCGACCAAGCAGGCGCTGGGCGTGTTCCACCCCGAGCCCGCCCCGATTGAGGCGATCAACCAAGGCCTGCGGGCCAAATTCGACCCGCGCGGCATCCTGAATTCCGGGCTGATGAGGTAGGTCATGCAAACAACGTTCACCCCAGAGCAGCTGAAAGACCCGGCAACGGCCCGGTCAAACGAAATTCTGCGCTCTTGCGTGCATTGCGGGTTTTGCACGGCGACATGCCCCACCTATCAGGTGCTGGGCGACGAGTTGGACAGCCCGCGGGGCCGCATCTACCTGATCAAGGACATGCTCGAAAACGAGCGGGTGCCGGACGAGAAAACGGTGAAGCATATCGACCGCTGCCTGAGCTGTCTGGCCTGCATGACCACCTGTCCTTCTGGCGTGCACTATATGCACCTAGTCGACCATGCGCGCGAATATATCGAAGAGCGCTACAAGCGGCCCTTCACCGATCGCGCTTTGCGCTGGATCTTGTCGAAGATCCTGCCCTACCCGAACCGGTTCCGGCTGGCTTTGCTTGGCGCCAAGATCGGGCGGCCCATTGCCTTCCTGATGCCGGATGCACGGCTCAAGGCGATGCTGGAGATGGCGCCCAAGACCATCCCGCCGGTCTCGCGCAATGACGACCCCCAGACCTTCCCCGCGCAAGACAAGAAAATCCGGGTCGCATTGATGACAGGCTGCGCGCAACGCGCGCTCAACACCGATATCAATGACGCCACCATCCGCCTGCTCACCCGGCTTGGCGCGGAGGTGGTGATTGCCAAGGGGCAGGGCTGCTGCGGCGCGCTGACCCATCACATGGGCAAAACCGATGAAAGCCACGCCACGGCGGCCAAAAACATCGAGGCCTGGTCGCGCGAGATGGAAAACGGCGGGCTCGACGCCATCGTGATCAACACATCCGGTTGTGGCACGACCGTCAAAGATTACGGCCATATGTTCCGCAACACCAAGCTGGCCGAGAAAGCCGCCAAAGTCGCGGGCATCGCCAAAGACGTCTCCGAGGTGCTGATGAAACTGGACTTCGACGCCACAGTGGAACCTATGACCGTCGCCTATCACGCCGCCTGCTCCTTGCAGCATGGCCAGCAAATCAAGACCTACCCCAAGGACCTGCTGAGGAAGGCAGGCTTCACCGTGGTCGAGCCCGCCGACCCGCATCTGTGCTGCGGCAGCGCGGGCACGTATAACCTGATGCAGCCCGAAATCTCCGGCCAGTTGAAGGCCCGCAAGGTCAAAACGCTAGAGGCCAAAAACCCAGACGTCATTGCGGCCGGCAATATTGGCTGCATGATGCAAATCGGCTCCGGTACCCAGGTGCCAATCGTTCATACGGTGGAGCTGTTGGACTGGGCCACCGGCGGGCCGAAACCGCGCGCTATGACGGATGCGCCACATATGTCTGACATTCCGATGCTGCGGTAAGAAAACGGCCCCAATTTTGCCTTAACTTGTGCCTAAGCTGCCCGCAGTTGACAACGTGTGGGACTGTTATGCGTATTCTGAAGGCCGTTATCGCCGTTTTTGCCCTTGCCGCCCCGGCCCAGGCCGAGCAAGGCTCGCCTGTTTTGCAGCTTGATACCCTGGATGCCACGAAGCAGTGGCAGGGGGTCGGGCGTCTCAATATCGGGCGAATCGGGTTCTGCACCGGAACATTGGTTGCCCCTGACCTCGTATTGACCGCAGCGCATTGCCTCTATGACCTAGAGACGGGCGAACGGGCCGATGATGACGAGATCGAATTTTTGGCAGGCTGGCGCGATGGCCGCGCCTCTGCCTATCGCGGGGTGCGCCAAAGCGTGATCCACAGCAGCTACGAGTTTAGAGGCCGTGAAGACCCGGAACGCGTTGGCTCCGACATTGCGCTTCTGCAACTGGATCAGCCAATCCGCAATGCCGGGATCCGGCCTTTTGAGACCGGGCATAAGGCGCCCAAAGGGCAGGTGCTGAAAATCGTCTCCTACGCGCGCCACCGGGCCAATGCGCCCTCACTGCAGGATGCCTGCCATGTGCTTGAAACAGACGCGGATCTCTATGTGACCTCTTGCGACGTCGATTTCGGGGCCTCCGGCGCGCCCATTTTCGTGATGGAAGACGGCAACCCGCGCATCATGTCCGTTGTCTCAGCCAAGGCCGAATGGAACCAGCGTAAGGTTTCCCTTGCGGTCGGCGTGCAGAACAACCTCAAGGAAATGAAGGTGGAGCTGGTCAGCCGCGCGAAAAGACGGCCCCGCTTTGCCAATGACGGCGAAAGGTTGCGCTTTAACAACGGGGTGCAGCCCTCCGGCGCGCGTTTCGTGCGCCCCTGATTTTTCGCTTCTTGCCCCTTGAATGGGGCAATTTCGCTTCCCACATCACTGTCATCGGATGCCAAACCAGGGTCCGATATCTCAAAAATGTGGCCTGTCCAGGATGGAAGGCCGCGCTGACATAACATTGCTTTTTCGAAAGGATGACTGACATGCGAGCTTATGATTTCGCCCCCCTTTACCGTGCCACCGTTGGCTTCGACCGCGTTGCTGACCTGATGGACCGGGTGTTGACCTCCGAGGTCAACCACACGACTTACCCGCCCTACAATATCGAGAAAACCGATGAAGATGCCTATCGCATCTCGGTCGCTGTTGCAGGGTTTTCCGACGCTGATCTGACTGTTGAGCAGCGCGAGAATGCGCTGATCGTCTCTGCCAAAAAGGCCGAGGATGATGCGGAGCGGACATATCTGCACCGTGGCATCGCGACCCGCGCGTTCGAGAAACGCTTCCACCTTGCCGATCATGTGCGCGTCACCGGCGCGTCGCATAACAATGGCATGCTGCATGTCGATCTGGTGCGCGAAGTGCCCGAGGCCCTGAAGCCCCGTACCATCGAGATTGCTGGCGGCAATTCGAAAGTGATCGAAGGCAAGACGGCCAAGAAAACACCTGTCGAGGCTTAAGGCCCCCCCTAAAGCCTGACGGATAAGGCGCGGCCCCGGTCCTCCCCCGGGGCCGCGCTAATCTTTTGCGGCACCCTCAAAGCTCAGCGGTGCCAACCCGCGCGACCCCCGGTAGCCATTGATAAAGAACTCCACATCGGCCTCGGTCTTGAGCCGTTTGAGGTCGTAGCGCTGCGCGTTCTCATAAGCGACGGAGCGGACGCGCTCATAACTCCCCAATACGGTGCCCACCAAAAGCATCACCGAAAAGGCGGCAACAGCTGTTGCGGCAAGCGGGATGTCCTTGGGGCTTTTCGTAACCACGAACAGAGCCACCGCCCCGATCAGCCCCAAGGCGGCGGGCAAAACCTGCCCCACTGCGGCGCTGCGGCTTGCCCCGGTAACAAGTCCGGTCACCAAGGCCAGAATGCCAAAGACGAAGGCCACGACGCACAGCGTCAAAAGATTTGGGACGGCCTTGCCCAGAACCGCCCTGGACCACTGGCCAAGAATGAAGATGAGGGCCGCAAGTCCAAATGACAGGCCAAAGACAATCGCGCCGCGCTCCAACCCGGCCATGATATCGCTCAGATGCATCAGCCCTGCACCATGCCGCCACCCAGAACGCCGGGCACGTCGATGAAGTCCCGGTCGTTATAAAGCGAATCTGGGGGATGATTGGCCTGCCAGCCCGACGGATCGTCAGGGTCAAAGGGCGGAAAGGTGAAACAGGTCAGCAACAGATCGCCCTCTTTGGGCGTCAGCGTTTCACCATTCGCGGTTTTCGCGATGACTTCATTGCACTCCGTGTCCGCCATTTCCAATTGCTCGGGCGCTTCCTCTGCAAGGGCTGCGCCTGCACCGACCACTGCTGTCAAAACAGTACTGCAAAGAAATTTCATTGAACAAAACTCGCATGCAAATCGCTTTGCAAAGAGGTTAACACGCAATGGCGCGACTTCAAAATGGCGGGGTGTCTACCGGCGCGCATCGGTCTGCGGCGGGCCTCACCGGTCAGGGTTGCCAACTGGCTAAAACCACTGCCCCGGTTCCATCAACCCAAGTTGCATCAGTTGATTGGAGGACCATTCGAACTCCGCCGAATTTTTCCACCAGAAATGCTTGATCGCGTGCTTGGAGCCGGGGTTGTTCATCAGCGCTTTGGCCGTGCGGAACGAGCAGATCGTGGCCGAAATATTGTGATGCCACGCGCAGCAATAGGTGTTGTATTCGGGGTCGTTGAACCTGTGGTCTGAATCGAGCCTGAGCCCCTTATAGGCGCGAAACAGCGCGACCCGGTCGATGCGGCGTTTGCTCCAGGGGACATGTTCCTCGAACCGCCATCTCAGCCCGCCGAAGAAATCCAGCTGCCGCTCCAGCGCCTCACCGTCATCTGAAAACCGTTGCAAGGCGTAATAGCCCGCCGTGTCGAAATAGGCCTGCCCAGGGGCCACGGCATTCGGGTGCTGGCCCAGATCCTTGGAATAAAGATCGACCACATAGGTCATCACGGAATGCCGCCGTTCTTCTGCCGTGAAGGCGGTCAGCTCCCCCACCGTGCGGCTCTCGCAAAACGGGTAAATCAGGTATTCGGCATTATAGCAGTAGTGCAGCCAGATATCCGGGGCGATGTCGATGATGCTGTTGACCACCGCCGTCAGCGCCCCCGCCCCGTGCATATCATGCGCGATCAGGTGGATTGCCGCGTTATCTGCCGGGTGCAGCTCGGGGTTGCCGAAGACCAGCACCTCGCGAAACCCTGCGCCAAGCGCGTGGGCCACGGTGCCTGCCACCTCCGCCCCGTCTTCCAGCAGGATCAGGGCGTATGGGCCTTTGGGATGCAGCAGCTTGGGGGCCACTTGCAAAAACGCCTTGAGGGAGGGGTGCTGCATATCCGTGATGCCTGCCTTTGTCTGACCGCCAGAATCGAGCATGTGACCTTTAATTGCAAGACCCGCGCTGCTGTTGTAGATGGCCCGCTGACCCCCCTTAGTTCAGGTGCCCCATGGCCGATCCCAAGAAGCTCTACATCAAAACCTATGGATGTCAGATGAATGTCTATGACAGCGAGCGGATGGCCGAGGCGCTTGAGGGTGAGGGCTATGTGCAAACGCAGGAGATGGGCGAGGCCGACATGATCCTGCTCAACACCTGCCACATCCGCGAAAAAGCCGCCGAGAAAGTGTATTCAGACCTGGGCCGCCTCAAGCCGCTGCATGATGAAAAGCCCGATTTGAAGATTGGCGTCGCTGGCTGCGTGGCGCAGGCCGAAGGGGCCGAGATCATGCGCCGCCAGCCCATGGTTGATCTGGTCGTGGGCCCGCAGACCTACCACCGGCTGCCGGACCTGATGGCCAAGGTGAACGCGGGCGGTCAAGCGCTCGACACGGATTTCCCCGAGGAAGACAAGTTCGACCATCTGCCCAAGCGCGACCTGCCCGCGCGCAATCCGTCGGCCTTCCTGACGGTGCAGGAGGGATGCGACAAATTCTGCGCCTTTTGCGTGGTGCCCTACACGCGCGGGGCCGAGGTCTCGCGCCCTGCAGCCCGGCTGATGCAAGAGGCGCAGGCGCTGGTTGATCGCGGCGTGCGCGAGATCACGCTGCTGGGCCAGAACGTCAACGCCTATCACGGCCATAATGGCGGGCTGGCCGGCCTCATCTGGGAGATGTCCGAGATCGCCGGTCTGGAACGGATCCGCTTCACCACTTCCCACCCCAACGACATGGACGACGCGCTGATCGCGGCGCATGGGCAATGCGACAAGCTGATGCCCTATCTGCATTTGCCGGTGCAGTCAGGCTCTGACCGGATTTTGAAGGCGATGAACCGCAAGCACACCGCTGATCAGTATCGCGACCTCATTGCCCGGATCCGCGATGCGCGGCCTGACCTGCTGCTTTCGGGCGATTTCATCGTGGGCTTTCCCGGCGAAACTGATGAGGATTTCGAGGCCACGATGCAGCTGGTGCGTGATGTGCATTACGGGCAGGCCTATAGCTTCAAATACTCCGCCCGCCCCGGCACCCCGGCGGCCGAGAAAGAAGACGTCCCGCCACAGATTGCGACGGAGCGGCTGCACCAGTTGCAGGCGCTTCTGAGCGCGCAGCAATATGAGAGGCAAGACAACATGGTGGGCCGCACCGTCCATGTGCTGTTCGAGAAAGCCGGGCGCGACCCCGGCCAGCTGGTGGGCAAATCCGAATATCTGCATGCCGTCCACGTTGATGCGCCCGAGCAGATGATCGGCACCGTTCAACCCGTCAAGATCACGGGCACCGGGCGCAATTCGCTCGCCGGAACGCTGCACCGCTAAGCGCAAAGCCCGTTGTAACGCCTGTTTTTAATGCCAATTCGACGAAATCTGCGCCAAAGCGCTTGCGCGGCCGCGCAGGACTTGGCAGCATTTGACCAGCCAACAAAAGGAGTCCCGATTGACCTTCAGCGCCCTTAATCCGCCTGACGCGGATGCCTCGGATCACGAACTTCTGCTCGAATATCCAGACAACAGGCTGCTGATTGATCTTTGCGGGGAGTTCGACAGCCACCTGACCCAGATCGAATCCACCCTCGGTGTGCAGATTGTTCGCCGTGGCAACCAGCTTGCCGTGATGGGCGATGCGCGCGACGAGGCTGCGCGGGTGCTCAACGCGCTCTATGTGCGGCTGGAGGGCGGCAAAGAGGTCACGCCCAATGTCATCACCGCCGAGATGCGCATGGGCGGCTCGGATGAGGGCACCGGCACCCGCGACGGCGACCAGATCGAGATGTTCAAAGGCGCACCGGTCGAGATCAAGACACGCAAGAAGACAATCGAGCCCCGCACGCAGGCCCAAAAGGATTACGTGCTGTCGCTGATGAATAATGAGCTGGGCTTCGGTATAGGCCCCGCTGGCACCGGCAAGACCTATCTGGCCGTGGCCGTGGGTGTGTCGAAGTTTCTCAACGGTGAGGTCGACCGCATCATCCTGTCCCGCCCGGCGGTCGAGGCCGGCGAAAAGCTGGGCTACCTGCCGGGCGACATGAAGGACAAGGTCGATCCCTACATGCAGCCGCTCTATGACGCGCTGAACGATTTTCTGCCGGGCAAACAGGCCGCCAAGCTGATCGAGGAAAAGCGCATCGAGATTGCGCCCTTGGCCTTCATGCGCGGGCGCACGCTGAGCAATGCGTTTGTGGTGCTCGACGAGGCGCAAAACGCAACCACCATGCAAATGAAGATGTTTCTGACCCGTTTGGGGCAGGGCTCGCGCATGGTGATCACCGGGGACCGCAGCCAGGTCGACCTGCCGCGCGGGGTCAAATCCGGGCTGCGGGACGCTGAAGATCTGCTCAAAGGTGTCAAGGGGGTGGCCTTCAACTACTTCACCTCCAAGGATGTGGTGCGCCACCCGCTCGTGGCCCGCATTATTGAAGCCTACGAGGCATTCGAGGCGCAGCAGAGCTGACCGCAATGGCCGTGTTGGACATCCTGATCGAAGACGCGCGTTGGTCGCAGGCCGGGCTCGATGCGCTGGCGCAAACCGCTTTTGCAGCGACATTGGACGCGCTGAGCCTTTCAGATACGTTCGAAATCAGCCTGATGGGCTGCGACGACGCGCGCATGGCCGCGCTGAATGCCAGCTTCCGCGACAGGGCAACGGCCACCAATGTGCTCAGCTGGCCCTCCGTCGATCTGGCCCCTGAGACGGCAGGCCAGGCGCCCGCCCCCCCTGACCCGAGTGACCCAGAACTGGGCGATATCGCCCTTGCCTATGACACTTGCGCCCGCGAGGCTCAGGCGCAGGGGAAGGAATTCGCCGATCATGTGACGCATCTGATTGTGCATGGCACCCTGCATTTGTTGGGATATGACCACATCCGCGACGCCGACGCGGCGCTGATGGAAGCTCTTGAAACACGCATACTTGCCAAACTGGATATTGCCGACCCATATTGACAGGGTGGGCCCGCAGCGGGGCCCCGTATTTTGGAAAAGGACTGATGGACCCTGAGAACGACGGATCGTCTAGCGCAGCGCAAAGCGCGCAGGACGTCGCACAAGATGCCGCAACCCGCAGGCCCGGCCTGTTCGAGCGGCTCACCGGGGCTCTTTCCCCCGCCAACGGCGCGACAGGTGATGTCTCACGGGGCAGCACGCCCGGGGTGGGGCTGGTCAATCTGCATTCAAAACGTGTGGAAGACGTGGCGATCCCGCGGGCCGACATGGTCAGCGTCCCCGAGGATATCGAGCTTGACGGGCTGATAGAGGTGTTCCGCGACAGCGGGCTGACCCGGCTGCCGGTCTATAAGGACACGCTCGACACCCCCATCGGGATGGTCCATCTCAAAGATCTGGCGCTTAGACACGGGTTCAACGGCAAGGATGCCGACAAGGCCAAGTTTTCGTTGGAGCATCTCGTGCGAGAGGTGCTTTTCGTGCCGCCGTCGATGCCGATCGGGGTGCTGTTGCAGAAGATGCAATCGGGCCGCAAGCATATGGCGCTGGTGATTGACGAATATGGCGGGGTCGACGGGCTTGTCACCATCGAGGACCTGATCGAGCAGGTGATCGGCGAGATCGAGGACGAGCATGACATCGACGAGGCTGACACCTGGCGGGAAGAAAAGCCGGGCATCTACCTGGCCCAATCCCGCACACCGCTTGGTGCGTTTGAGGCCGATATCGGGCTGCGCCTGTCTGACAATGAGACGGATGAAGAGATTGACACGCTGGGCGGCCTTGTCTTCATGCTGACCGGGCGGGTGCCTGCGCGTGGCGAGGTGGTCAAGCACCCCTCGGGCGCAGAGTTCGAGATTGTCGATGCCGACCCGCGCCGGATCAAACGCCTTCGGGTCAGAATGCCGGGCCACGCTGCGGAATGATGCCACCCCCTCCCGAGGGTAGGTGGCGCGCAGGCGGAGGCGCAGCCGCGATGGGGGCTGTGGCCGCGCTGGGTCAGGCGCCTTGGTCAATCTGGCCTGCCACGCTGTTTGGGTTCCTGGTGATTTTCTGGCTGTTGGGCGCGGCGCGCAGTCTCCGCCGCGCCGCATGGATCGGCTGGGCGGCGGGCACCGGGTATTTCGCCATCGCGCTTTTCTGGATCGTCGAGCCGTTTCTGGTCGATATTGCCCGTCACGGTTGGATGGCCCCTTTCGCGCTGGTCTTCATGGCAGGCGGCTTTGCGCTGTTCTGGGGGGCGGCATTCGCGCTTGGCCATTGGTTCGGAGGGGGGCGGTGGCAGGTCCTTGCAGCCATGCTCTGGCTCGCCGCTTTTGAGATGCTGCGCGGTGTCGTGCTGACGGGCTTCCCCTGGGCCACGATTGGCCATGTCTGGATCGGCGCGCCGCCGGCCCAGCTGGCCGCCTGGGGCGGTGCTGGCGCACTGACGCTGTTGACGTTGATGATCGCCGCCGCACCAATGATGCTGCCCAGGCCTGTCGCTGGGGTCTTGGCTGGCGCCGCAGTCTTGGCCCTTGGATGGGGCTTCGGCGAGGCGCGGCTGTCCAGTATCGATGTGGCCATGACCGACCACACCGTGCGGGTCGTCCAGCCCAACGCGCCGCAGCACCAGAAATGGGACCCGGCCTATATCGAGACCTTCCTGCGCCGCCAGCTTGCGATGACCGCAGAGCCTGCTGAGACTCCGCTTGATCTTGTGATCTGGCCAGAAACCTCTGTGGCAACCCGGCTGGACCATGCCGAGCAGATTGTGCCCGCCCTCGCGCTTGCCGCTGACGGGGTGCCGCTGATCTTTGGGGGCAATGACTTGGTCGATGGGACCTACCGAAATACGATGGTGCTATTGGACGGTGCGGGCGAGGTCGCGGCGCGGTACCATAAGCACCATCTGGTGCCTTTTGGCGAATATATCCCGCTGGGCGATTTTCTCAGCGATCTGGGCATCGCCGGGATGGCCGCGCGCGATGGGGCTGGGTTCGGCGCGGGGCCCGGCCCGGTCCTGCTTGATGTGCCTGCCTTGGGGAAGGTGCTGCCGCTTATCTGTTATGAGCTGATTTTCCCGCGCCATCTGCGCAGCGCCGAGCGGCCTGATCTGATCGTGCAGATCACCAATGACGCCTGGTTTGGCGAGATCTCGGGCCCTTACCAGCATCTGGCGCAAGCCCGTCTGCGCGCGGTGGAGCAGGGTCTGGGCCTGATCCGTTCCGCCAATACAGGGGTCAGCGCGGTGATCGATCCGCTGGGTCGCGTGCTCAAGGACACCCCGCTGAACGAGGCGGGCTATTTTGACGCTGGGGTCCCTGCGGCACTGCCAGCCACGCTTTATGCGAAGACCGGTGACCTGCCGGTCTGGGGCGCGATTATCCTGTTGCTTGTCGGTGTTTCCGCCGCGCGAAAGCGCGCGGATCATTGACGAACCCCCCGCGGCGCTTTACGCCGGTGCAATCGCCCATCACAACGGCTTCCTGACGTGGCTGGGCTTAACTCAATGGAGCATTTTCATGGCCCGTAAAAATTATTTGTTCACCTCGGAATCTGTGTCCGAGGGCCACCCGGATAAAATCTGTGACCGGATATCGGACGCGATCCTCGACGCTTTCCTTGCCGAAGAGGCCATGGCCCGCGTCGCCTGCGAAACCTTTGCCACAACCGATCAGGTGATCGTGGGCGGCGAGGTCGGCCTGTCCACGCCCGAGAAGCTGGCAGGCTTCATGGGCGGCGTCGAAGACATTGTGCGGGCTTGTGTGAAAGACATCGGCTACGAGCAGGACGGGTTCCATTGGAAAGACCTGAAATTCACCAACCTGCTGCATGCGCAATCGGCGCATATTGCCCAAGGGGTCGACCGGGACGGTGCCGGGGATCAAGGCATCATGTTCGGCTATGCCTGCGCCGAGACGCCAGAGCTGATGCCCGCGCCGATCCAGTATTCGCACGCGATCCTGCGCAATCTGGCCGAGGCGCGCCACGCGGGCGACCTGCCGCAGCTGGGCCCTGACGCGAAATCGCAGCTGTCAGTGCGCTACGAGGATGGCAAGCCGGTGGGCGTCAGCTCCATCGTGCTGTCTACGCAGCACCTGGACGAGAGCATGAGCTCGCAGGATGTGCGCGATGTGGTGGAACCCTACATCCGCAAGACCCTGCCCGAGGGCTGGATCAGCGACGCAACGGAATGGCATGTGAACCCGACCGGCAAATTCGTCATTGGCGGCCCTGACGGGGATGCGGGCCTGACGGGCCGCAAGATCATCGTTGACACCTATGGCGGTGCCGCGCCGCATGGCGGCGGGGCCTTTTCGGGCAAAGACCCGACCAAGGTGGACCGCTCAGCCGCATATGCAGCGCGCTATCTGGCGAAAAATGTCGTGGCGGCCGGTCTGGCCGAACGCTGCACCATTCAGCTGAGCTACGCGATTGGTGTGGCCAAGCCGCTGTCGATTTACTGCGACACCTATGGCACCGGCAAGGTGGCTGAGGCAGAGATCGAGAAAGCGGTCGCCGACTGCATGGACCTGACGCCGCGCGGCATCATCGAGCATCTGGGCCTGCGCCGCCCCATCTACCAGCGCACCGCGGCATATGGCCATTTCGGCCGCGCGCCGCATGAGGATGGCGGCTTTTCCTGGGAGAAGACCGACCTGGGCGACGGGCTCACCAAGGCGCTTTAGACCTCGCCTTCTTCACATAAAGGGAGGGCGGGGCCGGTCCCCGCCTTTTGACGACAGATGAGTGACACCCACCCTTCGGGCGCGCCCTGGCGCAACTTTTACGGACGCCTCAAGGGCCATAACCTCAAGCCGCATCAGCAGGCCTGGCTGGACGCGGATCTTGCGGCGCTGAGCCCCGGCAAGGTCTCCTGGGAAGAGAACCCGGAGCGCGCGCCGCTTGACCTGCAAGCCCGGTTTGGCGACCGCCCGGTCTGGCTGGAAGTGGGCTTTGGTGCGGGTGAGCATATGCACCATATGGCCGGGCTGTACCCCGATATCGGCTTCATTGGATGTGAGCCCTATCTCAACGGCGTCGCCATGCTGCTGGGCAAGCTGCGCCGCGACCCGCGGCCCAACATTGCCGTCCATGCGGGCGACGCGCGGGACCTGTTCGACGTGCTGCCCGCGGCCAGCCTCGCCAAGGCGTTTTTGCTCTATCCCGACCCCTGGCCCAAAGCGCGCCACCACCGCAGGCGGTTTGTCACGCCCGAGCATCTCGACCCGCTGCATCGCAGCTTGCAAAAAGGGGCCGCGTTTCGCGTGGCAACAGACATCCCGGACTATGTCCGCCAAACCATGGAGGAGGTCCCCCGCGCCGGGTTTCGCTGGATGGCGGAACGGCCGGAGGACTGGCGCGCGCCCTGGCAGGACTGGCTGTCGACCCGCTACGAGCAAAAGGCGCTGCGCGAGGGTCGGGTGCCGCATTACATGACGTTTCACCGGTTGTGACCCAAAGGGGCGTGCCTGCGGCCCGCGCAGGATGCTTTTGCGTGGCCCACGCGGGCTTGAGGGCGCTGCCCTCAAACTCCCGGGATATTTTTGGAACAATGATGGGCGATGGACGCCCCCGCCGGGCTGGTCTATCACAGCCGCGACTAACGATAGGACCTTTTGATGTCTGCGCATGGCGACCCGATCCCGATGAGTTCTTCCAAAGCCGGCCCGCTGAACGGCGTGGCGGATGTGCCGGGGGATAAATCCATTTCGCACCGGTCTTTGATCCTGGGGGCCTTGAGCGTGGGGGAGACCCGTATCACCGGGCTGCTTGAGGGTCAGGACGTGCTGGATACGGGCCGCGCGATGCAGGCCTTCGGGGCCGAGGTCACCAATCATGGCGGCGGCGCGTGGTCGGTGCAGGGCGTGGGTGTCGGCGGATTTGCCGAGCCCGACCACGTGATTGATTGCGGCAATTCCGGCACCGGGGTGCGGTTGATCATGGGGGCGATGGCGACCTCGCCCATCACGGCCACGTTCACTGGCGATGCGTCGTTGAACGGGCGCCCTATGGGGCGGATCACCGACCCGCTGGCACTGTTCGGGGCGCAGGCCGTGGGCCGGGCGCAGGGGCGCCTGCCCATGACCATCGTGGGGGCCGCTGACCCGGTGCCTGCGCGCTACACATCGCCCGTGCCATCAGCGCAGGTCAAATCTGCGGTATTGTTGGCGGGGCTCAACGCGCCGGGGGAGACGGTGCTGATCGAGAAGGAAGCGACGCGCGACCATAGCGAGCGGATGCTGGCGGGGTTTGGCGCGCAGATCGCAACCGAGGTGACAGATGAAGGGCGTGTGATCACGCTGAAAGGCCAGCCGGAGCTGAGGCCGCAGGCGATCACTGTGCCGCGCGACCCCAGCTCGGCCGCGTTCCCGGTCTGCGCGGCGCTGATCGTGGAAGGCTCGGACGTGCTGGTGCCCAATATCGGGCTGAACCCGACCCGGGCGGGGCTGTTTACCACCTTGCGCGACATGGGGGCGGATCTGACCTATGAGAATGAGCGCGAAGAGGGCGGCGAGCCGGTGGCCGACCTGCGGGCGCGGTTCTCCCCCGATATGAAGGGGATAGATGTGCCGCCCGACCGCGCGGCCTCGATGATTGACGAATACCCGATCCTGTCGGTCGTGGCCTCTTTCGCCGAGGGGCGCACCTATATGGCCGGGGTCAAGGAGCTGCGCGTCAAGGAAAGCGACCGGATCGACGCCATGGCCGTGGGGCTGCGTGCCAACGGGGTTGAGGTGGACGAGACCGAGGACAGCTGGACCGTGCATGGGCGTGGGGCAGGTGGGGTCAAGGGCGGCGGCACCTGCGCGACCCATCTCGATCATCGGATCGCCATGTCTTTCCTGTGCCTTGGGATGGCCGCCCAACAGCCGGTGAAGATCGATGATGGCGGCGCGATTGCGACTTCGTTTCCGATTTTTGAGCCGCTGATGACCGGGCTTGGCGCTAGGCTGCGGCGCGACAATCGGTGACGCGGGCAGGCGTCATCAAGCGGCTGGCCCTTGTGACTGCCGTTTTGTTCCTTGCGCTGAGCTATGTGGCTTTTGACGATCTGGGCAGTCGCCCCGGTGCAAGCCTGCTGCTTGACCTGCGGCCTTTGGGCTATGACAGGCCCCAGGCCGAACGGTTCGTGGCCCTGCTGAGCTATGAAGCCAAGCAGGCCTATAGAGGCGTCTATCTGATCCTTGATACGGTCTTTATTGGCTTTCTGACCGCGCTCATTCTGACCATCGCAGGTGGGCTCAGGCCGCGCCGGTTCTGGCAGGTGGTTGCGGCATTCGGGCTGCTTTATGCGGCGGCTGATATTGCAGAGAACTCCCTTGTGGCGCGGATCGTCCAGGGCGATCTTTCGCGGGTGGAGCTGGCCTCATTGATGACACGGGTGAAATTTGCGAGCCTCTTGCTGGCCGCTGCAGCGATGATCACCAGTTGGCGGCAGGAGCAGACATGAGCACCCAGACCCGAACCGGCAGCTGTCTTTGCGGCGCCATCAGCTACACCACGCAGGGGCCCCTGCGTCCCGTGATCGCATGCCATTGCGCGCAATGCCGCAAATCCAGCGGGCATTTCGTGGCTGCGACCAGCGTGGCGCGGGACCAGATCGAGATCGAGGGGGAGCCGGTCTGGTACGCGTCTTCCGATACGGCGCGGCGCGGGTTTTGCGGGGTCTGCGGCTCCAGCCTGTTCTGGGACGGGGCGGGGCAGAATATCTCGATCCATGCGGGCACGTTGGATGGGACGACGGGGCTCAAACTGAAGGGGCATATCTACTGCGCCGACAAGGGCGACTATTACGAGATTGCGGATGGGCTGCCTTGCGCGGTGCAGGATGACCCGCAGCTGACGACAAAGGTGACATGATCTTTACCGTGGCGATAGATGGCCCGGCGGCAGCGGGGAAGGGGACGATCTCCAAGCGGGTCGCGGCGCATTTTGGTTTCGCCCATCTCGATACCGGGCTGATCTACCGGGCCACCGGGGCGCGGGTTCTGGCGGGCGAGGACGCGCTGCAAGCCGCGCGCAGCCTGACCCCGTCCGACCTGGCGCGGGGTGATCTGCGCAACAGCGAGGTGGCGCAGGCGGCCTCCAAGGTTGCGGTGATGCCACAGGTCCGCGCGGCGCTGGTACAATTCCAGAAAGACTTTGCCCGGCGCGAGGGCGGCGCGGTTCTGGACGGGCGCGACATCGGCACAGTGATTTGCCCGGAAGCCGAGGTGAAGCTGTTTGTCACCGCCAGCGATGCGGTGCGGGCAGAGCGGCGGTTTCTGGAGCTCTCGGGCAAGGGCCATGACGTCACCCGCGACGGCGTGCGCGCAGATCTGCAGATCCGCGACGCCCGCGACCGGGAGCGTGAAGCCGCCCCGCTGACAGCCGCGCGGGATGCGCATCTGCTCGACACGTCCGATATGGATATCGACGCAGCCGTGGCGCAGGCCATTGCGCGGGTGGCGGGGGTCTACCCTTCGTAGATCTCGCTTTCTGCGCCCAGATAGCCGTTCCAGGCGAACCAATAGGCGATATGGCCAGCGACGCGCGGCAGTTGCGTGTCGCCCGAGACCAGCGCGTCTTCGGTCTGGTCCCAGGTTCTGCCGTCATCCGAGGTCAGAGCGCCGTTTTGCACGGTGAAGCTCAGCCCGGCGCGCTCATAGGCGCGCACGGCGCGGGCGCTGGCATCGCCGATCAGAACCAGCGGGCGGCCGGGCATGCCGTCATTGATGATCCTGCCGCCCTTGAAGGCCTTGAGCGGCCAGGCCTTGGCCCCTCCGAATTGCCGGATGCCGAAGACATAGTCTTTTTGCTTGTGCTGCCGCTGATCCACGAGGGTCGGGAACATCAGCTCGTCCGAGCCGAAATAGTCGGCATAGACCACGCCCGACCCATAGTCGCGCCGGTGCCCGGTGTTGATGTCGAGGATCTGCGTGCCGGGGTTCGCCCGCCGCCACGCGGCCCAGGTGGTGATCACCACGGGGCGTTGCTGCAGGGTGATGCCGCTGTCCACCAATGGCCCCACCACAGGCTTGCCGGTGAACTGGTTCCACAGGCTGTTGGTCTCACGGTCAAACATCAGCTTGTTGGAGCGGTAAAGGAACCCCGAAGAGCCGAAGATCAGCGGTTTGCGGCGGCCTGCCACCTCGGTTTCAAACAGGATGCCCGAGCCGCAGAGCGTGCAATAGGCCAGCGCCACCGGCACCCCGCCGATGGTCTCGTTGAACATCTCGTGCCAGCCCATGATCCTGAGCGGATAGGCGCGGGCATCGCCGTTGATCGCGACGCCAAAGACCAGATCGTCGTCGCGCATATAGATCGCATCCGCTGCCGCGACCAGCTTTGGATTGTCGAGCGAGGGGATGCCGTCCTTCAGCACCCCGCCCCAGGTGATCTCTTCCAGCCGGATGCGCATCTTGTCGGGTTCGATGGCGTCGCGCTTCAGGAAGTCGTCGAAATTGGGGTCGATGCGCAGCATCAGCTGCCGCTTGAAGGTGATGAAGGACGGGTGCGGGGTGATCTGCGGGTTCGCCTCCTGCCAGAGCATCCAGTCGAACCAGTCATCGCCGGGGGTGGCCCCGGTGATACTTTCCAGCGTCTTGACGATCTCCGCTTCCGATCCGCGCGAAAAGCGCATCGCCTGAATGAGCCCCGAGGCCATGTCCGGGTTGCCCCGCGCCTTGACCTTTTCGAGGGCGGGGAAGAACAAGGACGGGTGGCCTGCCACAATGTCGAGCAGCACGCTTTCATAATCAACGGCCTGCGCCAGGGCGGGCGGCGTCAGCGCCGTGGCGGCAAGGGTGGCGGCGAATTGGCGGCGGGTCATCGGCATGCTGGGTCCTCCGGTGGTGATGGGGGCAGTTTGGCGCAGGGCCGGAAGGATGTCCTGTAAAGCTTCGGTGAGCTGTCCGTGTGCAAATGGCGGCCCCTCTTGATTGGGCCGCGCAGCGCCTCTTGCCCTTGGGCCAAAGCCGGGCTATACGCGCAGCCGTCGAAGAGGTGGCAACAATCTCAAGGCATCATTGAAACGGGCAGGGTCGGTTTTCCGGCCCTTCTTGCTTTTCTGACTGCCCTGGCCACGTCCAGACCAACTGAAATCCAAAGACCGGCGGAGACAACCGCCCGGCCCGTATAATGACTTAAGATTAGGAAACCAGAGACCACATGGCTCAAAACGCATCTATGGAGGAATTCGAAGCCCTCCTGAACGAAAGCTTCGAAATGGACACGCCGGACGAGGGTTCGGTTGTGAAAGGCCGCGTGCTCGCAATCGAAGCGGGTCAGGCCATCATCGATATCGGCTACAAAATGGAAGGCCGGATCGACCTCAAAGAATTTGCAAATCCCGGCGAAGCGCCTGACCTGTCGGTCGGCGACGAGGTCGAGGTGTTCCTGGACCGCGTCGAGAATGCACGCGGCGAGGCCTCCATCAGCCGCGACAAAGCGCGCCGCGAGGAAGCCTGGGACCGTCTGGAAAAAGCCTATGCCGACGAAGAGCGCGTCGAAGGCGCAATCTTTGGTCGCGTCAAAGGCGGGTTCACCGTGGATCTGGGCGGCGCGGTTGCGTTTCTTCCCGGCTCTCAGGTGGACGTGCGCCCTGTGCGCGACGCGGGTCCTCTGATGGGTCTCAAGCAGCCGTTCCAAATCCTGAAGATGGACCGCCGCCGCGGCAACATCGTTGTCTCGCGCCGTGCGA
>CAYLVP010000058.1:6732-19458 GCA_964387155.1 uncultured Rhodobacterales bacterium | reverse complement strand
AGATGAAAGACGGACCAGATATCGCCCGCGTGGCGGCGCTGATCGGGGATCCGGGGCGCGCCAACATGCTGGCGGCTTTGATGAGCGGCAAAGCCCTGACGGCCGGGGAATTGGCGGCGGAGGCGGGGGTCAGCTCGCAGACGGCCTCCGTGCATTTGCAGCGGCTCGAAGAGGGCAAGCTGATCCTCCGGGCCAAGCAAGGCAGGCACCATTATTTCAAACTGGCCAGCGGCGATGTCGCGGGGGTGCTGGAAGCGATGATGGGGCTGGCCGCCAAGACGGGCCAGCTGCGCACCCGGACCGGGCCGCGCGACGTGGAGCTGCGGCTGGCGCGGGTCTGTTACAACCATTTGGCGGGCGACATGGGGGTCGCGCTGTTTGACGGGATGATGGCGCGCGGGTTCTTGCACGTGAAAGCAGATCAGCTGGAGCTGACCGCCAAAGGGTACAAGAAAATGGCCGCGCTGGGCATTGAGGTGGAGAGCAAGAGCCGTGCGCCCCTGTGCCGCGAATGTCTGGATTGGTCGGAGCGGCGTTCCCATCTGGCGGGGCGTCTGGGGCGCAGCATTCTGGAACATGTCTATGCGCAGGGCTGGGCCAAGCGCGTGGAGGGCACGCGGGCGGTGCGCTTCACCGGGCTTGGCGGTGCGGCGTTTCGCAAGGCGTTTGAGCTTTAGATCTGCTGGAACCGACATCCCGCAAAGCAGTTTTCTAGCGTCTGCTCGGGCATCAGGCCGATTTGCTGGAAGAATGAGATATAGTCGACATGGTTGATGCCGGTCTTGATGCGTCCATCTACGATGTGGGTCATGGTCTGGGCGTCGAGCGACACGGGGTTTCCGGTTTCAAGATGGGTGGCATTGATGGTGAAGTGGAAGGCGCACCATTCGCCTTGATCGACGAATTGATGAAACGTCGTTTTGAGATTGCCGATATGGCCAAACATCATCTGGGCGAAGGCCACGATTTCGCCCGGGTTTATCGCGTGGGCATGGGCCATCCCGCTGGCGCGCGCGTCGGGTTGCACCAGATCGTCGACGGCGCTCATGTCTTGCTCATCCCAGAAGCGGCGGAACCATTCCCGAATTACCTGTTCATTTGTCATTGTAAAAATCCCCTCACCAAAAAATGTGGCGTGATCCTAACAGACGCAGGTGAAATCGCAAAATTTTGGGGAGATAAGTGCAGGTTTCTGTTGCCAGGTACCTGCGAACCCCGCCTAGTGCTGCAAGGCGCTAGGGCTTAAGATTTCAGTATTTCGGACCGCTTACGCAGCCAGAGCAACTGGAGCTTTGTTGTCGTTTGCAACTAGCTTAATTGAACCGATAACGGTGGTATCTCACCGAGACAAAGCTAACCCCTTTAGACGTTCGTCGATCCTGTTTCGACCCCATGACCTCCAAACGAGAGGGTGTTGGTGGAGTCGCCGGGTACCGCCCCCGGGTCCGATCCGCTTATGACGAGCGCGTTTATGTCCATAGTCCCGAAGGACAGGTTAGATATAGGCGGGGCGGGGTGGCATTGCAATGGGTGCAGGCGGGGTGCAGGGGTGGTCAGGCGTGTTGTGCCTGTGCGGCACGAAGCGGCACCTGGAAGAGGGTCAGGTCGCTCACCATACGCCACGCGCATTGCACCATGCCCGCCGGGCTATAGCCCAGCCCATCGCCCAGATATTCGCCGATTTGCTGAAAGGTGGAAAGCAGATCCCAGTCCTGCAAACTGTCGTGGAAATAGGTCATGGACCCGATATCAAAATGGCGTATCTCGCTGGGTTCGTTGATGAACACATTGACCGGGCCATGCGTGTCATCGGCTCGAAGACGTTTGAGGTGCGTTTTGACCACATCGGGCGCGCCTTCAATGATCTGGAACAGGATGCTGCCGCGCAACAGTGTGATGCCGCTCATTCCAAGATCGTTGCAATATGCCTCAGAGCGCTGCTGGATCTGGTGCACGGCTTTGGCAATGTTACTGGGCGCACGGTTAAATTCTATCACATAGGATAGCATTTGGACCTGTTGCATGGGGGGCTCCGTGTTGTTCTCCGCGACTGACACGTATAGTTTACACTCATACTGTCCAATTTGCGTGACAGGCGCCAATCACATTCGCGAATTGGCGATCACTAAATCGGGAGGCGCTTGGGGACTCCTTCCTTTTTGGTGTTCTGAGGGGGGCACGCCGGGTCCGTTATTCATCCCTTCATTCGCTTTGGGAATGTTAAGGATAGGCGCATTATTCCGGTGCTGTTTTGCCACTTTCAATGGGGCAGGGCGTTTGGCGGTCGCGAAACCTGATCAGCCGCGGTCAGCGGCCAGCCCGAGCGCCTGCATCACACGGTCATATTGGAACGGTTTGCCGATGACAGGCGCATTGGGCAGGTTCGCCTCTTGCAGCAGGCGCTGCGCATTGCCCGTCACGAAGACGAACGGCACGTGACGTTCGCGCAGCTGGATCGCGATTGGGGCGCAGGTCTCATTGCCGAGATTGTAGTCAAGCGACGCGCAATCGACCGCCTCGCTTTCAATGATCGAGACGGCTTCGGCAACGGTGCGCGCGGGGCCCGCGACGGTGTGGCCCCGCGATATAAAATGTTCCTGCATATCAAGGGCGATAAACGGGTCATCTTCGACTATGAGTATGTGTTTGGCGCGGGTGGGCATGGGGCGGGTACCTTGCCGGAGTGGGTGGTCAGCTGCGAGTGTTCGACAGTGAACACGCGAAAATACGGTTCGGTTCCATTATTTACTGTTACGCTCTTGAAATCGAGATCGAATGAAACATTTTGTTAACACTTTTGCCATGATGCACCACTTTTATAGTGCTGCATCATAGGTGCATCACAGCTGTCTCATTCAGAATAACAGGTTTTCGGGGTGCACGGGCCGGGTTGGCGGTGCTTGGCCCGGGGTGATGACATGGTCGGGAAGGGGCCAGACCGTGTTGAGGCCGGCAGGTGTTTACCATACCGGCCTCAGTATTTTCAAAATCAATAGCTTAGAAGCCAGCCTTGATGCGTTCGAATTCCTGGATCATGGCCTCCCGCAGGGCATTGTCCATGGGCAGCTGCGCCAGTTGCGGGGCTGCGATTTCATTGAGGCCCACTTCGGTCAGTGTCGCCTCGTCAAACCCGCTCATCGCGGCCGTGTTGGAGTGGCCATAGCCCCATTCATTCACGATGTAATCGGCGGTTTCGGCTGACAGGAAGCTTTCGACGAAGTCATGCGCCTTGTCTTCGGAACCGGGGCCATCGACCAGATTGACATAGCCGCAGAACCAGGCGGAGGAGCCTTCCGTCGCCTGCCGCTGGAACCCGATCGGGAAGCCGTCGCCGGTCATTTGGACGGGCGTTTCATTCCAGCCCCAGGCGACCAGGACCTCGCCGGTCGCCATCAGCTGCGCCAGCTCGGCCCCGTCGGCCCAATAGGCGCGCGCATTAGCATGCGCCTTCCGCATCCAGTCGGAGGCCGCTTTCATGTCGTCCTCAGTGGCCTTGGTCCAATCGGTGACGCCGGTGGCCAGATAGGCCAGCGCATAGGCGTCCTCCACATTGTCCGGCAGGGAGGTGCGCCCCGCCATGGCCGGATCCACGAATATCTGCAGCGAGGCAACCTGATCGGCGGTGATCTCTTCCGTGTTGTAGATCAACCCGGTCATGCCCAGATCGGCGGGGATGAAATAGACCTCGCCGTCGCGCACGAAGGTCGGGTCGTTCTTATAGATATCCGCGACCGTCTCGTAGCTCGGAATTTTCGAGATATCCCAAGGCTCGATCAGGCCGGCCTGATACCATTTATCCACAGATTGCGAGCAGGGATGCGCCACATCGGCCCTGAAGCCCGAGCGCAGCTTTTGGAACGCCTCTTCCTCTTCCCCGAAAAACGCGTAAGTCGGCCCGGAGCCATGCTTTTCGGCGTATTTGATGAAAAAGCCGTCTTCCTCATAGCCCGACCAGTCAAAGACCAGCAGGTCAGGGTCTGCCGCGAAGGCGGTGGTGGCGGTCAGCGCAAGGGCAGCCCCGCCCAGCAGCTTGGTGATTGTGTTCATGAATGACGCTCCCAGTCGGTCGAATTTCTGGCGGTGACGCTACGGGCAAACCCCGGTCAGGAACAAGTCAATTTCTTGCCAGGTGGCGTGCTCAGGCCTTGCGTGCGCGGCTGGCGATCACGTCGGCGGCAAGTTGCACCGTGTAGGCCTGAAGCTCTGACAGGGCGGCGTCGGTTTTGCCTGCGTCGCGGCTTTCCAACGCGTCCGCGATCCGGGTGTGGAATGCGATGATTTCTTCCCGCGAGCGGGCGGTGAAGGTGATCATGTTCATCAGGGGCTGCATCGCCTCAACGGCCCCGGCCAGCTGGTAGGACAAGACCGGGTTCTGCGCGCCATCGACCAGCGCGCGGTGGAAGGAAACATCGGAGGCGCAAAATGCCTCGTCGCTCAGCCCCGGCTGGCCCTGCCTGTGAATTTCGGCCCGCATGGTGGCCAGATGGTCGGCCTGACGGCGGGCGGCCGACAATGGCGCGCAAGACCGCTCCAGCGCGTAGCGCGCCTCGCAGGCGGTCTCAAACGACACGGCGTTCATCGACAAAAGCAGGGTGGAGGTGGTGATTTGCTGCGCGTAGGCATCCTCAAAGCTGAGCCGGTTCACGAAAGCCCCGCCCGAAGCCCCGCGCTGGGTGCGGATCAGGCTTTGTGCGGCCAGCCGCTTCAAAGCCTCGCGCACGGTGGGGCGGGAGACGTCGAACTGCTCGGCCAGCTCCGCCTCCGATGGCAGTCGCTCGTCGATGGGCAATTCGCCCGAGACAATGGCGTCGCGGATCGACTGCGCAATCTGCGCTGACAGGTCTTTGGGGCTGTCTGGATCAATTTTCATTTGCTTGGCCTATCAATTGTATGACATTTAAATCCTGACATACCGGACGCTAGCCCGCGACTCGGCGATAGCGCAAGATCAACAAGGAGCCAGGCCATGCCGCATATCGCCCGTACCGCGCTTTGGCTGAGCTTTTTTGCGGCCATCCTGGCTGCGTGGTGGGTGATGTTTTCCATGGCGCAGATGATGGGGGTCGACTGGATCGGTCGGCCCGCTGGCATGATGTCGATGGGCGGCATGTCTGATACTATGTCGGGCACTGTAGCTGGCACCATGCCTGAAAGCGGCGACGGGATGGGGCAGATGGGCGAAATGCCCATGATGCAGATGACAAGTTTCGGCGCGCTTTTCCCGATGTGGGCGATCATGATGGCCGCAATGATGCTGCCCACCATGGTCCCGACGCTGCGCGCCTATGAGGACCTGATGGTGTCGGCCAACGGCACCCGCGCGGGCTGGGTTGGCGTCATTCTGGGCTATTTCGTGGTTTGGGTCGGCTTCGCTGCGGTGATCACCGGGGCGCAGATTGCGCTGATGGCCTCGGGCCTGATCGACGATCTGGGCATATCGAATTCGCTTTGGTTCGCCGGACTGCTTTTCGGGGTTGTCGGCCTGTTCCAGTTCACCCGCGCCAAAGAGATCTGCCACGGGGTCTGTCATTCTCCGGGCATGTATTTTCTGGGCCATTGGAAGACCGGCTTTGCAGGCGGGCTGCGCATGGGGCTGGGGCTGGGCGCGTTTTGCGTTGGCTGCTGCTGGGGCTTCATGGCGCTAGGATTTGTCGGCGGGGTGATGAGCCTTTTGTGGATGGGGCTTGCCACGCTGTTTATGGTGATCGAAAAGCTGCCCCAGATCGGGCATTATGTCACAAAACCCATGGGGGTCGTTCTGATCCTCACGGGGGTTTGCGTCGCCGGTTACGGCGTTATCGCGTAAGGGAGGGTCGATATGGCCAAGAAAGCAACGAAACCGTCCGACCGTCTGCAGGTGATGCAGAAGATCGATGCGCGAATGGATCCGCGTCGCAGGCGCAAGGAGCCTACGGATTGGTCGATCAAGGGCGAGCTGTTTTTGAACTGCTCCTGCACAGTGTTTTGCCCCTGCGTGGTCTCGCTGGGCGCACATCCGCCCACCGAAGGCCATTGCCACGCCTGGATGGCCATTGCCATCGACGAGGGCCATTTCGAGGGCGAGGACCTGGGTGGGCTGAATATCGGCCTGCTGGTCGATATTCCGGGCCGGATGGGCGAGGGCGACTGGAAGGTTGCAGCCTATGTCGATGAGCGCGCGACCCAGAAGGCCTATAACGGCATCCTGAAGATCTTCTCGGGCGCGGCGGGCGGCACCACGGGGCTGTTCACCATGCTGGTCTCGGAGATCATCGGGGCGGAACGCGCGCCGGTCGAGATCGTGCGGGAGGGGCGCAAAAGGTCCATCAATATCGGGCGCAAAATTCAGGGCGAGATCGAGATGGTCGCGGGCAAATCCGACGATCATCCGGTGATGGTCAGCAATTCCAAATACTGGATGGGTCCCGACATTATCGCGGCTCAGGGGCTGAAATCGCGGGTGCGCGATTACGGCCGGGTTTGGGATTTTGCAGGCAAATCGGCAGAGATATGCCCGATTGAGTGGTCAGGACCCTAGCCCGATGGTGACGGTCGAGTATTGCCAAACCATGGCGCGCTACAATGCGTGGCAGAACCGCAGCCTGACAGCCTGCATCAAAGCGCTGGATGACAAGGAGCTGAAGAAGGACCGCAAGGCGTTTTTCGGCTCGATCTGGAAAACGGCCAACCACCTTCTTTGGGGCGATCAGCTATGGATGAGCCGCTTTGATGGCGGTCACGCGCCGGATGGCGGATTAGAAGAGAGCCTCGCACTGCATGATGATCTGCAGCTTTTTCTCGACGACCGGTTGCGCACGGATAACCGCATTCTGCGCTGGGCTGACCGGGTGAAGCAGATCGACCTGATCGGCCCCATGATGTGGTATTCCGGCGCGATGGAGACCACGCTGACCAGGCCTAAGGGGCTGTGCGTCGCGCATTTCTTCAATCACCAGACCCATCACCGCGGGCAGCTGCACGCTATGTTGACCGCCGCGGGCCAAAAGCCCGAGGCGACTGACCTTCCCTTCATGCCGGAGTGAGCCCATGGCCACGATTGCTCCTTCGCGCCGCGTGCGGCGCACCCCTTTCTCTGACGGCGTCGAAGCCGCAGGCGTCAAGGGCTACACCGTCTATAATCACATGCTGCTGCCCACCGTGTTCCGCAGCGTGGAGGAAGACTACCACCACCTGAAATCCGCCGTGCAGGTCTGGGACGTATCGGTCGAGCGCCAGGTCGAACTGCGCGGCCCCGATGCAGGGCGGCTGATGCAGATGCTGACCCCGCGCGACCTGCGCGGCATGCTGCCGGGCATGTGCTATTACGTGCCTCTGGTCGATGGGACCGGGGGGATGCTGAATGACCCGGTCGCGCTTATGCTGGCCGATGACCGCTACTGGCTGTCGATCGCTGACAGCGATTTGTTGCTTTGGGTCAAGGGCCTGGCGCATGCGCTTTACCTTGATGTGATCGTGGAGGAGCCCGATGTCTCCCCCCTCGCCATCCAGGGGCCGCAGGCCGACGCACTCGCGTCACGCATCTTTGGAGACGCGGTCGCCGACCTGCGCTTTTTCCGCTACGGCTATTTCGACTTTCAGGGCACGCAGATGCTGGTGGCGCGCTCGGGCTATTCCAAGCAGGGCGGGTTCGAGGTCTATGTCGAGGGCGCGAGCAACGGGATGCCTTTGTGGAATGCCTTGATGGAGGCGGGGCGCGATCTGGATGTGCATGCCGGCTGTCCCAACCTGATCGAGCGGATCGAGGGCGGGCTGCTGAGCTACGGCAACGACATGACCCGCGACAACACCCCGCATGAATGCGGGCTGGGCAAGTTTTGCTCGACCCAGACGGCGATTGGCTGTGTGGGCCGCGACGCGCTGCTGCGCGTGGCCAAGGAAGGGCCGGTTAAACAGGTCCGCCCGATCAGTATCGACGGCGAAATCCCGCCCTGTGACCGGCTTTGGCCGATCACCGCAAAGGGCAAACTGGTGGGTCAGCTGACCTCGGCGGCGAAGAGCCCTGATTTCAACACCAATGTGGCCATCGGCATGGTGCGCATGACGCATTGGGACGCGGGCACCGAAGTGCAGGTCGAAACCCATGACGGCCCGCGCCGCGCCACCGTGCTCGAAGAATTCTGGATCTGAAGGAGACCAACATGTTCAACGCACTCGTTGTCGAAAAGACCGAAGAGGGGAAGACCAGCGCCGGGGTCCAGCAGATCTCGGTCGATGATCTGCCCGAGGGCGAGGTCACCGTCGCGGTCGAGTATTCCACCGTCAACTACAAGGATGGGCTATGCGTGGGCCCCGGCGGCGGCTTGGTGCGCAGCTACCCGCATGTGCCCGGCATCGATTTCGCAGGCACGGTCGAGTCCTCCAGCGATAATCGCTACAAGGCGGGCGACAAGGTCGTCCTGACTGGCTGGCGCGTCGGCGAGGCGCATTGGGGCGGCTACGCCCAAAAGGCCCGGGTGAAGGCGGATTGGCTGGTGCCGCTGCCCTCCGGGCTCGACACGCGGCAGGCCATGGCGGTGGGCACCGCAGGCTTCACCGCGATGCTGGCGGTCATGGCTTTGGAAGATCAGGGGCTGACAGGCGGCCCGGTGCTGGTCACCGGTGCCGCGGGCGGCGTGGGCTCGGTCGCGACGGCCATTCTGGCAAATCTCGGCCATAAGGTCGCGGGCGTCACCGGGCGGCCGGAGACGGCGGATTACCTGAGTTCGCTTGGGGCCAGCCAGATCGTGGCCCGCGAGGAGCTGAACGAGACGACCAAACGCCCGCTTGAGGGCGAGACATGGGGCGGATGTGTGGACGCGGTGGGCGGCGCGATGCTGGCGCGCGTGCTGGGGCAGATGCAATATGGCGCCTCGGTCGCGGCTGTCGGGCTGGCGGGCGGGGCGGGGCTGCCTGCCACGGTCATCCCGTTCCTGCTGCGCGGCGTGAACCTGCTGGGCATCGACAGCGTCATGCAGCCCTATGACAACCGCCTGCGCGCCTGGAAGCGGATCGCAAAGGACCTGCCGATGGACAAGCTTGAGGCCATGGTGCAGCCCGCGACCCTGTCAGACCTGCCGGGGCTTGGCGCAGACATCTTGAAAGGTCAGGTCAAGGGCCGCGTCGTGGTTGACGTCAACGCGTAAGCATGGCCTGACCGGGCGCTTTGAAATACCCCAAACACTCGTCCCGGCGCTGTCGGGCGGGTGTTTTCATGCGCGGCACAGGGGCGTGAACCGCGCGCGCGGGCTGGGTCGGGCGACCCGTTCTTTGGCCCGCGCCATGGCCCATGCTTTGGCCCATGTTTTCGCCCGTGCCTGAGATTGCGCAAACTTCTTCCTTACCAAATGCGGGTTTTTCTGCTTTGCTAGAGCCAAGGGAGGGAAAGCGGCGCATTGCTGCCGGGGGCGTTCCACGAACTCCCCTTTCAAGAACACACCTCTCATAGACCCGGGGCCGCACAGTTTTGGCCGTGGCCTCGGCCAAGCAATAGGGATTTCAATATGGCTATCGAACCTCCACTGACGGAGCTGCCGATCAAAACCGCAGATGCCGGTTTTTATCGCGGCTTCAGTGTTAATGTGACGGTGATCAGCAAGATCATTATCAGCGTTCTGGTCGTCTGGGCCATTGTCTGGCCCGAATGGGCAGGGCAGGTGCTGGGCGCATGGAACTCGGTCATTCTGGCCAATTTTGCCGCCTGGTATATCTGGGTCGTCGCCTTCTTCGTGATCGTCTGCCTGGGGCTGGCGCTTTGGCCGACGGCGGGCAAACTGAACCTTGGTGTGGACGGCGAAAAGCCGGAGTTCACCAATTTCTCGTGGTTTTCGATGATGTTTGGTGCCGGGATCGGGGTTGGCATGCTGACCTGGGCCGTGGCCGAGCCGGTGGCGCATTTCAAGAACAACCCGGCCGTGATCATGGGCGAAACCGCCGCGCTGGGCGCGGATAACGTGCGCGAAGCCTATGTCTGGTCCTTCCTGCATTGGGGGCTGGGTGCCTGGGCGTGTTACGCCGTGGCGGGCCTGGCGCTGGCGTTTTTCAGCTACCGACGGGGGCTGCCGCTGACGATCCGTTCCTCGCTGACGCCGCTTTTTGGCAAGGCGCTTTCGGGCACGTTGGGCCATATCATCGATATCGTTGCCGTGGTGGCCACGATCCTTGGCGTCGCGCAGACGCTGGGCTTCGGGGTGGAGCAATTCGTGGCGGGTCTGACCCGGATCGGCATTGGCGGGCTCGCGCTTGACGATGGCTCCGCGACCACCATGGGCATTATCGTGGCTCTGGCCGTGATCATGGGAGCCTCGACCCTGTCGGCGCTGTCAGGCGTGGGCAAGGGCATCAAATGGCTGTCGAACATCAACATGGTGCTGTCGATCTTCCTTCTGAGCTTCTTCATCATCTTCGGCGCGACCTTCTTTGGGGCGACGGCCTTCTTCGTGGGCATCTTTGACTATCTCGTCGCGTTGCCGGGCCTCAGCTTCAACGTCTTTGTGTCAGACGGCGTCGAGGGTTCTGAATCCTTCCTGCTGGCGCAGTGGCAGGGCTGGTGGCCGGTTTTCTACTGGGCCTGGTGGATCGCCTTCGCCCCGTTCGTGGGCCTGTTCCTGGCGCGCATCTCGCGCGGGCGCACCATCCGGGAGTTTGTGCTGGGCGCGATGATCGTGCCCTCGCTGATGTGCTTTGTGTGGTTCGCTTGGGCCGGTGGCACCGCCATCGATCTGGAGCTGAACGGCAACGCAAACGGGCTGATCCTGGATGCGGCCAATGGCGACAAGATTTTCGCCATGACCGAATTCATGTTGTCCCCCATCGCGGAAGCTCTGGCCTGGGGGATGGCGGTGATCATCGTGATCCTGCTGATGACCTTCCTGGTGACCTCTGCTGACTCGGCGGTGCTGATCGTGAACACGATCAACGCGGCGGGTGACGAGGGGCCAAAGGCGCGTCCGCATATCCTGTTCTGGGGCGCAGCCCTGGCGCTGGTCGTTGGCGGGTTGCTGATCTCTGGCGGGACGGGGGCCATTCAGACCGCGATGGTGATCGGGGCATTGCCCTTCTCGGTCGTGATGGTGCTGATGTGCTTTGGTCTGATCAAAGCCATCTGGAACGATGGCCGCCGGGAAAAGGCGGGCGTTGCCACGACGGTCGACAATATCGATGGCGTTCCGGCCGAATAGGCTGGACCACCCGAATGATGCCGAAAGCCCCCGCCATTTGCGCGGGGGCTTTTCTATCTGAGCGCCTCGCTGCGGTTGACCCCGGCGATTGCGTCCTAGATCACGGGGCATGACTGACGCCCCCCTGATTTTCTGGTTCCGCCGCGATCTGCGGCTCGGCGACCACCCCGGCCTGACCGAAGCGGTCAAGACCGGCCGCCCCATCATCCCTGTCTTCATCCATGACGAGGTGGTGGAAACCCACGGCGCCGCGCCCAAATGGCGGCTGGGGCTGGGGGTGGCGCAGTTTGCCAGGACGCTTGAGGATTTGGGCAGCCGATTGATTCTGCGCCGGGGCCGCGCGCTTGACGTGCTGCGCGCGCTGGTGGCCGAGACGGGGGCAGGGGCGGTCTACTGGTCCCGCGCCTATGACCCCGCCGCAATTGCCCGCGACAAAGAGGTCAAAGCGGGCCTGAAAGAGGACGGGGTCGAGGCCGAAAGCTTCACCGGCCATCTGCTGTTTGAGCCCTGGACGGTCGAGACCAAGACCGGGGCGTTTTACAAGGTCTTCACTCCGATGTGGAAATCCGTGCGGGACCGCGCCCTTGCGCAAGACCTGCCAGCCGTATCCGGGCTTGCCGCGCCGGACAGCTGGCCCAAGAGTGACAGGCTTGAGGAGTGGCAGATGGGCGCGGCCATGAACCGCGGGGCCGATGTGGTGGGCCAATATGTGGTTGTGGGGGAGGCGGCGGCCTCTGGGCGGCTGGCCAGCTTTATCAGGGACCGCATCGATGACTACCAAACCGCCCGCGACGTGTTGGCGATGGAAGGCACCTCGGGCCTGTCGGAAAACCTCACCTATGGCGAGATATCCCCTCTGAGATGCTGGCACGCGGGCTGGCGCGCGCTTGATGCGGGCAAATCCGGCGCGGAGACCTTCCTCAAAGAGCTGGTCTGGCGCGAGTTTGCCTATCATCTGGCCTATCACACCCCGCGCATCGTCGATCAGAACTGGCGCGAGGAATGGGACGCCTTCCCCTGGAAAGACGACGAGCGCGCCGCCGAGATCAAGGCCTGGAAGCAGGGCCGCACCGGGGTTCAGCTGGTCGATGCCGCCATGCGGCAGATGTATGTGACGGGCTATATGCACAATCGGGGCCGGATGATCGTGGCCTCCTATCTCACCAAGCACTTGATGACCCATTGGAAGGTGGGGCAGGCGTGGTTTGACGACTGCCTCATTGACTGGGACCCGGCGTCGAACGCGATGGGCTGGCAGTGGTCGGCGGGCTCGGGCCCAGATGCCACGCCCTATTTCCGGGTGTTCAACCCTGACACGCAGGCCGAGAAATTTGACAAGGACCGCACCTACCGGGCCCGCTATCTGGGCGAGCTGTTCAAAAACCACGAGGCGCAGGCCGCGCAATATTTCGAGGCTATCCCCCGCAGCTGGAACATGTCATTGCAGGACAGCTACCCCAGCCCGGTGGTGGCGCTTGACGAGGGCCGGGAGCGGGCGCTGGCCGCCTATAAAGCGCGCTGACCGGGCGCTGACAGCTTCCCTTGCGTCACCCGGGCCAAAATTCCCCGC
>CAYLVP010000058.1:0-6632 GCA_964387155.1 uncultured Rhodobacterales bacterium | reverse complement strand
GCGCTGACCGGGCGCTGACAGCTTCCCTTGCGTCACCCGGGCCAAAATTCCCCGCGAATTTGAAACCACTTGAGGGCCCGCCTCGTATCTGACTAAGATAAATAAGAAATTCTGGGGGGTGGGGCATGAGCGTCCTGACAACGACCGACGGGCAGTCCGCCCTGCCGCGTTACTTCAAGCAGGCCTTCGCCACAGCGGCGCAGCTTGAACATGGGCGGCTCGACATCAAGCTTGACGATGGCCGTACCTTCCGGGCCGAAGGCACCAAGCCGGGCCCCGTGGCCGAGTTCACCGTCCATAATGACGACCTCTTCGCCCGCATCGTGCGGGAGGGGGATCTGGGCTTTTGCGACGCCTATCTTGATGGCTGGTGGTCAACGCCTGATCTGCAGGCCTTCATGGATCTGGTCCATGCCGACAATGAAGACGTCTATGACGGCTATCCCGGCCTGACGCTGGTGCGCGCCTATGAAAAGCTGCGCTTCTGGATGCAGTCCAACTCAAAGACGCAGGCCAAGAAGAACATCAGCTACCACTATGACCTGGGCAATGACTTCTACAGCCTGTGGCTGGACGACACGATGACCTACAGCTCGGCCCTGTTCAATAATGGGCAGGAGAGCCTCGAGAAGGCGCAGGAAAACAAATATGCCAGCATGGTCGATCAGATGGGCGTGCAGCCGGGCGACCATGTGCTTGAGATCGGCTGCGGCTGGGGCGGGTTTGCTGAATATGCCGCCAAGGAGCGAGGCCTGAAGGTCACCGGCCTGACCATCAGCCAGGAGCAGCATGATTTCGCTGTTGCGCGCATCGCGCGGCTGGGGCTGTCGGACAAGGTCGAGATCAAGATGCAGGATTACCGCGACGAGACGGGGCTTTATGACGGCATCGCCTCGATCGAGATGTTTGAGGCCGTGGGGGAGAAATACTGGCCTGCCTATTTCGACACGGTGCGCGAGCGGCTGAAACCCGGCAAGAACGCCACGCTGCAGATCATCACCGTCGAGGACCGCCGCTGGGCGGTCTATAAGCGCGGCGTCGACTTCATCCAGAAATACATCTTTCCCGGCGGCATGCTGCCCAGCCCCTCTGTGCTGCGCGCCGAGATTGCGCGGGCCGGGCTGCAGCTGACCGGCTCTATCGAGTTTGGCCAGAGCTATTCCGACACGCTGCGCCGCTGGCACGAGACCTTCAACGAGCGCTGGGCCGAGGTCGCCCAGCAGGGGTTTGATGCACGTTTTCAACGCATGTGGAATTTTTATCTCACCTCTTGCGCCGCCACCTTCTGGAGTGGAAACTGCGACGTGACGCAGATCACCATGACGCGGCCCAAAGAAGCCTGACCAAGCAGGCAGGGCGCGGGTTATGGCCAATGACCCGAAGGCTTCGAGCATATGCCAACCGCCGCACGTATGATTGCCGCCGTGATGTTTGCCCTGATCGGATATCTGGTGGCAGGCACGGTCAAGCCGCAGCTTCCCGAAGGCGTGCCCACCAACTACCTGATCCCGGTCAGCACCATCATTCCCGCGATATGCGCCTGGCGCGTGATCGGCAGGCTGATCGGGCGCGGCAATGTCAACGCCATCAACACCGGCGTCTACGGCATTGTGTGTTCGGTGTTTTTCTGCCTGCTGGCCTTTGCCATCGGCGAGATGCTGAAGCTGTCGATGCGGTTGCAATATGACGGCCCGATGGAGGCCATCACCGGCATGTTCCAGATCTTTATGGAATACGGCCAGCTTCTGCTGACCCCGCAGGGCATAGGTACCTTGCTGATCGGCGGCGCACTCACCGGGTTGGTGGCCGAGTGGTCGCATAACCGATGGGGGTGACGCCCCCGCGGCCCGTTTTCGTGTTCGGCACCCTGCGCGACCCGCAGCTTTTGGAAACCGTGGCAGGTGGCGCGGTGCGCGCAGAACCGGCGCAATTGCCCGGCGCGCGCGTGGCCCGCGCTGATGGGCAGTCTTTCCCACTATTGGCAGACGCCCCGGATCAGCAGGCCGAAGGCATCCTGCTGGAGGTGAGCCCCCACCAGCGCGACAGGCTTGATTTTTACGAGGCGCCCTATGCCTATACCCGCCAGGAGGCGCAGGTCATGGTCGGCGGGCAAATGCGGGGCGCCGATGTCTACAAGCCGCACCAAGCAGACTGGACACCCGCCGAAGACTGGTCGCTGGCGCAGTGGCAGATCGCGCATGGGCCCCTTGCGCGCGAGGCGGCGGTCGAGATCATGGACGGGTTTGGCCAGCTCGCCCCTCAAGTGATCGCCCAGCGAACCCCCGTCATCCACGCCCGCGCGCAGCAGCGGTTGAATGCGCGGGCCGCAACCACGCCCGTGGCGTTGCGCAGCGCGCGTGACCGGCAGGACGCAACGCTTGTCGAGCGCAGCCGCGCCTATAGCCACTTTTTCGCGCTCGACGATGTCACGCTGCGGTTTCGGACCTTCGCGGGCGCAATGTCCGCGCCTGTGGAGCGCGCGGTGTTCATCTCTGCCGATGCCGTGACGGTGCTGCCCTATGACCCCGTGCGCGATGTGGTGCTTCTGATCGAGCAGTTTCGCGCGGGCCCCTATCTGCGAGGGGATCCGCATCCCTGGTCGCTTGAGGCCATTGCCGGCCGTCATGACCCGGGCGAAAGCTTCGAAGACACCGCCCGTCGCGAGGCGATGGAAGAGGCGGGGATCGCAATGGGCGCGCTGCACAAGGTCACAAGCTACTATCCGTCACCGGGGATCATGACGGAATATCTGATCTCCTATATTGGCATCACCGATCTGCCCGAGGATGCTGCAGGCCTTGGCGGGCTCGCCGATGAGGCGGAGGATATCCGTTCGATGGTTGTCCCGTTCGATCGGTTGATGCGCGCCGTCGAAGACGGGGAGGCTGAGAACGGGCCGCTTATCCTGTCTGCGTTGTGGCTTGCGGCCAATCGTGACCGGCTGCGCGGCTGAGGCGGCGCGCTTTCGGTTGAGTTCGCCCTGGCCTCAGCCTACAAACTTGCCCAGAGCAAGGCAGCCGGGAAGGGCCTGACATGACACCAAAAAGCGATCTGGCCGCGCTGATCGGCAACACCCCTTTGATGCGGCTCAACAGGCTTTCCGATGAGACGGGCTGCGAGATTCTGGGCAAATGCGAGTTCATGAACCCCGGCCAATCGGTCAAGGACCGGCCCGCGCTGACCATCATCCGCAACGCGGTTGACAGCGGCGCGCTCAAACCGGGGGGCACGATTGTCGAAGGAACGGCCGGCAACACCGGCATCGGCCTCGCGCTGGTAGGGGCTTCGATGGGCTATAAGACGGTCATCGTCATCCCCGAGACGCAAAGCCAGGAAAAGAAGGACATGCTGCGCCTCGCGGGCGCCGAATTGGTGCAGGTTCCGGCGGTGCCCTACCGCAATCCCAACAACTTCGTGCGCTATTCCGAGCGGCTGGCCAATGCGTTGGACGCGTCCGAGCCGAACGGCGCGATCTGGGCCAATCAGTTCGACAATGTCGCCAACCGGCAGGCCCATGTCGAGACGACCGGCCCCGAAATCTGGGCGCAAACCGAGGGCAAGGTGGATGGGTTCATCTGCGCGGTGGGCTCGGGCGGCACGCTGGCGGGCGTGGCGCAGGCGCTGCAGCCCAAAGGCGTCAAGATCGGCCTGGCTGACCCGATGGGCGCCGCGCTTTACGATTGGTACACGCATGGTGAGCTAAAGACCGAAGGTGGCTCCATTGCGGAAGGCATCGGTCAGGTGCGGATTACGAAAAACCTTGAAGGGCTGACGCCTGATTTCACCTGTCAGATCCCCGATGAGGAGGCGCTGCCGATTGTCTTCGATCTGCTCAAGCAAGAGGGGCTGTGCCTCGGCGCGTCCTCGGGCATCAACGCAGCAGGCGCGGTGCGCATGGCGCGCGATCTGGGGCCGGGCCATACCATCGTGACGATCCTGTGCGACTATGGAACGCGCTATCAATCGAAGCTCTGGAACCCTGCGTTTCTGAAGGAAAAGGGCCTGCCCGTGCCTGACTGGCTCGACACCGCCCCGCGCGACCTTCCTGCCGTATTCGAGGAGTGATGCGCACAGCTTACTCAGTTCTGTGCGCGATTGCCCTGTGCGTCTTGTGCATCGCGACCCTCGCCGTAGCGCCCGTCCTGGCGCAGGATGCAGAGGTCGCCACCCAACAGGTGGCCCCCGACTACGGCGCATGGGAGGTTGCCGCGACCGAGGCGCGCTCCGTTCTTGATGGTGGCACCGCCTCCAATGAAGAACTGACCTCGCTGCGCGCCCAGCTTTCCGTCTGGAGGGAGCGGTTTCTGACCGCGCAAGACACCAATGCGGTGCGCATCCAGACCTTGCGCGAACAGATCACGGCCTTGGGCCCCGCGCCTGCCGAGGGTGAGAGCGAGCCGCAAGACATCGCAGATCGCCGCGCGACCCTGAATGAGCAATTGCAACAGGCGCTCGCGCCCGTGCGCGCGGCGGAGGAGGCCTATACTAACGCCAACGGCCTGATTGCCGAGCTTGACGCGCTGGTGCGCGAACGGCAGGCCGCGCGCACCTTCCGGCTGGATCCCACGCCGTTAAACCCGGTCTATTGGCCCGACACGGTCGTGGCTTTGGGTCTGGTGGCCGAGGCCGTCACGGGGGAGGTGGTCAACAATTACACCGCGCGCACCAATCGCAACGCGCTCCGGTCCTCGCTGCCGCTTGCCGGGCTGCTTCTGGTTGTGGGGCTGATCCTCGTGACCCGGTCGGGGTCCTGGATCGAGCGGGTGTTGCTGCGGCTGCGTCAGGCGCGCAGCGACAGCCGCGCTTCTTTCCGGGTGGCGACCTTTCTGGGGTCGTTGTTCGGTATGATCCTGCCCGTGGCCGGCATCTTCGCGATCATCACCGGTGTCAATTTCACGCAGATGACGGCCGTTGTGGGCGACACGGTGCTGCGCCTGCTGAGCATTCTGGTGATTTGTCTGGCGGCGGGGCGCTGGCTGTCTACGCAGGTGTTTCCAAAGGTGAACCCGCCCCGGCCGGTCCTGCCGCTCTCCCCCATCGGGCTGGCGGAGGGGCGGTTTTACGCCTTCATCCTGGCGCTGCTTATCGCCCTTGATCAGGGCGTGCAGCTTTTGGCCGATAACCAGTTTCTGTCGAGTATCATGACAGTGACGGTGCAGGGCGTTCTGAAATTCCCGATCATCGCGATCGGGGGGGTGATGCTGGTCCGCCTTGGTCTGCTGATGCTGCGCGCGGCGCGCGCACCGGTGGAGGAGGAGGAGGCGGAGGAGGGCGCAGGCACACGCTCCAACCTGATCGCCAGCAGCCTTGCGCGCGGCGCGCTGATCGTGGGCGTGGCAGGCCCTGTCATGGCCGCGATTGGCTATGTCACGGCGGGCAGCGCCCTGGTCATCTCCTCTGTTTTGACGCTGGCGCTGTTTGCCTTGCTGGCGGTCCTGCAGCGCTTCGTGCGCGATGTCTACGCGATGATCATGCGCGACGAGGACAGCGACAATGCGCTGATCCCGGTGCTTGTGAGCTTCGTGCTGGCCATCCTGGCCATCCCGGTGCTGGCGCTGATCTGGGGCGCGCGCCTGTCTGACCTGTCGGAGGGCTGGGCGGTTCTGTCTGCCGGGATACAGCTGGGCGACAGTCGGATTTCACCGTCGGATTTCGTCACCTTCGCGGTGATCTTCGGGATCGGCTACATGCTGACCCGGTTGCTGCAAAGCGGGCTGAAGACCCAGGTGCTGCCCAAGACCCGCATGGATATCGGCGGGCGCAACGCGGTCGTCTCGGGCGTTGGATATATCGGGATATTCCTTGCAGCCTTGATGGCCATCACGGGGGCGGGGATTGACCTCAGCTCGCTGGCGATTGTCGCAGGCGCCCTGTCGGTCGGCATTGGCTTTGGGCTGCAAACCATCGTGTCGAATTTCGTCTCAGGCATCATCTTGTTGATCGAGCGGCCGATCAGCGAGGGCGACTGGATCGAGGTCGGCGGCACCATGGGTGTGGTGCGGGCCATCTCGGTGCGGGCCACGCGGATCGAAACCTTCGACCGCCGCGACGTGATCGTGCCCAACGCGGACCTGATCTCGACCTCGGTGACGAACTGGACCAAGGGCAACCTGACGGGCCGGATCATTGTGTCGGTGGGCGCGGCCTATGGCAGCGATACCCGCAAGGTCGAAGCGATCCTGCGCGAGGTGGCCGAAGATCACCCGCAGGTCATCGTCAACCCGCCGCCCAATGTGTTCTTCATCGGCTTCGGGGCGGACAGCCTTGATTTCGAGATACGGGCCATCCTGCGGGATGTGAATTACGTGATGGCTGCACCTTCCGACATGCGCCACGAAATCGCGCGTCGCTTTGCCGAAGAAGGGATCGATATACCCTTTGCCCAACGCGACCTGTGGCTGCGCAACCCCGAGGCGCTGCACGCCCCCGACCCATCCGCCGCGCAGGCCCCGGCCAGCCCGGCCAAAACCAAGGCGCGCGCGGATGACCCGGACGCGGGCGAGGGGGATGACTAGCGGCGCAAATTTGGTGGTGAATACCCCTTGCGCAGCCCCCGGTGCTTTGGGTAAACCCTGCGCCACGGACAGGTGGCCGAGTGGTCGAAGGCGCACGCCTGGAAAGTGTGTAGGCGG